>NZ_CP136241.1:619768-929652 GCF_046529725.1 Methanosarcina hadiensis | reverse complement strand
CTGATGTCCGAAAAGATGTCGTTCAAGCCCTCTCGTACATTCCGGAAAGACAATACCTCAATGCGGGCGATGCAACCGGCGCAGTAGATGTGATTCAGAATATTGTACAGCCCTTTGTATGTTTGGATTATCCTGTGGCAAAGGAACAGCTTATTGAAGCAGCCAGAGATTATAATTCTCCGGGTTATGTAATGGGCGGACTCGAGAATTGCCCTGATAAAACGTATGACAGCTTCATTGATGTGGTCAATTGTTGTGGTGGCATGTTTAAATGGTGAGGCTGTAGATATTTCAATCTAAGAAGGGTTTAGTTTTCTTCTTTCTTTTCATTGATTTCTCACGCCTTTACCGCTACTTCTTTTCAACTTCTATTACTCTTTTTTCATAGTTATTTCATAGTTAAATACCATTTTTTGTTATCGTGCTATAAATCTCTGCCGAATACCAGTGGTTTTTGTATGGCATTTTTCCATAAATCTGCGGCTGCCGGGGCACACTCAAGAAATTATGAGTGATATATTGCAAAGTATGAAATTATGAAAAAATGTATGGCAGATTTTCCGGAGATGAAAACATTAAAATAGAAGCTGGCAAAGGGTAGCGGATTATCATAGCCCCGGTTCCGCACCCAATACTTGTGGAAATAATTAAATAAGATGATCTGAAGATATAATACTTAAAGTGATTTATTCAGTTTATCTATCGGTGGGATGTAAATCGAAAAAAACAGCTCAAATCCGGATCAAATTAAGAACTGTCACTTAAAGGCATCAGTATTCTCTGTCATTGTCCCGGTACAGAGTAAATAGAGAATGAATGCCGAACCTGGATACGAATATCAAAGCGAAACCCCGGAATATGGGAAATACGATAACATGATCCTGAACTTACGGCTTCATTGTGAGCTGAGGACTTTGTATGGTAAGCGATGAAGAGATGAGGTCCGGGAATATTTTGAATCTGTTATGGAAATTTGGGTTCCCGGCGGTTGTTGGAGTTGTCACTGCTGGCCTACAGGAAATAATCGACTGCTTTTTTATAGGAAATGTGATAGGAAGCTGTGGTCTTGCAGGGATTACCCTTGCCTCTCCTCTTTATGTGGCGATAATTGCAATTGGTTTACTTATCGGTGTTGGCTCGTCCAGTCTTACAGCTCTGGAACTTGGCAGGGGAAATACTGAGGAAGCCCTGGATATCTCTCACAATGCTTTCCTCCTATGCCTTCTTACAGGACTCATTTTGACTATAGGCGGTTTAGTCTTCTGTGAAACCTCAATCAGCATTCTCGGGACAACCGGGCCTGCCCTCACTTTCGCCAGTGAGTATCTGACAATTATTTTCGCGGGTTCGATTTTTATGGTCATTTCTCTTGCCCTTGACCCTCTTGTAAGAAATGACGGAAACCCAAAGCTCTGCATGAAAATAATGGTTGCAGCATTAGTTGCAAATATCATGTTTAACTACCTTTTAGTCATGCGTATGGGCATGGGAATGCAAGGAGCTGCCGTTGCGACAGTTATTTCATTTGCCCTGCCAGCAGCACTGCTGATGCATTACCTTTTTGGAAGCAGGGCAAAGTTGAGGCTCAGGCTTAAATATATCCGGTTTAGAATCAGAACTTTGACCCGGATTCTTCAAGCAGGTCTTCCATCCTTTGCAATGCAGTTATCACTGGCTCTTGCTCTTTTTGCCTACAATTACATGCTGCTCAGATACGGTTCTGAGCTTGTGGTCTCAGCATATGGCATCATAGGATATATCTGTTCAGTCTTCTACATGCTTTTTGAAGGGATAGCTCTGGGAGTGCAGCCGATCATAGGTTTCAATTACGGGGCTGGCTGCTATGAAAGGGTTTCAAAAACCCTGAAGTTGACAATGTTTTCCTGTATCCTTATAGGAGTTTTCGGATTTTTGCTGCTGCACTTTTTCCCTGAAAACGTTGTGAGTATCTTCAGCCGGAACAACCCCGAACTTCTAAATATTACTTTGAGAGGAATGGATATTTTCATGCTCTCGTTACTAGTTGAAGGTACTGTCCTGCTCACTGCCATTTATTACCAGTCGATAAATAAAATAAGGGAAGCACTATTTATTAATCTGGGAAAGATTTACTTTTTACTTTTTCCTCTGCTTTTCATCCTCCCGATTTTCTTCGGCCTGGATGGAGTCTGGTATGCGTCACCAGTTTCGGAGTATATAATGCTGGTGATGGTTCTGGGAATGCTTTCAAAGGAATTTAAGTCCCTCAAAAATGTAAAGGCAAAGACCGATGATCCCAATCCAAAATTAAGCGATTTTCGGATCCATTGGCTGAAAAATTAAACTCACAGGTGAAACGCGTTCTTCAATCAGGTGAATATTCATAAGAGAAGACTTCACTCATGAGGATATTTTCAAAGGATTGGATCCAATCTTATAACTAATCTTCATTTCAAAGGATTAGATCCAATCTTATAATTAATCTTCATTCAAAGGATTGGACTAATCTTATAATCAGTCTTTATTTCAAATGATTAGATCCAATCTTCTTTTATGGATGTAAGTTACTGAAAAGAAAAGATCCTGCCAAAAAATGGTTGCCTGTTGTAATTTTACAACAGGGAATGCGAAACCGCAACTGATTTGGTATAACTGATTTGATATTATACACCTAATGTAAATTTTCAATACGCATTACTGGCTTTTTTGACAGGCTTCAGGTCCATGTAATAAGCTTGCAGTCCAGATTCAAAGTCAATTCTCAATTCAAATATGAAAATGGTTTGAATTTAGACATCCACTCATAATTACCCTACGAAAAGGAAATTTTCGAATTGCCATGGATCTGGATTGTGTTTCACGGCTGGATTTTCTTTAAAGAATATTTTGCGGTTTTTAAGAGGCGTCCAGTCCGAAGGTATGGAAATGAATTTTCCGAGGTATGGTCTGGCAATGTCCAGGACAAAATCGTGAGGCAGGTCTTCAGGCGTTTTAATACCTTCTCGCGGGTTTTCAAGCATCCAGAGTATGGCAGCAACAATGCCTGCAGCTACCTGAACAGTAGTAGCATTCTGACCCGGAGCAAGGGACCTTGCCTCTTCAATGCCCAATGCACTCCCGGTCCACCAGGAATTATAAGAATGTCCCATAAGGAGTGCACCCATAACATCCTCACCGGATACGATTTCATTTCTCATAATCCTGATCCTGGGCTGAAGCTCATAATTCCTGCCTCGCAATTCACAAAGGGATGAGAGTGTATCATGACAGGGCATATAAGCATAGTGTACGGTAGGCCGATAGACCGCATTGCCATTTTCACACACGGTTAACATTTTCAAAAGGCCGTATGATTCGCCGTGGCGGATTGCCATGCCTACAATCTCTTCGTCCGGTATCCAGGATCTGACCCATGTATTGATGCCCATCCGGGGCAGAAAAATCATATTTTTCGATCCGTTAGGAGGTATGTGAGCCAGAGGCGGCAGTTTGCTCTCATGCGTTCCCCAGCCTATTTCGACAGGAGCAGTCCCTTCTTCTCTTAATCCTTCAATGCTCCATGTCCCTACAAATTCATCAACCTCTTTTGGCCGATTTGCTACCTGGGTGTCACGTTCGCTACAATGAATTACCTTGACCTCCAGCTTCTGAGCGAGGCGGGCAAAATCCCTGTTTTTTGCAAGAAGGGCAATTTCCTGTTCCTCTTCAAGAGAGACTTTTTTGTCAGCGCAGGTGCGGGCAGCAATATCCAGCAATCCCTGCTTTACGAAATGAGTTATCAGGCCGGGATTTGCGCCGTGGTCAACAACAGCAGTAGGCGCGTCTTTCCAGTCACGGGAAAGTTCAAGCAATTTCATTTGCCGTAAATAGAGTGATTTTTCCAATAAACTTCGAGTCAAGAATCCCTCTTCAGGGTCCCATACTTCAACTGAAGTGTTAACGTACAGCACATTGTGGTCATGGCACCACTTAATAATGTCATTGGCATCGATATTCCATGAAAGATCTATGATCATGCCTTCATTTTCCATATATTGTGACAGGACCTGATCCAGATTTTTAGGGGTAATCTTTTCACGGACAAAAGTCAGTCCCTGATTAGTATATTTTTTCATAGCCTTTGATTTGTCTTCAAAATCAATTAAGGTAATGTTTTCAAGCGGAACATCGAGTTTGTCAAGTAAGATGGGGAGTGTACACTGTGAAACTGAGCCATAACCAATAATAAGGATTTTATTGGAAAACTTTTTTTTCATGGTTTCGTAAACGCGAGGCTTGGATATAACTTTTCTCATATTAACTTTTCTTAGGAACGTGGCATGATTCATCAAAACTAAAAAATATCAAACATAAGTAATGGCAGTGCATGAAAATCTGTAAAAAGAGCGCCTGTCAACGAAGTCACGAATATCAATATCAAATACTCACCGGGTTGAATGTTTACCAGGAGAGTGCTGGATTCAGGAGACCCGGAGAAATAGATCTGTAACAATAGTTGCTCACATGAATCCACGCTTTCAGCAGAGATTCTAAAAACTTCCAGGATTATTCTTCAAACCTTTCCGGTCACAAACTCTCCTCCCAGATGTTTTGAAAAGTTTTTAGGTGGCTTGGAATTCCGGTTAAAGGACTTAAAATAGCTTGAGATTTTCGATCTGTAATTCTCCTGCAGTTATGGTTTTTGCAGGTGATTATATGTGGCGAATGCACAAATTATCCCTGCATATCCACAGACAAGAGAGAGAATCATGTCCTTTATGTTTACAGGTTTTGTA
Source organism: Methanosarcina hadiensis (assembly GCF_046529725.1). Taxonomy (GTDB): domain Archaea; phylum Halobacteriota; class Methanosarcinia; order Methanosarcinales; family Methanosarcinaceae; genus Methanosarcina; species Methanosarcina hadiensis. Next base: position 924,898 of record NZ_CP136241.1, on the reverse strand, counting down.
AAATACCCAAAAAGATATGATAAACCATAATCAGCTAAATTTAATAAGAAAACAAATAGTGCAAACCCGAAAATAAATGAAGTAATTCTGTAACTGCTTTCATGCAGGAAAAAGTCGAATATCACTGCAATTATTATTACTACCGCAACCTTAGGAATGTATATCCAGTCACCAACCATTAAGTGGCTTAGAATCCCAATACACCCATATACCATGTAGACCATGGTGACGGATTTGAATTTTCTGATGACCAGGCTTACTAACGAAATAACATAGATCGTGGTAATGCCTGCGGCTGACCCACCAGGCATCTTTGAGAGGAAGGCACCCAAAAAGATGTTGTTGACAATGAACAGAACCACTGCAGAGCCGGTAATAAACCAGTTTTCCTTTGAAAGCATTGCATTTTCCTTAATGAGAGTCCTGCTTTGTTTGTTATCCCTTTGATTCGATTTTATTACTTCATCTATCACAATATGACCTCTGGATTACTGTATAAATGCGACTTCCGCTGGATAAAAATATTTTCTATCATTGTTCAAATGACAATTTCTTAAATAGTGCTTGAATAAATTCACCAGATAGACGCTTTGCCCTGTAACGTGTAAAATCAGGGTAAGAACACAAAAAAAGCACATGATATTCTTCGAATAACATGCCCAAAAAATGAAAGTACTTGAGAGCACTTTCATGCCAATTGGTTTTTTTCAACGCCCCAGTCCTGCCTCAGAGGGTAAAGCATATAAGTACTGAGAAATAGTTAAAAAGGGGGTTTAAAACTGGAAGACAAAACAGTAGAAAATGCAATAGCCGATGTATTAAAAAGGTTAGATATCGCATATGTGGACGATACCACATACAAACGGCTTGTTAATATTGGCTTACAGTATGATTATATAGAAAGTGAACTTTTAGAACAGATGCTTGAAACCGAACTTGTTATACTTCTTGTAGACTGCCGTTCTGTAAGCTTTTGAAGATGAAGTGTAACTTCATTTTTCTTCTTTTTTTGTGTTGAAGACTAACATTATTTGCTGTCGAATTGTATTCCTAAATTTTTTTCTGCTTTTAAGTTAGACAGTTCCAGCCTGCCAGTTGACTATGTGGATAGAAGTTTTCCTGTGACCACGGAGTTCTATTGTCGAAAAGGGGTTTCCCTGAAATCCAGACATACTACAGACATTAAAGTTACAGACATTTAATTACTTAGGCATTCAATTACTTCGCTAAATGTTATCATTCAAATTACAGGCATCCAATTATTTCATTGAATGTTATCCTCGTCCTGTTCACTTTAATCTGACTTCTCAATGGTTAAGACAGCCTGTAAATGGCACAAAAGAGCCCATTATAAGAAACCAGGCTCTTCTTCCCTGAATATATGCAGCACATTATCAGGAACAAAGAAAACCCGGATTATCCTCAGGAACAAAGAAAACCCGGATTATCCGGTTTAATCAGGACAACTCACTATTTGGAACCCCGCTATCCAGATAGTGGAGTGTAATATCATCTCCAATACGTTCAACCTGGATAAGTTCGTATATTTCTGCAAACATCACAATATCCAGTTCAAAATCTTCATTACTTATAGGAATATCTTCAGGAACGGCTATTCCAGCTTTAGAGAGTTCTTCTACATTATCATATAGTTTTATTGTTAAAGTCTTCATTTTTTCATCACACCCATACCAGTGATTTTCTTCCCTGCAGTTTATCCACTGCAATAATCTATAGGCACTATTTGTATATAAACCATTAAATATAATAATTCTCAAAAGATTCAAATGACAGTTTGCCGGAAGGCTATGCATCCGGTTTTTCTGATAGTGTTCAGTTACTTCAGATTCCTTGCAGATTTTCAGTTATAGCTGGTTTGATAGTGGAGCTATGGAAAGTAAGGAGTTCATAAGAACTGAAAATTACAATCCCGGGCTTAAACCTGCAGAGCCAGGAGGATTGTTAAAGAGCCAGGAAAATTGTTAACAGTTTCCCTTTATGCTCAATAAAATGTAAGCCGCCAGGAAAAAGAAAGCACATAAAGCTATTACCTGCGAGCGTCTCCAAAAAGCCTGAATTTTATTCAGCAGCCAAAATTTTATTCTAAACCCAGTATTTTTTCAAAATCCTGATTTCTCTTCTAAAGACTGAGCTTAACTATCTAAAGATAAATTTCTTACTTTGAAAAATTCATGTTTTGCACGATGTATGAAATTAGCCACTTTTATTTCGTCTTTGAAACCAGCAGAGTCTTTAAGTCCGGAACTGGCGTCTACACCATATGGCTTTACAAACCGTATAGCCTCTCCAACATTTTTCGGAGTCAGACCTCCTGCCAGGATAACCGACCTTGATACCTCTTTAACGATGTTTCTACTAATGCTCCAATCATGAACCAAACCTGTTGAACCTACCTTACCATTTGCTAAATCAAGAGTATCCAGAATGAAAGCATCTACTACGGATTCAAAGGGCTTCATAGCGTGAATAACTCCTGGACCGGTAACATGAAAGTTTTTGATTATTTTTATATTAGGAAATCTTTTACGCAGTAATATGATACAATCGACTGTACAATCAGAGTGCAGCTGAACAGAAGTAACACCTGTCTCATGCACAAGGTTAGAGATTCCTTCAGCATCATCCAGTTCCGTAACCAGAACCGGTGAAGTATAAGGCGGGCATTCTCTCACGATTTTTTGGGCTAAATGTTTATCAATGAAATCGTCCGAATTATGCTTCTGTCCCACCACCAGTCCAACCGCATCAGCTCCGCAGTATGCAGCCATAATAGCATCTTCAACCCTTTTAATTCCACAAACCTTTACTCTCATGATTTTCTCCTTTTTTCCTGAAAAGCCTTTGATAGTGCCGTAATAAGTCAAGCACAAATCTATTGACAAATCTATTGATTACTGTGAAAAAGAAGACCTATTATATGAATCATCTGAGTTTAATACTTTCACCCAGCTCAGGTACTCCTTTTAGCCTATTACTTATAATTCATTCTGAGGTTGGTTAATACGGATACATCAGAGAAATACATCAGAATGTGCTCACTCGCAAAGGAAATCCAGAAAAAATGGGTATTCCAGCCCGGTGATTTTGTTTATAACCCTGCCTTTGAAAAAGTTGAGGTCTTACTTCAGCCCGGAAACAATTCTGTTAATTATATCTGGCTGCCGAGACAGGACCAGCTGCAAGAAATCTGTATCGAATTCTATATGAAAAATCTGAGGATCCCAAAATTCGAAGCATTCTCACGATTCCTGGAATGGTACTCCGGACGCCTTAAATATACTTTCGAACACGGGCTTAAGAATGGAAATGGTCTCATTGACTCTGGAGAAGAACTTTTGTTAACCCGTGCAATGATAATGATGCACTGGAAAAAATGGGATGGAGAAGATTGGGTAAAAGCTTTGGAAGGGCCAGCGCAGAAGAGGCAGGAGTCTTCAGCTGGGAATTACAAAAAAGAGTTTCCTCAAAAAACCAAACAGGTTACGGATACCTAATTATCTAAATAAATACCATCCCTGTTCTATCCATTTTGAATCTAACTTCTTAAGGATCAGAAAAATTTGTACACGATGTAAAAAGTCTTTAATGAGAAACTAAGGCTTCTCCCTAAATATGAAAAGAATTTTTCTTAAGAGCCGAGAATGCATGCACTCAACCAGAATAGTCAGGTCTAACAGGATATTCAAAATGGCAACATTTTCTTTTTATGCTGAGGCTTTCAATACTTCCTAGCAAACACGTTGGAATAATCTCAAAAAATTTTCACATTATTCTTTATTTTCCAAACGCTCAACTTTTGTTTGCTAACAATAATTTTTGTAATTCTTTTAGAGATAGGACTTTATCCTTTCTTCTGTGAATCATACGATGGCAATTAGCACAAAAACAGATTAAATCTGTTTCAGCATTTATTGGAACGGAACCTTCCCTTTCATAGAGTGGTTTTAAATGATGAACTTCAATATAGTCTTTCCCTATTTCACCATATACCTTTTCAAAATCAAACCCGCATCCCTGGCATACAGTTCCATGTATTTTAATAGCGTTACGCCGATTTATTGGATTTCGTTCATATTGAGTAGTATAACGCATTATAATTTTGCCATCTTGCCTATTTTCTATAGGGTAACTTGTAAGCTCTTCCTCTTCAGATTGAAACTTTTTTTCGTCTACGATACCGAGCTCTTCTATTGCCTGGACTAACTCGTCTCTTACCTTCCAAACAAAATGGTTACCCTCTTTGTAGTCTTCATACCACCCTTCAAATGGTACAATGAATTTTGATTCATTACCTTGCGTTCCGATTACTTCAAATCGATTAAGGTACTTGATAATTCTATTAGTTAAACCAATGACGTATCCATTGTATGGAGTACCTTTTAACTCAGATGGATACTTTGCCATTATTGCTTGACTCGTAGCTCGATGATCAATTTCGTAGTACCATTTCAAAATCATATCCAAATATTTAGGTCCAAAAATCTTTGGATTTTGAAGCATTGATTTCCATTCTTCTACAGTGATGTCAATGTCTGCTTCATATCGACCATCAGAATATCTCAGGTAACGCTTTTCCATTACTAATCGCCTTTCAGTTTATAGTAGTACACAAGGAAATGTATAAACACCTTTGAAACGTTAAATTTTTTGATAATATTTTCTAATGTATACTGTTTCAAACGCTTTGTATAAAATTTACAATAAACATGAATCATTTATCTTATTTTGGCATTTTTTTGTGGCAATTCTCCAAGCATCCTGCATACGTAATAAAGAGAATCACTTACAAGTAAAATAAAAATTGTATGCAAAAAGTAGAAGAAATACAATAGAGAAATTAGTTAACAGACAAAGTACTTTAAGAAACCTCTAAGGAGGCAGAAGTTTTGGAAGATTGGAAGATAAAAGTTTCAGTGCTCTGGCTCTTTGCATCAATCGCTTTTCTGGCTCATCAGATAATAGTTCTTATGGAACCGGGTGTTTTAGCACAATTAATGGCAGGAATGGCAGAAGACCAGGAAATAACCCCGGGTATGATACTATTCTCTGCAATCTTAATGCTGGTTCCAATGATTATGGCTTTTTTATCCCTTACTTTGAAACATTCGCTGAACCGCTGGCTAAATATCATCGTGGGTGTAGCCTTTGCTGTCCTGTGGTTCTTCAGCGTAATCGAAGCTGCACAGTCTGCATACTGGGGCGGAGCACTGATGACGCTTTCAGCAGCCATAGCTTCTGTACTAATCGTATGGTATGCATGGAAACACCGCCTGGCATCGTGACAATCACTAAAAGAAAAATGTGAAATAATGCATCATGATATTGAATGTTAAGTAATCACACATCAAGGCACTTAAAAAAAGACTACTTTTTCCTTCTATTAAGCTTGTTACAAAACAGAATTTAAATGTTATATTTTTACTGCCTTCTATCTTACTGCCTCTCTATCAGCTCTGGTTCAAATACATTTTTCTACTCTGCAGCACCAATGTAAAGGTAAGGAATACTGAAGTATCAAATTACCGATTACGGTCTGATTGTGAACCAGGGTTTTTGCTATAAATTCAAGGGGTAATAAAGATGGATATGAATTCAAGCTGGTATCTCGATAGCAATCCAGAATGTGGTTTGAATCCTCTTCTAAAAATCGTTAATTCAAATAGTGACGAAGAAAACATTGAAATAATTTCCTGGGCAAACGAAAATGGCATAGAATTAATTGACCTTAAAAAGTACACAGCGGTTGAATTGATACAGAAGAGACATGAATACAGGCTCCTCTTAGAAAAGGTGTTAGAAGGCACAAACCTCGAAGGAGATGATTGCTGCCTTCGTGGATTCGGGACACTTGAAGAACACAGGATTTTCCATGAAATATGTAAAGACCAGACGCATGGTTATCATGAGTTTTACGCAAAGAAAAATGCCTACTGGGAAGCCTTAAGACAGGCTGAATATAAGGAACTCGGATTCAATCCTGATTTATCCAGAAGACATATCGTGGAACGTATCTTAAAACTCAACTCAGAATCAAAATAAGTTTTCAGTATTTAATTCTTACAGATTGGATATTGGCATTTGTATCTTTATCGACTTGATGTTCAGGCACTTAGGAAAAGTTATTAAAAATTTGTTTTTCTAGCAGTCAATTACTCTCTTTGGAGAAGAATCTGGTAAAAAACAGATAAAATATCCAGACTAAAGCGGGAGATTCTTATCTCTTCATTTTTTCTAATTTCTAACTTTATTATCGTAAAGTTTTTGATTTATAATCATAAGGAGTATTTATTCTGTTAATTTTATATAATTTCCAGTAATCTGTTTTTTGGGAATCATAACTTCCATGCCTTTTAAAGATCACAACAGATTACCGTCAATCAGGCAATTGATGAACTCATGCTTACTGGTAGCATTCTATGATACAGGGATATTCATTTTAAAACTATATGTAAAATAGTTTATTATGTAAAATAGTTTACTGTATGTAAAAGAATTTAGGGGAGATATTGAGGGGGATTATAATGCCATCAGATGATATGCACAGTACACGTTTTGATGAAATTGAAGAAAAACAGGAAAAGGAAGAAACAGAGATTTCCTCACCTCAAAGCTCGACACCGGCTGAATTGGTCGATGCAATTAATCTGGTTTTCGGTAAGCAAACTTACAATCGCGCAATCCATGCGAAGGGTATCGTGCTGGAGGGAAAATTTTTCCCCAGCCCCTCAGCGGCAACATTAAGTAAGGCACCGCACTTTCAGAGTGCAGCAGTCCCTGTGACGGTCCGTTTTTCCGATTTTGCAGGCATACCCACAATATCAGACACAGATACTCTTGCAAATCCCCGAGGTCTGGCAGTAAAGTTTCATCTGCCGGATGGATCGGAAACGGATCTTGTAATACACTCGTTCAACGGATTTCCTTCCGCCACCACCGATGAGTTTAAAGAACTCCTGATTGCGATTGGCTCCAGTGGCCCCGGAGTTGCTACTCCGACGCCGGCTGATACTTACCTTGCAACACATCCGGTTGCGAAGTCATTCCTGGAATCACAGCAGCCCCCGCCAGTCAGCTATGCAACGCTCACTTATTTTGGAGTCAACAGTTACAGGTTCACCAACGCACAGGATCAGGTTGTTTTCGGCCGTTATCGCATCGAGCCTCAGGAGGGAAACCATTTTTTGTCCGCAGAAGACGTTGAAAAAGCTGCTCCTGATTACCTTGCAGACGAGATTCGCCAGTGTGTGGCACGTGCGCCAATTAGGTTCGACCTGCGCGTTCAAATATCGGAACCTGGAGATAAAATAGACGACCCTTCAATTGCTTGGCCTGATACGCGCAGAACCGCCGATATAGGCCTCATAGAGATCACAAAGGTCGTCCCCGATAGCGATGCAGTGGAACGCGACCTTCTCTTCCTTCCTGCCCAGTTGCTCGAGGGAATCGACCCAGCCGACCCTATGATCCAGTTCCGTAACGCTGCCTATGTCATCTCATACGGGCGCCGTCATCAATGATACACCGGAAAAATGCGGAAATGGAAGCCACTATTTGCGTGTCATCCAGTTTATGATGATTATTACCACTGCAATCTGGACTCCAGGAACTCCTTTAAAACAGTAGCATTATTAAGATTTTCATCCTTTGCAGCATAGAGCAGGGTAAGGTCAATCTTTTTCGCTTTTTCTATGAGTTCCTGTACATAATCCTCATTTAATTCCAGTTCTTTAAGATAGCGTCTCCTGAACTCTTCCCATTTTTCAGGATCATGGGAAAACCATTTTCGAAGTTCATCACTGGGAGCTATCTCCTTTAACCACAGGTCAAATTTAACCTCATTTTTTCGAAGCCCCCTGGGCCAGAGCCTGTCAACAAGTACCCTGAATCCATCCTGATCGGATGGATGCTCGTAAATCCTTTTCAGTCGAATCAGCTACTTCCCCCCTTTTGGTTATTTAAATATTTAAACATTTAATCATTCATTTTGAACCTGTTTCGCTCTTTTACTCGTTTTTACTTTTTGAATTGGTCTTAGTTAAATAAATGAAGTTTTAACAATGTGCCCGGTCAGTCGTTAGAACATTTCTTGAGCGAATCCTTTCCGCTCATATGGACAAAAGGACTCTGTTTCCAGCTTTTTTCTTATCTTTTTGTATAAGAGTCCATAATCCTTTTCGTATCTGTGTAATGACCCATGATTCGATGTAATAATTTTGTTTTTGTTTAACCGGAAAGTTAAACATAATATTTATTTTAAACTAACATATGATCTTCATTCTTTATTAATGGTGGAATACTTCTCTGATATTTCCTGTACTCAGAATAAGTAAGGTACAAACACAAATAGCCCTGTATAGTAAATCTCATGAAAAAGAACCTTCAATAAAACAGTGTGGTTGGAATGGTACAAACACAAATAGCCCTGTATAGTACATCTCATGGGCAGGTCCAAAGGAAAAGTTACGTTCTGATGGTATGCTAGAAGGGAAAATTATGTCTGACTGCAAAAAGAGAAAGAGACCTAATGCGAGAAATGTGATTCGAATATACGAACTCCTGCAGACCAGACTTAAAATCTCGAGCTTTTGATTGGCTGGCCAACTCTCGCAAGTTGACTTGTTTACTGTTTGAAGTTGACTTGTTTACTGTTTGAAAATCGAGTGTTTATATAAAATTTATAGTAAGCTTTTTTCTTTTTACGTGGTCTAAAAATTAGTACAGGAAGCATGGAATACACTTCCTGATGATGTTTCAGTATATGAGTTAAGCAGCAAAACACACGAACAAATACCTTATTTGGATTATCTTTCTGTTTTAAATCATAACAGAAGGAATAAGCACAGAAAAACCTTTTTTTTCTGAAGCAACTATCCACTACTACTTTTTAGACTTGCAGGTATGAATAGAAAAGCAATTTCTTTAGATATATTTTTTATATGTGTAAGTCAATTATACTCTATGGAATCAAAAAACATACAATACATTGCGATAGGAATAATAGCTATACTGTTCTTGCTTTTTGCTTTGTATTATGTATTTGTGAATCCCGGACCTTTAAAAACATTGACCTGAAACTTCTTTATTTTTTTCTTTTTTAGGACAGGCAACTCTGCGTTTATTGAAACTTGTCTCTTTTCCAGGATTTTCAGTATATAAGGGTTCATTATATGCCTGTATATTTTTTCAATAAAGCATTCATTTTCCTTCTCTTCCGGTGGCTACAGGGTCAGTATATTGATAGCTCCATGTATTCCATTTGCGCTGCAATGGCGTGTAAAAGTAACAATTCGCAGCTCCAAACTTCTCTTTTGCTTTTTCATTGCTGCTATGAAAATTCTGACCGTATCGCGAGTTCTGTAAATTAAAGGCCAATTTTTTGGTGTTGTGTGAGAGTAATTTACGTATTTTAAATTTTGGCTAAAAAACCTCTTAAAATTTGTAATTTTACATTACAAGAGCTTATAACCTGAAGAAATTGAATTTCAAAGATTAATGACAAAAAGGGTTAAAGAAAAGATAAAGAGCTAAAGACTGCAACTGATACAAGAAAAAAATGAATGCAAGAGATGCGGTTCTAACGCAAGAATTCCTACGAAACCAGACTCTGAGAAATATATGCTTTAGCTGATTTTTATTGTTTTATTAGTTTTATTTTATGGTGCACACATTTATTTGGCTCCTCTCCTGACAGAAATTATAACCAAACACTTTTTATATACAACAAATATATAGATAGACTTATAAATATATTGATATCACTTCTTACTTTTACAAAACACTCTTTATTTTAGTCCTCCTGCTTATATACTTCTTTAGATTTTTAATCACTAACTTAATCGCTGTTTATAGATAAAAGATCGTAATTAATGATGCCAACAGTAAATTTTATAAGTTCAAGATTATATTATAGGTTGAAATTATTGTAGTAATATAAAAGAAGAAAAGTTTAGACATATAATGAAAGCCAATATATCTGGCATATAGTATATCCCTAAACTTATAAACACAGCCAGATGTGATTATTCCATACTATAAAACAGAAGTTGAAGGGCATAAAAACTAGAATATTAATTTAATTAAAGATCATTCAGGATCAGGCATTTTTTCGCCTGAGAGAGGGAGCCTGGGGAGTAAATGAGATTAAAAAGGGAGCAACTAGCTGTGAATTTGAATCCTATTTTCAGTGTTGCCAGGAATGGTACTGTTCTTTATTCAAATGAAGCCTCTGAACCTTTATTGCAAGAATGGGGTACTGGAATTGGAGAAAAACTACCTTCGAGCATCGTAGATCTTGTGCAATCCGTAGTCTCTCGAAATAGCCCTGAGAAAATTGAAGTTAAAGTGGGAAATAAGCTATACCTGGTTATTTTTTCTCCCTTACCTGAAGAACAACGCGTGAATATCTCTGGATTTGATATAAGTGACCAGAAAGAATTCGAAAAGGACATGGTAAGTGAAGCTCGAGAGAAGACGGAACAGGATACATTGGTGGAAGAGTTAAGAAAGAGCGAGGAGAAGTACCATACTCTCTTCGAAATGATTGACGAAGGCTTCTGTGTGATCGAAGTGATTTATGATGAAACAGACTGCCCGATTGACTACCGCTTTCTGGAGATCAACGCCGCTTTCGAGAGGCAGACAGGCATCAAGAACGCTGTTGGTCGACGGATGCGAGACATCGCCCCCGAGCTCGAGGAGTATTGGTTTCAGACCTACGGGAATGTCGCCTTAACGGGCGAGTCCGTGCGCTTTGAGAATCCGGCTCATGCTCTCGGTCACTACTATAACGTCTACGCCTTTCGTACCGGCGATCCCGAGCAACGGCGGGTCGGCATCCTCTTTAATGACATCACCGAACGCAAGCGAGCCGAGGAGGCGATGCGGGAAAGTGAAGAACGGTATCGTACGCTTTTCCAGTCGATGGGCGAAGGTTTTTCCATTGCTGAAATGGAGTTTGATCTGGAAGGGAGACCTGTTGATTATGTTATCCTGGAGATTAATAAGGCATATGAAAGACAGACGGATCTACGCCCCGAGAAGGTCATTGGCAGACGAGTCACCGAGTTTCTTGACAGGGTAGAACCTGTATGGTTTGAACGGTATGGTAAAGTGGTCAGCAGTGGCGAGCCTAAAAGATTCGAAGAGTATAATGTCTCCCTCGACCGCTGGTTCAGCGTCTACGCATTCCCTCTGCCAATCAAAAATCGCTTCGGAATGATTTTCAGTGATGTTACTGAGCGCAAGCGGGCCGAGCAGGCGCTAAAGGAAAGCGAAGCCAAGTATCGTAGATTGTTCGACTCGATGGTGGAGGGATTCGAACTAATGGAGCTAGTCTACGAGAACGGAAAGCCGGTCGATTATATCTATCTCGATGTCAACCCTGAGTGGGAGAGAATGACCGGGCTAAAGAAGGAGCAGGTTCTCGGACGCAAAGCGAGCGAGGCAGTCGGCCCCGTGGAGAGTTACTGGCCTGAGGCGATAGATAAAGCATTGAAAACTGGCGAGATAATTCAGATTGAAAACTATGGGATGGCTCTTGACAGGTGGTACAGCGTGAGTATGTGGAAGTTTTCAGAGACCGCCTGTGGAGTAACAATCACTGATATAACCGAGAGCAAGAAGGTTGAAGAAGCCTTAAGGGTAGCAAATGAAACTTTAGAAGAAAGAGTTCAGGAACGCACATCCGAACTTGAGCAGGCTTATAAGTTTTTGAAAAAAATTGAAACTATTCGCAAGCAGGAGATCCACCATCGAATCAAGAACAATCTACAGGTGATCTCATCTTTGCTCGATCTCCAAGCTGAGAAATTCGATAAAAGAGAGTGCATAAAGGACTCGGAAGTTCTGGAAGCATTCAAAGAAAGTCAAAACCGTGTCATTTCGATGGCTCTCATTCATGAAGAATTACATAGGGGCGGAGCAATCGACTCTCTTAACTTTTCACAGTATATTAGGGAGCTCACTGACAATCTATTTCTCACCTATAAATTTGGAAGTGACGGCATCGTCCTGGATATGGATATAGAAGAAAATATTTTCTTTGATATGGACACGTCTATTCCACTCGGTATGATCATTAATGAACTTGTCTCCAATTCTCTTAAACACGCGTTTTCCGGCAGGGAAAAAGGAGAAATCAGGATTAAGCTCCATAGAGAGGAAAACAAAGAGTGTATAGAAAAAATATCCGGACACTTTAAGAGCACTAATTTCACTCTAACTATTTCAGATAATGGCGTTGGCATTCCCGAAGAACTTGATATCGAGGATATTGATAGTCTTGGATTTCAACTTGTAATTTCTCTTGTAGACCAGCTGGATGGGGAGTTTGAATTGAAAAGGAATAATGGAACAGAGTTTACTATGAGATTCACAGTGATCGAGAAAGATGATCCGACTCAAGTTGACTTAAAACCACAGGAATTCAGTAATTAAAAATTAATGCGAGAGATGCGATTCGAAAGCAAGAATTCCTGCGAAACCATACTCTTAATATGGCGCCTTTAACCTGGCTGGGCAACCCTCGCATTTTATAACGTTTACTGATAACGAAAAAGACTCTTTTCTTCCTGGCTGCTCTCCCGGAACAAACTGAGGCATGATATAAAGCGTGTCACAAAAAGGAGAAATGGAAAATCAGTTAATAGAGTTTGTAAAGCTTGAAAAAAGTCTTTATCCTTGATGGATCACTAAAAAAATATTTTACTTTTTCGGTGCAATATAAAAATGTATACCACTTACTATCATTTCCAGTATACGCACTTTTTTTATCTTCACAGTGTTTTATATCCCCAATATCGTAAATCTGAACTTTTCCCAAACGGTCTACTCCCACCTGAAGCCACCCTGCAACCTCATAGCCCGCTTCGCTAAGCTCGACCAAATTTTCTCGAAACTCTAAAAGTTGTTCATCTGACAGCTTCATTAAATCAGATAAAGAAGTTTTTAATTTGGGCCGAACCAATCCTAAATAGTCCTCTCCATCTGCTGTTTTTACTCCAAGCTTTACCACTCGGGTAGGGATAATAATTTTTAGTTTTTTAAGCTTGTTGTAAGTTTCGATTTCTTTAAGAAGCAGCACTCTAAATAAGTTAGCTCTTGCATCAATATCCTGCATTTTTTCAGTATCAGTATAAGGTATGAACCTTTTTGGCACTTTGATCACAAGGTCAGGATTATTATCAAGCTCATAGACTATACCAGCACCACCAGAGCCCAGCTCTTTAGAGCCGAATTTAATATCAGGATCATTGTCAAGCCACGCCCTGTCCTCGGGTGAAAAGTCCATTCCTTATCCTTCCATATTAGCTTCTAACACTGGGGGATTTGTTGGCCTGGGAGCTTTTCCAGAATCCTTTATCTTATCTTCAGTTTTCATCATGCTTAATGAATGAAGAAAATATAATTTCAAACCATTATATGCTGATTTGTCTCTGATAGAACTTGAAAATTGGGATTATAAAGCTATTTCCAGAGTGGAAATTTATAGTTATTTTTCTACCATTCCTTAACATTATAGATGTAAAAGCTGTAAAAAAATAATAAGATTCAATTAAAATTAACGCACGAATTCCTATGCGGATAATCTATGAACCTTCACCTTTGGTCTGGCTGGGTAAAGATACATATTTACTATGTTTAATTTACTTTTTATGCTCGGAATGTTAGTCTATTTAAATAACCAGATTTTAAAGTTTGCCCGATTTAATTAGGGATATTGATTGCGTTATATTAGTTCTACTGATATTTTTTTTCAAGTTATAGATCTAAATGACAAAGATAAAATCAAATTTGATGTAACATTGAGTGCTCGTTTGCATAACTAATTTTCCTATATATTTATATCAAATATTTATTAAATTAATTATATGGCTGAATATATAAAATATAGTATATTAAAATTGACATTATTTGTTTTTTGTGTAATTACTTCAGCAGGATGTATTGGAGAAGAAGGTTATGAAGAGGAACCATCCGAAGAAGGTGCTCCAATTGAAGAAGTTCCTGAAGTAGAAGAGCCTAGCATAGGTGGCCCAATGGAAGCCGTAACTCCAGATCAAGAGGATTATCTTAAATATTACCTTGAAACATATGAAAAACAAGGACAGGTTATATTCAATCCATCTGAAAAAATGAAAGCTGGAGAAACTGAAGTTGTTGAAGTATATATAACTAGAAATGTTTCTGAAAATATTGTAAAAATAATTGAAGAAAATGAAACGCTCCAATCCAAGAACATTACAGTAACACCAAAAATGAAACTTACATTACAGGGAAAAGAAGAAGGAGCTTTCATAATAACTCCACTAACTAATGATATTCAGCCTATATCAGGAGAAAGAATTACTAACTGGAAATGGAAAGTAACGCCACAAAAATCTGGGAGGCAGACCCTTATATTACTTGTTGAATATGTAATCTCTTCAACTTCTTATGGAACCTCTAATGCAGATTATTATACATCTACAGCTCTAGAGGAGGAAATTGAAGTTGAAGTCAGCCCCTATTACATCATTCAAAATAGTTTAACACATTTGACACTCATCGACGCGGTATTGGCAGCTATAGTTGGTATATTAGGTAGTTTAGTTTTAATTTGGAAAAGATTAATGAAAAAAGTTTGAATGCGAGAGGTGCTATTCGAACGCACGAATTCCTGCAGCTGGACTCCAGTTCACATTCTAAGATATTGTTTTCAGTATTATTCAAAACTGTAAAGTATTCCACTGCGGTTACACTTATCTCAGGCCACAGACTTTGCCACCGAATTCATTATGTGATCTAAAGTTAGTAATAACTTAAGTTTGATTCTTTTTTAGATGATCGATTTGACAATATATATGGCGGATCAATTCTTCAAACTTATTAATTTCAGAGAGATAATTTTCATACGTATGGAGTTTAGTGTTTTGTTCCTGAGTAGTTGCATTTTCTCTATATTCTCTTATAAGGGGAGTTATTTTCGTTTTTGCAATGTCCAGTTCGGTTTCAAATCCGTTTCTGATCTGGATAGCGAAAGCATCTAGCAGGTTTTTTTCCATATATAGATATGTCTTGCGAGACCCTGGCCTGTATATCCTTTTTATGCTCCAATATTGTTCAATATTTTTAATCTTAAGGCTGATGGAAGCAAGGCTATATCCTGTTCTCCGTGCCAATTCCTCCATACTTATTTCATTTGATTCAAAGTTAAGTATCGATAGGATTTGTGCAGTGATATCATCAACCCCATAGCCTTTAAAAATCTCATGACCAATGTCAATTATCTTTTCTTCAATATCCTTCATTATTCTCACTCATGAATCTGAGTATTTCCTATCAAATATTAGGAGATAGATAATCAGGCTGATACCAGTTTTAGTCCGCCGATACCAACGACAATTAATCCAATAAAGAAGATTCGTGTTATATTCATTGACTCATTGAAAAGGAGTATTCCCAATACCGTTGTCCCAATAATACCAATACCTGTCCAAACTGCATAAGCTGTGCCAACAGGCAATGTTCTCAGAGCTCTTTCCAGTAAATACATGCTTAAAATTAAAGTAATAACCGTAAACACCACCGGATAGAATCTGGTTAATCCGTTACTGTATTTTAGCCCGATTGCCCATCCGGTTTCAAATAATCCTGCAATTATTAAAAGTATCCATTCCATAATTATTCCTTTCGTAGCTTTTAATATTTATTAAAAGCTATTGATGTTAAATTTGTATTTATATATTTTGGAAGAAGAATTCGTTTAACTCACAATAGTGGGAGATTCAAAAATAACTTGAGCAAAAAGTCAAAACATAGTTATGAAAAAACATCACATAAACTCGTACTTTTCTGGCTTTTGTATATATCCCAATAGATCAGTTCGAGAGGTGCGATTCGAACGCACGAACTCCTACAAGACCAGAATTTTAAGATGTCGCCTAGAAAAGCATCTTGCCACAACTCACAAGAAACTTAAAGAATCAGAAAAAAATGTAGAGTTTAATAAAAATTATTTGGATGCGAGAGGTGCGATTCGAACGCACGAACTCCTACAAGACTGGACTCTGAATCCAGCGCCTTTGACCTGGCTGGGCAACTCTCGCATGATGTGGCTTATGTTCAGCAGCACATAGTTGTGCTCTTTGTTCTTATACTTTTTCCTTGAATACCCTCTTGAAGGTGAAAAATGCCTTAACCTAAAAAATATATTTAGTTTATCTGGAACTTCTCAACCAATAATAGGAGAAATTGATGAAATCTTTATCTCATCAATTTCAGGATAAGGGCTTTTTGCGCATGCAAGCGGTTTTCTGCCTCTTCAAAGATTACGGAATTCGGGCCGTCCATGACTTCATCCGTAATCTCAAGGCCTCTCCTGGCAGGCAGGCAGTGCATTACTATTACATCTGGCTTTGCGAGCCCAAGGAGTTCGGTATTGACCTGGAAAGAACCAAAATCTCTAAGGCGCTTTTCCTGCTCTGCCTCGTCCCCCATGGAGACCCAGACATCAGTATAGATTATATCTGCGTCTTTTGCAGCAACTTTCGGGTCATCCGTAATTGTGAACTTGCCTCCGAGGGCTTTTGCCTGTTCAAGGAACTCAGCTTTGGGCTCGTAGCCTTTCGGGCAGGCAATGACAAACTCCATTCCCATAATTGCCGAACCTAGCAGGGCAGAATTGCAGACATTGTTTCCGTCGCCTACCCAGGCAAATTTCAGGCCTTCAAACCTGTTTTTGCACTCCATGATGGTCATGAAATCGCCAAGTATCTGGCAGGGGTGTTCCCGGTCTGAAAGGGCATTGATCACAGGTATGGTCGAGAATTCGGCAAGCTTTTTCACGGTTTCGTGGCTCATAACCCTTGCCATGATCCCATGCAGGTAACCGGAAAGGGTCCTTGCAGTGTCTTCAATGGTTTCGCCTCTTCCTACCTGGATATCCCTGGAGTTCAGGTAAAGTGCATGCCCTCCGAAGTCTGTCATTGCAACTTCAAAGGATACCCTTGTCCTTGTAGAGGATTTTTCGAAAATCATTCCAAGGCTTTTGTGCTTCAGGTATTCGGTAGGTTCTCCTGCCTTACGTTTTTTCTTCAGGTCAGCGGCCGATTCAAGGAGTTCATAAATCTCCTCCCTGGACAGGTCAGTTATGGAAAGTACATCTCTCTTCATGGTCTCAAACCCCGACTTCTTTCTGGCTGAATTTAAACTTCTGGCTGAATGCAGGCTTGCTTTATACTACTGCATAATACATCTACCCGTGTTTATACAGAATACTCTGCACAGCTTTTAAACAATCAGCCTCTAAGTTCTTTCATATGATCTATTCTTTTCTGGATAAGACTGGCAGTGCCTATGTCTTTCCTGAAAAAGAGCTTACCGTGAATATTTTCAAGAGCATTTTGAGCAATCTTTTCCGCAGCTTCTATTGTGTCTGCACAACCTACAACTGCGACTGCTCTGGAGTTGGTAGTGTAAATTTTGCCTTCCTTTTCGTAGACGCTTGCATAGTAAACCGAAGCTTTCCCTATATCTCCTACAACTACTTCACTGTCTTTCTCAGGGTTGTCCGGATAGCCTGCCGGAACTGCGTACTTACAAACCGTTGCTTTTCTGCTGAACTTCACAGGCAGATTCCCAAGAGATTCTTTTGCCACAGCAGACATGATATCTACGAAGTCAGTCTCTATTAGCGGGATAACATTCATAGCTTCGGGGTCTCCGAACCTGGCATTGAACTCCACAACCTTGGGACCGCCGGACGTGAGGATGAACTGCCCGTATAATATGCCCTGGTATCCGGTTCCTGTTTCCTCACGCAGGGCTGTCACGGTATGCTGCATAATATTTTTTGCCTTCTCGACGTCTTCGGGAAGCATGAAAGGAAGGATTTCTCCCGAATCGGTGTATGAGCCCATTCCGCCTGTATTTGGCCCCAGGTCTCCTTCGAATGCCCTCTTATGGTCCTGCACTGCAGGGAAATAGGCAAGGTTTTTTCCATCAACGAAAGCCTGCAGGGTGAATTCTTCCCCTATGAAACGCTCCTCGATGACTACAGGCCCTTTTTCCAGGAGTTCGCTTGTATATTCTTTTGCAGCTTTAAGGTCAGGAAGCTGGTCGCCCATCACTTTTACTCCCTTTCCGCCTGTAAGCCCTGAGGGCTTGACTGCAACGTCACCCAGTTTTTCAATGAACGCGTGTGCTGGAGCTTCTTCCGTAAAAACTTCGTAGGCGGGGCAGCCTTCGATCCCGTATTTCTTCATGAAATTTCTTGCCCAGGCTTTATCAAATTCAATTACAGCACAGGCTTTCTTTGGGCCTACTACAGGAATTCCGGCATCCCAGAGGGCATCTGCAACTCCAGCAGCAAGTGGGGCTTCAGGTCCGACAAAAGCCATTTCAATGCCCCTAGCTTTTGCATATTCGACAATTTTTTCGACCTCTGTTTCTTTTTCGAGGAGGAAGTCCTCACAGAGGGCTGCAATTCCCGGATTTTTCTTTGACATTAACGCATAAAGGGTGGGGTTATGCTTGCTTTTCTTTATTCCTTCGGCAACAGCGTGTTCCCTTCCGCCGCCGCCGATAAGCAAAATATTCATTTTCATTCTCCTTGTTTAAAAAAATTATTATTCAATCTGAAATTTATGATTTCAATCTGAAATTTATTATTTTTACCTGATGAGGAAATGTAGTGAAAAAAAAGGTAATGGATTTGGGGCTCACAAGACCTTTCTTTCGAATTAAAATTTTTATTTTTATATGTAGTATTTTAATCAATAACACAATAAAGGATTTCCTAATTCTCTATTTCTTCTGATAAATATCTTCTCATTGTTAAGCTTTGAATTTATATAAAAACCAATTAGTCTCAACTTCTTTTTAGAGTCCCAGTTTTTATTTATCCCAGAACTTGGTTTAACACACTTTGTCAAAATAAGACAAATAATCACATATTAAGTACGTTTAGCCATAAGCAAAAGTAATAGCGTTTAAAGTCCTGTGAATCCAAAACAATTTTTTTTGTATAAAAAAAATAAGAAAATCATTTAAGAGACGAGACTTATGAATCAGAACCCTTATGAAATATTCCTGAATGAATGCCCTGAGGTCGCAGCGCGTTTTAATGACCTTATTGAAGCCCAGAAGGCTTTAAAAGGGCTCGATGCCAGGTCAAAACAGCTGATCAACATTGCTATCCAGACTGCGAATCGAAACCCGAGAGGCGTGCAGATGCACGCAATGATGGCAAAAAAAGAAGGCGCAACCCGGGATGAAATTGTCGGCGCGGTAGTATTGAATCTCCACCATTCGGGTTTTGCTTCAGTTCTGGAGTGCCTGCCTGCCGCAATAAAAGGTTTCGAAGGGGAATTATAACTTTTACAAAAATAAAGGTTGGGTAAGTGCTCCGGCACTTCCGGCACTTCCCTTACTTTAACAGGTTATTTGCACTTACAGCAGGTCACCTGCACTTACAAGAGGAACAAGCTGAACATTTGCTTCTTTTAATTTTTCTGTTGCCCCTTCTTCTCTGTCAACTACCGTAATTACATATTTAACACTGGCTCCGGTTTCCCTGACAACTTCTATTGCGTCCCTTACCGAGCCCCCGCTAGTCGTCACATCTTCAAGCATTACAAGCCTGTCCTCGGGTTTAATGTCCCCTACAAACCTGCTTTTTGTGCCGTACTCTTTGGCAGACTTCCTCACTATAAGAAGGGGAAGCTCGGTTTCCATAGAAACAGCTGTTGCCAGAGGCACGCCTCCGAGTTCAACACCTGCGACCGTGTCCACATCCATTTCTTTTATTCTGAGGGCTGCCTGCCTTGCAATTATTTTCAGGGTCCTGGGGTCAGTGCTGGCTTTCTTAATGTCTATATAATACTTGCTTTTCTTTCCCGAAGCAAGTGTGAAGTCCCCATAACGGACAGCTCCGCAGGCTTTCAGGGCTGCGATAAGTTCCTGCTTCTGTTCCTCAAAGTCATTTCCTGTTTTCGAATTTATTTTACTCATTTTCTCACCTTATTTGCAGCCTATTAGCGCTATAAGTGATTTCCTGATCTTCCTGTACTGGTTTTGTGGATTTCTCCTGCAACTTCACCAGGGCTCTTTCTTTACACCTATAAAGTATCCGACTATATTTGTCGTAAGGTGGAGGAGAGGCGTTATTATAAGGATGGTAAGCATGATCCCGCGGGTAAAACTGCTTACAAACCATTCAGGTGCTGCAAGGTATGTAAATACCCAGGCTCCCACCACAAAGTCGAGCTGGTCTACAAGAGGCAGGGAAGCTCCCCTTTTAAAGCCCATTCTGCGCTTGAAAAAGCTCTTGAACATATCTCCGAACAGTGCGCCGGAGGCAAGGGCAAACACAACTATTAAAGAGCCTGCATAATCCGGACCAAAGGTGGGCACTTCTATCCCCATAATTTTGAAACCCCTGAAACTGAGCCAGATTTGAACACATCCTGCAAGAAACCCGCAAAATATGCCTGAAAAGAGCCCCCTGTATGTTTTGCCGTCTCCAAGGATCCTTCTTCCGTCTTTATAGGTCCTGCCTCCATCAATTGGTTTTCCGCCCCCGAAAACAGCTGCAAAGGGATTGGAAAGGTATGCAGGGATCATCAGCCAGAGTGCTTTGATTATTAGCTCGATCGTGGTATCATCTCTCTTATTCCTTGTTTCTTTTTCCGGGGCAGAAGTTATTCCCTTCCACACCTTTATCCATTTTATTCTTTCTCTGTCATTGCCAGCAAAAGACGGAATAATTAAGCTCTCACTGCCTTCTTCAGAATCCTTTATTTTCATGTATATTTTAATAATGGGCTTAAGTAAATATTATCCCTATTTAATTGTATTTATTTTATTAAGTTGTATTTTTATTTATATTCTCAAAGTTCCTGTGAAAAAAACTGAGCGGTATAGCGGCATTATTCTCAGCTGTATACAGATTGCTTTCTTTAAAGGGGAAGGGTCTGAAAGGAAATTCCGGGAGGCAGGTTCTCATTTTATTCATCCTGAGGCAGCCTGATTCTTATTGGGATTATTTTCAGCACAAATATGAACCTTGAGGTCTCTGCCGTAATTTCTCAGCAGGCAAAGCGGGCACTTTTAGTTTATGGGTTCAGTATTTTATTACCACTATAACATCCGGGATAGAAGGGGAGCCCTAGGGAGAGCTATTCAGGTGTTTCTTATGTGAACACAATCGATTTCAATGTGTACAGGTGGAGACAGCTTTTGACAGCGGACAAATCAAATATATAAGCGATTTTAAGTGGCAGCAGCCCTGCACTGAAACCCGTAAAAGATGATCTGGAATGTATTCTTCAGACAGGACAGATTTAATAAATATCTGGATAAAGTAAATTGCAGTAAAATGGAACTTCTTGAATTTTTACTTTCTCTATTTTTTATTAATTTTGTTCAAGTTTATATTAATCTTATTTTTCTTTCGCTCCTATTCACTTTTCTCACCTTTGTCCCGGTTAGGCGCTTTCATGGTAGATTTTCTTAAAGATTGGGAAAGATGCCGCAGATTTACCCGGGTTTTCAGGGAAATTGTCTGGCCTGACTTAGATAAGGATATAAACATTTCTAAATTACCCTTGACGTTTTTTTGTCAGGGTTTCTACTTAAAAATTTCTTGATCAGTTCAATTATAATATTTTTGTTGTGATCCTATCAGGTTTTTATCCGGATAAAGGGATTATTATATCTCTTATAATTGATTATTTTTTAAATATGTCCTAATGTCAGGTGTAACTGAAAGTTTTTCAATTCCTTTTTAATATATACAACTTTAAATAGTATGAGTACATTATTAAATGTTGGAGATGAATAACCTTCTAATTATATACGTATACAGGTTTAATTGCTAAACAGATACGTATTTCCCCATCAATTTCACAAAACGGTTCTCTAGTAATCGGTTATGGAACTGTACTTTATTGTTTTTAGTAACCGGTTGTTGGACTTAAAACTAAACAATCCGCTAGATTGTGAAAAAACGCTTTTTATTTGATTCAAAGTTTTAAAACGGGATAGTTTACCATATAAATATATATATGCCGTAAAACTTTGGAAGTTGAAATCAGCTTTAACAGGTGATTATGAAAGCTGCCTTTTAAGGTCTGAGTAATAATTGCCGTTGTATTCTTTAGCTGACAAAATAGATTGTAAAAATTTGAATATGAAGGGGTTATCATGAAAGACTATGAAGTAAAGGTTCTGGATGAGAACGACCATATTTTTATTGAAACGTTAAGGAATCTTGGGATGTCGAGGAATGTTGCCACAACTATGGCATATCTTATGAATGTTGACGAGGCTTCATCCCGTGAAATTGAAATCAGTACCGGATTAAGACAGCCAGAAGTCAGTCTTGCAATGAGGCTCATGCGCAACCAGTCCTGGGTCAATGTACGTTCGGAAAAGAAACCCGGAAAAGGGCGCCCGATAAAGATCTATTCCCTTGCAGCCCCCGTTGATGAGATAATAAGCTATTATGAAGACAAAATCTACAAGGAATCTCAGGCAACGATCTCAGCAATTAAAAAACTGAAGGTTATGAGCAAAAAAGTGCCTTTGACTCCAAAATGAATCCTTAAAAGGGTTGTCCATAATGGCTGACAGTCCTTTACGGAATTCACCATTATGGAAATAACATCCTTCCGTAATTTATTTGTCTGATTTTACTTCTTCTTATTTTCCTCTTTGTCCTTCACTATCTTTTCGTTCTCATTCTCCAGGACCTTAACAATTCTCACCAATGATTTTACCTCAGGCCACAAAAATCCCTACATTAGGATCTGGATAACCGGACCAAGAGGAGCGAGTTCCAATATTGAAGAATGCTACAGTGGGTAGCCTGCTGTAGTGGATAGCCTTATAGAAAAGTAATCTTTAGAGATATCATTTTTAGAAAATAACTTTATAAAAATTGCTTTACAAAAATAACTTTATGAAGAACGGCATTATAGCAAATAACCTTAAGGAAATAACTTTATAAAAAGCGGCACTGAAGAAAATAACCATACAGAAAATTTATAGAAAATAACCATACAGAAAATTTATAGAAAATAACCATACAGAAAATAACCATACAGAAACTGACTCAAAAAACGACTTTAATTTCTCTAAAAAGGGGGAAAAGAAGTTGTAATAAAGAAGGGACCCTGCCCCTGAGGGCAGGTCAGCCACCTGTCACAACTTTAAGGATTGTTATTCTATCAGAACCTATAGCCCCGTCAAGGGGAACAGCATTCCCTCCGTTTAATACAAGCACTGTTTCCTGATTTATGTTCAGCTCATCAAGCAGATCTTCGTAGGTAGCCGCTTCAGCCACTTCTACAATCTGCTCAGAAATTTCACCAGCTTGAATGGTTATGTGTACTTTTTTACTCACTCTAGTGATCCACCGCCGCTTACCTGAATTTCGTCTACGATTTCCTTTATTAACTTCTGCTCCAGTTCATATTCTTTTCTAAAGCCTTTCCTTTCTGCGTTTCTTTTCTGGAACTTTCCTGTCATGTTCAAATCTCCTACGATTTTTCAGGTTGCAACTTAGTGGGTATAATCTCTTCAAAGAGACTTTTTTGTCTTTTCGAGATTTATATCCAATAATTATAATGATCTTTTGTTTTAATTAACCTTTTGGTTAACGCATTTTAAGGTTAACATTATTCTGTTTTCGGAAGCTAAAGATGAATTTATTCTCTGATTTCTACAATTTTTGCCTGTTAACATTGTAGCAGATCTCGTTTGAACCATTGACATTTTATTTTCAGAACCTACTATTGCAGGTAAAGGCTAAGAATATTTAATCAAAGGAAAATTATTTTAATAAAATCTGGATTTTTCATCATGAGTTATTTCACTATTTGTGAGTCGCTCAGCGATATTAAGGATTTAAAGAGATAAAACGGATAAAAAGCTTCCATGCTGATAAAAAGGTTAAATGATAAATAGAAAATTAAGGATAAAATGAATTAACTAATTTGCCGAATTAATTAGGTTGATATTTTATACACCAGCCGGGATTCGAACCCGGGTTCGAGCGTTGGCAACGCCCGGTGATGACCGCTACACTACTGATGTTCCATGTCTCTATGGTGCCCAGACCCGGATTCGAACCGGGGACAACTGCCTCTTCAGGGCAGCGCTCTCCCACTGAGCTACCTGGGCAGGCAGATATGGCAGTAATAATTGATCTACTGGCTGCAAGATCAGTATTAAAGTGGGCCCGCTGAGATTCGAACTCAGGACCTCCGCCATGTCAAGGCGACGTCATAACCGTCTAGACCACGAGCCCTATATGGTTTTGTATTTAATTCCTTATGACAAAATATTGCTTGAAATAAGGATAACTAAAAAAGTTATACACCAGCCGGGATTCGAACCCGGGTTCGAGCGTTGGCAACGCCCGGTGATGACCGCTACACTACTGATGTTCCATGTCTCTATGGTGCCCAGACCCGGATTCGAACCGGGGACAACTGCCTCTTCAGGGCAGCGCTCTCCCACTGAGCTACCTGGGCAGGCAGATATAATACTACCAGATTACTCTTTTAGAACAAATAATCAAAAGAGATGGCAGTAATTTTTCTGTTTCATCTTTCCAGAAAAAGCTCTGGAAAGATTTCGGTCTATTTTAAATTTCTTGAGTGGGCCCGCTGAGATTCGAACTCAGGACCTCCGCCATGTCAAGGCGACGTCATAACCGTCTAGACCACGAGCCCTCTACAATGTGTATTGCTTCCGTTTCTCGCACGGAAGTGCAACACCATAGTACGCATCATCATTTATATAAGTTTTGGGTGGTTCGGGCTTTTTCTACTGGATATAATCATGAAAAAGCAAAAACCCTTTTGAAAAAGTAAAAATTCCTTTACATTTTGTAACCCATTTTGCCGTAAATGCGCGAGCTACTCAAAAATGCAGGCAGTAAATCACGTAGAGAAAAAAATCAATAACAGGCTGCAGAATTTCTGTTTTGATATCTCCACCAGGGCATCCCAATAGTTTTTAACGGAATGCAGAATAAAAGTTGCGGTATGAATAAGGGTATGTCCGAAAGCGGCAGGTCAAATATTGAGAAAACAAACACTGAAGAATCAGACACTGAAAAATTAGGTACTTATAGACCGTGCAGAGAAAAATCCTGCGCAGAGAAGCTGGATACCAGCAGACCTTACAACATTGTTATGATCCCGATGGGACATTCTAACTCTTATCTTATAGTTTCAAAAGGTCAAGGAATTCTTGTTGATGCAGGATGCCCTGGAAAAATCAAGAACCTTGAAATTGTTCTTGAAAGAAACAATCTTGGTTTTTCTGATATCGCTCTGGTAGTCCTTACCCATACCCATTATGACCATGTGGGCTGCCTTGCAGAAATTAAAGAGAAAAGCGGGGCAAAAATCCTTGCTCACGAGAAGGAAAAAGAATTTCTGGAAAAGGGTATGACCCCGTTCCCTGAAGGTACTTTATGGTTCTCAAAAATCATTTCTAGGATAGGAAACACTACCATGTCCTCAAAATCAAGATACCAGCCCGTGAGTCCTGATATTGTTGTAAGCGATGGATACGACCTGGGAAGATATGTCCCTCATGCAAAAATCATCCCCACCCCTGGACATACGAAAGGTTCGATCAGCCTTATCATTGAAAATGAGGTTGCATTTGTAGGGGATACTCTTTTTAATGCTATTCCAGGGATGGTTTTCCCTCCTTTTGCAGATGATGTGCCCGAACTTTTAAAAAGCTGGAGAGTGCTGATCGATTCCGGATGCAGGATTTTTTACCCCGGTCATGGCAGACCTTTAACTTTCAAGAAATTAAAGGATTCCTACGAGAAAAGAATAAATATTTAAAGAGTGCCTCTATCTGTTTTTATAGCTTGATTAACCAAAGACATATTTAAAGTAAAAGTTAAGAAAAAGAATCCTTTTTTCTCACCTTTTGATCCTTCTTATTCACATATTGTTTACTATTTTGATTTTCCAAATAGACATACAGTAAACGGTACCATTCAATCAAAATATGATGAATACATTATCTCCGCTGAGGGTATTATGAACGGAGCATCCGATAACATAGAAGAGAATAGAACAATCCCGGAGATTCAAACAAAAATAGATTCTGGTGATGCCGTGGTCCTGACAGCTGAAGAAATCGCAGCAAGGATCAGGGCAGGAGTGGAAATAGGGCTTGAAGATGTGGATGTCGTAACTACCGCTACCAGGGGAATCATGAGCGGAACCTATGCAGTCCTCTCATTCAAAGTTTCCGAACCCGATTTTTTTGTAAAAGCTTCTAAAGTTCTGCTGAACGGGGTACCTGCAGTTGTGGGCCCCTGTCCCAATGAGAGACTTGGAGTTCTGGACCTTATAGTACTCGGGACAGCTCACAGTATATCAGACTACCGCTATGGAGGGGGGCATCTTTTCAGGGACATGGTGGAAGGAAAAAGCATTACTGTTGATGTAACCACTAGCGAAGGAAAACGCTTCTCAGTGGAGACCTGCCTTTCCGAAATCCCATTTGCACGGCTTTATGCAACCAGGCATGCCTTTAAAAATTACCGCGCGTTTGTAAACCCCGGAAAAGAACCCATCAAAACTATTTTCCATGCCCTTCCCTTTGAAGGAGAGTTCAAAGAGATGACTTTCTGCGGCTGCGGGGAATTGAACCCTATTGAAAATGATCCCAAACTCGAGACTATAGGTATTGGGACAAGGGTTCTTATTAACGGAGCTGAAGGGTTCGTTACTGGCCAGGGCACTCGCAGTGTTCCGGATAATCCTAACCTTACAGGTTTTGCAGACCTTCATGATATGGTCCCAGAATATATGGGAGGTTTTGCCACTTCAGCAGGGCCCGAAATTATCAACACATGGGCTGTTCCTATCCCTGTCCTTAATGAAGGTATGCTGGAAAATATCCTTAAACTGGACAGTCAAATTCCTCTCAAGCTGGTGGACCTTGCAGGCAGGATTCCCCTCTGCGAGATAACTTACGGAGATGTCTGGGATAACGCAGACCTGAAAGTAAAATACGAGCCGGAAAAATGCATTGACTGTAAAGCCTGCCTGGTAGCTGAGGCGTGCCCTATGGGCGCGGTAAGCAAAGGAGAGAATGGAGCTGAGCACAGCCCTGAACTTTGCTTTAACTGCGGGCTCTGCATTACAAGGTGCAGGGGGGAAGCTTTCAGTGCAAACCTCGGAACTGTCAAATGTTCAACCGGAGGCTGCCTCAGAGATATCAAAATAACCCTCCGCCAATCGGACCGCGCCAGGGCTGTAAAAGCCGCACAGGAGCTAAAGGAACAGATTCTTACAGGAAAGTTCAGGCTAACGGAACCGGTGGAAAAAATAATCTGGAGGGAATAAGGCTAAAGAATAAACCCGAGCTAACTGTTTTAATGCTTTCTTTCTATTTTTTCTTTCTATCTCTTATTTTCACTTTTATTTCAACCTCTTTTTTCTACTCCTTTCTACATCTTCCTATCTCCTTCATCTTTCCTGATAGGGCCGCTATACAAGCTTGTGGGAGTGTCTATATTTGCCCTGAATTAAAAAAATGGTTACGAAGGGACTGAGTATAATATTCGCCCATCCGGGGAGATAGTCCTTTGAGATTTTCTCTTAATTGCGCCATTGATAAGCTCCGGGTTGATTCTATACGGTTGAAGTGCCGGCGGCCTTTGCGGCGCAGGGAAGAAAAAAATAAAAGATTCCCTGGAGACTTCGGAATAGATTAACCGGTTAGTAAAAGCCGGCAGAAAGGGCAGGTAAAACTTTTTAAGGTAACTTTTTCAATGTTTTTTTGCTTCCAGTGCTTTTTTGAAGCGTTTTGTGGCTTCTTCCGGGCTCATTGGAATGTTTGGAGCATTCGTATTTCCGGGTTTCAGGATTACGTGAATCAGGGAGAGTTCCTTCATAGCTCTAGATTTTTTGAAAGTTTCCACCAGTCCTTCCGTGGTATTTACTTTGGCTGTATTCCGGATTCCACAGGCATTTGCCAGGATGTCAAGGTCAATGTACCTCAGGGCGCAGGTTTCCTGCGAGCCTGTAGACCCGTAGGCTCCGTTGTCAAGGGCAATAATTATCAGGTTTTCCGGAGCCTCTTTTGCAATTTCAAGGAGAGCGTTAGGGTTCATAAGAAGGCTCCCATCTCCATCGAAAGCGACAACTGTTTTTTCGGAACGGAGGGCAATGCCCATGCCTATGGAAGAAACGAGCCCCATTGAGCCGAACATGTAGAAATTAAGTTCTCTATCTTTGCAGGCGTAAAGTTCCTTGCAGGGAACGCCAAGGTTCGTTACGGTAATTTCTCCATCAAGCTCGGAAGCAACGGCACAGATCGCGTCATTTCTGAGCATAACTGGCTTGAGAACTTCTTTTGTGAGGGAAAAACTGCATGTCCTTTCCATTACCTCCGGCTTTTCAGGCATACCTGCATCCTGCCAGGCACAGCAGCAAGAAGCTTCCCAGGCTTTTGGAGAGATAAGAGCAATATGAGGCCTTGAGTTTTCAAAGGCGTCAAGGATCACATCTTCAATCCTGGAAAGCTTTTCAGCCTCATCAATTATTGTGTATGCAAGACCTGCGCCTTCAAGAATAGCAGGAAGATGAACTCCCAGCGGGACCTGGGCTTCAATTGCTTCTTTATAAACGCCGCGCCAGCTCGCCAGGATAGGCAGGGGTATTTTACAGGTCACGTTCAGGGACTCAAGGGCATTGATCATATTCCCGAGTCCCGTGCTCTGGATCAGCATCACGGGTTTTCCACCTGCAAGATAGAACCCGGCGCAGATTCCCACTCCGTTTTCCTCCCTTGTCAGTTTTATTTCAGGAAAATATTTAGAGACAAGAGGAAGCAGATTTTTGATCCTGTCACAGGGAAGAGTTGCTACGAGGTCAACACCTGCTCTTTTCATGATAGCTATTACTTCTTCTTCCGGGTTCACCATACTTGTACCTCTAACTATGCATTTCTTTGAGCTTGTTTATCTTTTTAAGGCTTATTTTGTTACACAGGTTTGCTGCATTGCGGGTGCTGTACTGTAGTCCCGGTACTTGCTGCAGTCCGGAATCTTACTGCGATTGAAATTCAAATCCCCAGTTCATCAAGTGAAACATCAGAGCTGCTGACAGTAACCGAAGGTTTAACCTGGAAGAGTGTGAAATCTTTTTTCAGCCGCTTGAAACCTCCGCCTGCAATATTCAGGAGAATGGTATCGTCTTTTCCGACATTTCCTGCTTCCACGGCTTTTAACAGGGAAGCAGCCGCAACTGCAGAAGGCGGAAGGATATCTATTCCTTCAAGGGACTCAAAAAGGGCTTTTGCTTCAAGAGCTTCATCTTTAGTAACTGCATACATTATCCCGTCAGTATCGACAAGCGCGTCATAGAGCCCGCCAGTTACGGCATAGGGCGGAGCCCTGTTGGTAAGCACAGTGGCATATGTCTCCTCTATTTGTCTTTTCGCATCCTTCATATCGATTTCGGGGATAATCTCTCTTCTTCCTGCCTTCCATGCATTATACATCGGAACGAAGGGCAGGTTCTGAGCAAGCTGGAGTTTTGGAAGCTTTGAGCCGAAGCGCCCGTCAGCCTTTAGCCGCAGGGAAGCCTCCCAGGCTGAAACTCCACCCGTACCGCTACCTACAGCCTGGAAATAATGGTCAGGCATTCTTCCTATAGTTACAGCTGCGTCCAGCATTACAGTGCCCATCCCTTCTCTTCTAGCAACATTTCTTGCTCCTCCTTCAGGGACCATTCCGGGGAGTTTTGCAATCCTGCCTGCCAGATTGATAGCATCAGTATAATCATTACCCGGAGTCATGCTGATAAGGTGAATCGAATCGGTCGGTTCTTCAGGCAGCCAGATGCTTGAAACGCCTGAATCCGGAACTACTATATATGCATCCATGCCTGTAAGAGCTGAGGAATATGCAAAAGCCCTTCCGGTATTGCCTGCAGAGGCGAGAACTATAGCTTTTCCGCCGGACTCTTTTAGAAGCTGCATTGTAGGATGGGCTTCGAGTTCTTTGAAACTGCAGGTTTTAATAAAAGCCCCTCTTTCAGGCCAGTAGCCGCTAAACCCTATGTACAGGTTAGAAAGTCCGAGTTCCTTTGAAAGGGCTTCACTTCTGTACGTAATTGGTCCTGCTTCGGTGGTAAGCTCTTCCTGAACCGGAAGCCAGGAATGGAACCTCCCTATTCCGGGCTGGTCCCTGAGCTCAAGCCTTTTTTCGAGGTATTCTGCACGCAAAAAAGAGTCGTCGTTCTCACAGGTCAGCCGGTATTCCTGTCCGTATTCTCTGCCGCATTTCAAACATTTCAGTATAAATCTTCCCATTGCTATCAAAGAAAATTGGGTTTCTTTTGCTAAATATATATTCCTGAAAATTCTGCTTAATATCCTTTATGTGATATTTATTAAAATAGATCGTCTTTTAGAGACAATTGACTGCTATGGATGGAAGAAAGCCCTGAAGGGCGAATTCAAAAAAATAATATAGTTAGGGCAATGATACGATTATTTACGATGATACGACCATTACAGGATAGTATCAAAAACTACTGGATACTATCAAAAACAAGTATAAAAAGCAAGTGCAGGGTATAACACATGAAAACTGCTATGAATGACACTAAAAAATGAGATCAAACCCCTCACGTGTAGAAAATATCCGGGGTTGCCTTGGCATATTCTATACTCTGCCTGGTTCTGTCAGGGTAAACAAGAGTGAGTATATCTGGCTGCATCCCTAATTCTCTTGAGTCATGAAGAAAATACGCATCATTTTGTCTGGAAACGTCCTTTACGTGGATTAAAGCGCTTGTTCTCCCTATCTTGAGTACTTCTATGTTTTCAAAATCAAAGAATATATCCTTTATTTTGGGCTCAAGGTGCTTGCTCCCGAACATGAATATATAAACCTGAGCAAAGGGGCTGAGATGGTATCTTATCTGGACGTTCGCATCCGTCTTATCAAATTCGATCACCATACTGTCAATATGGATATATTTTCCTTCCCTGAACTGCTCAGTGTTAACTCCCGGTGAAACTCTTGCAGCCATTAAAGCAGCCGAGATGATCAGGGCTATTGTAATTATAGCTTTTATTTTCATATGTCAACGCTGTATTGGTTTTCTTTTCTAATATATTTATTTCTACAAAACTCTATTCCATACTAAGGGATTTCTTCTGCATCTGCCAGTTCTGCAATAATATTAAATAGCGCGAAAATAAAGCTATACAAATAAAGTATACTACCCTTTAAACTATCTAAAGTCAAAAGTGAGGCTAAAAAATGAGCAAAAACATTAATTTCACCTGCCCCAAATGCGGAAACAACTCCTATGACGTCGGCGAAATCCGCACAACAGGCGGTTTCATCAGCAAAGTCCTCGATATCCAGAATAAAAAATTCACCCACATCACCTGCAAACGCTGCAAATATACCGAGTTCTACCAGACAGAGAGCAGCATGCTCGGGAACATTTTCGACCTGTTCACATAAACCGGCAACAAAAGAGTTTTCAGCGGAAAATATTCCCGCACCCTTTTTTGAATCATTGCTGTCTGCTCAGTCGGCGCAGGGCAGTAGCTTTCTCAAACGGAGATTTTCACGCTCGACGAAGGAGAGCGGACTGTTTATGTGAAAAATTCATAAACTCCAGAAGCAATCTATTTTTTGAAAATAGATAATTTTGGCTCGAAAATCAAACTTCAAATCATCTCAAGCTCTTCCCGCCTCAGAATAATTTCTTCCTTAAGCTTCTGATCTCTCGGGTCTTTTTTGCTAAGGATTTCCAGAATCTCAAGAGCCTCTTTAAAGTTCTTTTTTGCTTCTTCTTTTTGCCCTTTTTGAGAAAAGAGGATTCCGAGGTTGTTGAGAGTCATTTCTTTATCTGAGAGGTATTCCGTATCATCAGGGTGTATTTGAAGGAGTTTCTCATATATTTCCAGGGCTCTTTCGTATTTTTCTCTTGCTTCTTCTGCCTGCCCCACGCTGAAAAGAAGTTCACCGAGATTGTTGAGGGTATTTCCCATATACATTTGATAAAAGTTGTTTTCAGGGTAAAAGTTAAGAAGCTTCTGGCAGATTTCAAGCCCTACCTCATAACATTGTTTTGAGAGAGTGGAGTTGCCCATTCGCAGGAAAATGTTGCCAAGGTTTCCGATATTGTTGAGGTTCAGGCGGAGGGTGTCTGTATAGAGTTCGTTTTCTGGGTCTTCTGAGTGTAGTTTATAGCTTGTTTCTAAAGAAAAAGAGTAAGTTTCCATAGCTTCTTCAAGCCTGCCGAGGGACTGAAGGATTTGCCCTCTTGCTTTTAATGTGTGGAAGAGTATCGCTCCACTTTTTGCCTCATGTGCGGCACTTTCAGCTTTCTGGAGAGACTCAAGGGACTCTTCAGGTTTTCCTTCCTGTATCAGGTCAATCGTTTTATTAAAGTGTTTTACTGCTTCCTGTCTCAGTTTCTCGGGCTTCTCTGGCATATTGAAAAAAAGGCTTTTATTGACTTATAGGTTATGTTATAG
Organism: Methanosarcina hadiensis; assembly: GCF_046529725.1. Lineage (GTDB taxonomy): Archaea > Halobacteriota > Methanosarcinia > Methanosarcinales > Methanosarcinaceae > Methanosarcina > Methanosarcina hadiensis. Next base: position 892,345 of record NZ_CP136241.1, on the reverse strand, counting down.
CTCCTGTTTTTTCCTCTGTTCCTTTCTTTCTCCAGCTCCTTTATATGTTTCGGAGGCTTAATTATAGATATCAAAGCTTTATATCAAAGCTTTATATTTTTCTTAAATACAGTTTTCTGGAATTTTGCTGCTTATTGTGCTGGGATTATGTGGGATGAAATGTATGCAGGCAAAGGATTAGCATGAACCGGGAAGCAAAAAGGGATAAAATGAATGACAGTTCAGACAGGAGTAAAGGAAAAACTGGCAGAAAAAGCAAATCCGAAAGGCTATTTGTGGTATTTGTCGGTATCTTGCTTGTGACTGTTTTAATCTACACTTTTTATATAGGTCAGCTTCTCTGGGGCATAATTATTGACATTCTTATTCTGAGGCTTTACTACCTTATGCAGCAGGAGAAGAATTATTTCAGGGAATGCAGTTTAAATGAGGATGAAGCTGGAACTCCTCATGACCCTGCTGTAAGGCAGAAGATCAGGCTGGCAAATATCCTGATTTTCATATTTGCGCTCGGGCTTGTAATCCACTCATATTATATTTCACAGTTAATCTGGGGGATCGTAGTCGGGCTGATGATCCTGCTCTATGTTCACATGCTGCTGTTTTCTAAAAAAAACCTGTAAATCCTCTTTTAAAGCCCTTCCAGCCTTCCTTTTGTCAGATTTATGGCTTCTTTAATTTTTTCGTTTTCGGGCTGCTGATCCAGCAGTTTTTCCTGCATTTCAAGAGCTTTTTCGAGATTCTTTTTCGAAGCCACATCTTTTTCGGGTCCCTGCTGTTTCAGGCAGTTTCCTAAATGGCTGAGCGCAACCGAGAGTTCTGCCTGATAACCGAGGTTGTCCGGCTTCTCTTTATAAAGTGTTTCATAAACGTCAACTGCTTCTCCAAGGATTTCACAGGCTTTATCAAGAGAGTCGGAATCCATAAGCATTTCACCATAATTGTTCAGGTTTTCTCCGGCATATGATCTGAAAAGAGCATTTTGAGGGTCCTTTATGGTAAGTTCATAGTAGACTTTTCTCGCGCGAGAATAGTATTCGTCAGCTTTATTGATCTCCCCTTTATTCTTAAGGAGATTTCCCGTATTACTGAGGGTTGTACCCATATAATGCTGGTAGTCCTCATTTTCAGGATCACTTTTAAGGAGATCCGAACCTGCTTCAAGGGCTCTTTCATAAGTTTCAAGAGCCTGATCATACTCTTTTGCTGAGTAAAGGATACCTCCGCGGGTAAAGAGAATATAATAGAGAGCATCTATCGAATTCGACTGCCTTGCAGATTTTTCGGCTTTATCAAGGGTTTCGAGTGCCTTATCCAGTTTGCCTTTTTTAATCTGGCTTACAGCGCTGTGAATTTGCTTCAGGAGAAGAAGATTTTTGACTTTGCTTCTGGACATGAGAGAAAATTCCCTTTTATTTTTTTAAATAGCTGTCGATATCGGTTGTCAAATATCAGCCAAATCCTTTAACACACAGGTTACCTGCAGGGTAACGTTTAACTTTATATAGGGGATGTAGTATAGGTATGTAAAAAATATCCTGTAAATTCTCCCGTGCATTAATTTGAGAATTAATTTTCTAATCAAGTTTTAGGATCAAATATTAGCCAGCAAATAGTATATAATGAAAGGCTTCTATATACTGTATGGACAGTGGCAGGTTAATTTTATATACCGTAAGTTTATATAATTAGCCGAAGTATGGATGGGGTTACAGTAACTTCAGGAGTCTGTTATTGTAACGACCGCTTTTGCCAGTTATTCACCATTAAATTTATTATTTTTTCAAAAGCGTCAACTATATAATCTCGATCAGATAACGTCTATCAAATAACGTTCGAATATGTGAGCTAACCATGGTGTATAATAATAATCAGAACATAGACGGATCTTCGGAGAATACGGACAGGCAAGTCCACGAAATAGGAAAGCCTGTTCCAAAAGTAGATCTGTCTGCGGCCGACCAGACGAAGGATGAACCTACCAGGGTCACGGCCGAGTCTGAGATAAATGAAGACATAGATGAAGATGTCGACATCGGCTTCCAGTTTGAAGACACTTCGAACATAGAGGTTCCCAAGCTCCTTATCGACCAGGTACTGGGACAGGAACATGCAGTAGAAGTCGTGAGAAAGGCAGCCAGCCAGAGACGTCACATCATGATGATAGGGACTCCAGGTACTGGAAAGTCCCTGCTTGCAAAGGCAATGGCAGAACTTCTTCCTAAAGAAGAACTCAAAGATATCCTTGTATATCCTAACCTCGAGGATCTTAACAATCCCAAGATAAGAGAGGTTCCGGCCGGTAAAGGTCGAGAAATTGTCATGGCTCACAAGATGGAGGCAAGAAAAAAAGCCCAGGCACGGAACATGCTTATGATGCTCTTTGTTGTGGGAATTATTATCTATTCTTACTTCGTCTCCCAGCTGCTCTGGGGTATTATTGCAGGCATAATGATTCTAATGTTAACCCGCCAGTTCCTTCCTAAAGAGGAAATGATGATCCCGAAAATGGCGGTTTCAAATTACGACAAGGAACACGCACCCTACATCGATGCAACCGGAGCTCACGCTGGAGCCCTGCTCGGGGATGTCAGGCACGACCCATTCCAGTCCGGAGGTCTTGAAACCCCTGCCCATGACAGAGTAGAAGCAGGAGATATCCACAAAGCCCACAAAGGGGTGCTTTTCATTGATGAGATCAACACTCTCAGGCTTGAGTCTCAGCAGAGTCTCCTGACTGCGCTTCAGGAAAAGGAATATCCGATTACAGGACAGTCCGAAAGAAGCTCCGGAGCTCTTGTCAAGACCGAACCAGTGCCCTGTGACTTTATAATGGTCTCTGCAGGGAACATTGATGCCGTTCAGAAAATGCACCCTGCACTCAGGTCAAGGATAAAGGGTTACGGGTACGAAGTCTACATGCGGGATTCCATGGAAGACACTCCCGAGAACCGGAAGAAACTGGTCCGCTTCGTTGCCCAGGAAGTCGTAAGGGACGGTCATATCCCCCACTTTGATGAGGGAGCTGTAGAAGAAGTAATCAGGGAAGCCAGAAGGCGTGCAGGCAGGAAAGGTCACCTCACCCTTAAGCTCCGTGATCTTGGCGGGCTCGTGCGTGTTGCAGGCGACATTGCCCATTCAGAAGGGGCTCCGCTTACAACTGCTGAGCATGTTCTTGCGGCAAAGAGGATTGCAAGATCCATCGAACAGCAGCTTGCAGACAGCTACCTTGAACAGCGCAAGGAATATGAGTCCTTCCTGAGGAAAGGTTCTGCTGTGGGCAGAGTTAACGGGCTTGCAGTTATGGGTGGAGATTCGGGAATCGTACTTCCGATCGTATCCGAAGTCACACCCTCGCTCTCTGGTGCCGAAGGACGGATTATTGCAACAGGCAAGCTCAAGACCATTGCAAAAGAAGCTGTGCAGAATGTATCCGCAGTCATTAAGAACATGACAGGCACGGATATCTCCCGCCACGATGTCCATATCCAGTTCGTGGGGACATATGAAGGCGTGGAAGGAGACAGTGCATCTGTTTCCATAGCAACTGCAGTAATTTCTGCCATTGAAAAGATCCCTGTGGATCAGACTGTTGCAATGACCGGCTCTCTTTCCGTAAGGGGAGATGTCCTGCCTGTTGGCGGAGTCACCTACAAGATTGAGGCTGCAGCCCAGGCCGGCATGAAGAAAGTCATCATACCCAAAGCCAATGAGGCAGATGTTCTCGTTGAAAAGGCATACAGGGAAAAGATCCAGATCATTCCTGTTTCCTCCATTGCAGAAGTTATGGAACACAGCCTTGTGGGCCCGAGAAAGAATACAATTATTGAAAAACTCAAAAATATTACTAAACTAAGTTTCGATATCCCGGAAGTATCACCCGCTTCCGTACAGGCTATTAATCTCTTCGGGTGCAGGAACTGATCATGACAGGCATTATGCAGGACATAAAATTTTATGACTGCAGGGTGATAGAAGGCAGTTCCACTTCTATCGTCCTGGATAACGGAAAGATCGAAGAAATATCCAGAAACTTCACAAAGGGGGCCGGAATAAGGGCCCTCTGTGGAGGCTCCTGGGGCTATACGGCTGTTGAAGGTGATATTAACCTTAAACGTGGGGTCAATGCTGCCTCAAAACTTGCTTTTTCTATGAATGCGAGCACCCCAAAGGAAGAAGTCGAACTTGCAGCCGTGGATTCTCCTGAAGTAAAGAACCTTCCCGAAATCAAAATTGATCCCAGGAATATCGCAATCGAAGAGAAAGTAGACCTTTTAAAGAGTATTGAAGAACACGCAAAGCTTGAAGGTGTTCACAGTACAAAGGTAATGTATCTCGAGTCCGAGTTTAAAGTCGAATATCAGAACTCGGAAGGTATGGAATGCGACTATGAACTCTTAAATGTCGGTTTTGCGGTTTCTGCTGTTGCCTCGGAAAACGGCGTTTATCAAGCAGGCAGGGAAAGCCGTTTCGGATATGGTTACGAACTTTTTGAGAAAGAAAATGTGCTCGAACTTGCCGGAAAGGCCGGAAAAACAGCCCTTGAACTTTTAAAAGCAAAAACCCCTAAAGGCGGGGAAATGCCTGTGGTGCTTGACCAGGAGCTGGCAGGCGTATTTGCCCATGAAGCCGTGGGACATGCCTCGGAAGCTGACCTTGTTCTTGAAGGGGATTCTATTCTTGAAAACAGGATAGGGGAACAGATTGCATCCCCGCTTATTAATATCATCGATGACCCGACCCTCCATGAATTCGGATATTATCCTTTTGATGCCGAAGGTTCCGAGTCACGAAGGACCGAGATTATCAGGGACGGAATTTTTAACTCTTATCTCCATTCACGGGAAACCGCAGCCAAACTCGGCGGAACTCCAGGAAACTGCAGGGCTCAGGGTTACTCCATGCCTGTTGTCAGGATGAGCAATACCTTCATTGATAACGGGGATTCCAGATTTGAAGAGATGCTTGAAGAAGTCCAGAACGGCATGTACCTTGTTGGGTCAAGAGGCGGACAGGTAAACACCGGAGAAGGCATATTCCAGTTCAATGCCGAAAAAGGATATCTTATAAAGAACGGAGAGCTTACAGAGCTCTTAAGGGACGTTTCTCTTTCTGGAAAGACACTTGAGATACTTAATCACGTAACCCTTGTAGGCAATGACCTGAAAATGACTGCCGGAAGATGCGGAAAAGCCGGACAGCTTGTACCTGTGTCTGACGGGTCCCCGCATATTGCCATTTCGAAAGCTCTTGTAGGAGGTGCCTGAAGATGTACAGGCTTGCAGAAAAAGCCCTGAAAATGGCAGAACAGGCAGGAGCCGAAGAAGCCGAAATTTATTACGCTGCAAATCACTCTACAAGCGTCAATTTCAAAAAAGATGCCCTTGAAAGCGCAAAGGACCGTTTCTCTGAAGGGCTGGGAATTCGTGCTATAGTAAACGGAGCAGTGGGCTTTGCCAGCACCAATTCTGCAGCAGAACTCGAGAATGCCGTAAAGATTGCGGTTGCAGAAGCCCGTGTCCGGGAAAGTGACCCTGACTGGGTAGCACTTCCTTCCAACGGGAAGTACCCTCAGGTCTCAGGCATTTTCGACAAAAAAGTCGAGACTCTTGAACTTGAGGAGTGCATTGGCTATGCCGTGGAGCTTGTTGAAGGCACTAAAGAGGTACCTGGCACACTTCCCACCTCAGGAGGTTTTACCCGTTCAAAGAGCAAGAGGCTTATCCTGAATACAAACGGGATAGAAGCCGAAGAAGAGTCCACAGCAGTTTCCGGTTTTGTGGACGTGATCACCGTAAACGGGGACACCTCAACAGCCTATGACTTCGCCGTTTCAAGGTCTCTTGATATTAACTTTTTTGACATTGGAAAGAATGCTTCCGACCTTGCCGTGAAATCCAGGGGCGGAATAAAAATAGAGCCACACAGGACCGATGTTATCTTTCACCCATTTGCCTTTTCTGACATTCTTGAGGAAGCCTTTGCTCCTTCAATTGATGCTGACAATGTACAAAAAGGGCGTTCAGGCTTGATAGAGAAACTCAGTGAAGAGATCGCTGTCCCGAAACTGTGCATCTACGATGACGGGCTTGTTGAAGCAGGCATAGAGACCTCAGCTTCGGACGACGAAGGTGTCCCTTCTCAGCGTACCACGGTTCTTGAAAAAGGCGTTCTTAAGTCCTATCTCTATGATAGTTACACTGCAGGAAAAGCCGGTGTGAAAAGCACAGGAAACGGCTCAAGATCTTCCTATACAAGCCCTCCTTCAGTAGGGCTCAGGAATTTCGTTGTCGATTACCCTCAGGAAGACATTATTGCAAACACTTCCTCCGGAGTTTTCGTAAACACAATTATCGGTGCCCATACAGCAAACTCAATTTCCGGTGATTTTTCCGTAGAAGCCAGGAATGCCTTTACGATAAAAGACGGCGCCCTGGATAAGCCGATAAAATCCCTTATGATCTCAGGCAACGCTTTCGAGCTTCTCAAAAATATTACAGGCGCAGGCTTCGACGCAAGGAAAGTAGGAGGCATAATCACGCCTTCAATCCGGGTCTCAAACATGAGTGTAATTGGATAAAGAGGATTGTTACTGAGCCGCGCGGGATAAAAAGGACTGTTACTGAGCCATACGGTTTTAATTCAAAGGCTCAGATAACAGGAACTTAACCCCGGAATAATCTCTGAGGTTAAATTTTTTTAGATCTATTTTAAGATTTATATAAGAATTTATTTTAGAATCTACTTTAAGAGTTTGTTTCAGAATCTTTTTGAGGATTTATTTTAGAATCTTTTTGAGGATTTATTTTAGAATCTTTTTGAGGATTTATTTTAGAATCTTTTTGAGGATTTATTTTAGAATCTACTTTAAGAGTTTGTTTCAGAATCTATTTTGGAAATTTATCTTGAAGTTCTTCTGGTTTTATGTATTTTGATAATTTCTGGTCACTTTTTTCCATCTTTTGTTCCAGAATAAGTAAAGCCTCAATCACCTCATTTCGGGGCTTCTCCTCTGACCACGAGGACGGGAGTTCTTGAATGCCTCACCACATTTTCAGCTACGCTCCCCAGAAGGAACCTGTCGAGTCCGGTTTTTCCGAGAGTTCCCATCACTATCATATCAATGCCCTGCTGTTCTGCAAACTCTATAATTTTGTCTGCTGGGTGCCCTTCCAGCAGTACAGACTCGACTTCTACTCCGGCAGGTTTTGCGGCGTCTTGTACAAAAGCAGTAGCTAGTTCTCCTTCTCTCCTGAAGTGCTCCATGGCAGTTTTTTCCCAGCCAAAATCTCTTGGAGAGCGGGTTGCCGGGACTATCACATATACAGCGTAAAGTTTAGCCCCGCTTAGCCTGGAAATTTCAATTGCCGAATTAACCGCTTTTTTAACGAGCTCCGAACCATCGGTTGCAACCATTATTTTTTTATAATTTTCCTCTCTCATTCCAGATCCCTCTATTTTATTTTCCTGCCAGCCTGTAATAAGTTTTAGTTTTCTACAGAATAGCCTGACAGATCCTCCTATTCTTACTGGCGCACAGATGCCTGTGCATTGACATTCGTTTCTTTTTATAATATAGTAATTATTGTTTAAATTTCTTTTTGATATAATCGCAAATGATTGAACTTGTCACAGAAAGAATAAGAAATATAAATAGGTTGATGCAAACAGGTTGATACGACATCTCTAAAAGTAAATTTAGAGCCATTCCAGAACCCATGTAATGCCGAAATCAGAGTTCCAATGCTGGTAAAATAGTAAATTAACAATGTTTTGGGATAAGCTCTTAAATATAATTCTGACCTGCATCTGTTTTATCCTCGTTTATTTTCTCTGAGACAGGCAATGACATTCCTGCTCACAGTGCATTCATTCTCTTTTGGCTAGCCATATTCGGAAAGAATCCGTAAAAATTAATTGTTTTTTCTATTTTTCTAGTACAATAGGGCATTTTACTTTTCAGGCAGCGAAAAGTATATATATTGCTTGCTCGTCTGTTGAGCTTGTGAACGGGCAAAGCTCAAAATCAAATATTATTGCTCACAAATTAATCCAACATATTTTAACCTCCTCCAGAAAACCCCGTTCACTAATTTGCTCTTAATATCTTTTCTAAGTATATACAACTAAACTTTAGTTATTTGTTATCTATTTCTCTTTCCTTTGGGTTATATTTTAATATTTTTAAAATAACCCTCTTTAAAGAAGCTTTTTGAGGAAGATATTTACTCTATACGAGAAGCGTATACAATCCTGGAAAAATTCACTTAATCCTGGAAAAATCCACTTTTATCTGCCTGTACGATCCTGAAGCATTCACTTTAATCTGTATTTCTGGACTCAAGGGTTTCAGGAAACCATGCTGAGCAGCAATAAAAAGTCGAATAACCGTCACGGTATCCGCTTGTGGGGGTTTCAGGAAACCATGCTGAGCAGCAATAGCAGGATTACAAGCCTTACAAGTATGCTTATTGCGGTAGAATATGCAACAATCCGCACTCCAAGACGCGTTCCAAAAATAGCTACTTTCCTTGGGAGCTGGCTGCGTATGGCAAAAATCGGGAGCATAAACATACTGCCCAGCATAAGCACTATCATTGCCTGAACATCTGTCAGCTCCCCCGAATGAATCATGGGTCCAAGGAGCGAAATCCCAAGGATAGGACTTGCTACGTAACTTGTCAGGGGGACGATTGTCTCAGGGGGTATTTTGAATAGTTCCGCAAGAGGAAGCACGCTGAATACCTCAAATGCTCCATGTTCCTGAAGGACAAAGATAATCGTTGTTGCAATAAGGTAAATACCTGCTATTTTCAAAAAAAGCCTGAACTCTTTTTTGAACGCACGTTCAAAAGCGGTCTTCAGAGATACTTTTTCCTTACTCCGGGCTTCAGGGGCTTTACAGAAATTGCCGTTGAGAAAAATCTTGCTCGCAACTGCAATCAACAGGATCTTTATAACTGCAGTAAGCACAAAAACAAGAGCGTAAAATCCACCCACTACCAGTCCGAGTGCAGGCAGTACGATAGGAATCTGGTAGGTAAAGAGTTCACGAAAATAGGCTGGGGTCGCATTCATCATAGAACATAGAAGGACCTCCGTATCATTAAGGCAGCTTTCTTTTTTTGCCTGAAGAAGCATGCTGTTTGCAGCATCTGCAGAACCTATTGCCACAACAAAAGCTGAAGCACAGGTCTCCGGCAGGTTTGTATAAGTAAAAACAGGGCTTACAAGTTTTGAGAATTTCTGCATCAGGCCCAGTTCTACAAGTATACTGGTGCCCACAAGCCCTATAAAGATCATTGTAAGTACCGGAAGAGCAAAATCCAGTACGCTGAGGAAGAGTTCTATCATTGAAAGGTATTTGGGCTGGGCAGGTAAATCAATCTATCCCGAAAAAGTCTGGAACTCCTGCCCCGAAAAATTGCATATTATTTGATTATTTTGTTTCGAATCCTCTTACAACCAGTACAGCTTTGCTGAAATGTCTGACCACATTCTGGGCTACACTTCCAAGCAAAAACCTCTCGATTCCTGTCTTTCCGAGTGTCCCCATTACTATAAGGTCGATGTCATTTTCCTCTGCAAAATCGACAATTTCCTGTGCAGGACTTCCTTCGAGAAGAACGGATTCCACCTCGACATTTGCAGCTTTTGCTGCGCTTTCGACGTAAGCTGTCGCCTCTCTTCCTTCTGCACTGAGATGCTCTCTCATCGCTCTTTCCCATCCTATGTCTCTTGGATGGCCGAAAGTGTGCCCTCCGGAAGCAACAACATATACCGCGTAAAGTTTCGCCCCACTCAACCTTGCAACTTCAACAGCAGTATCAACTGCCTTTTTTACGGGCTCCGAACCATCGGTTGCAATCATTATCTTCCTGTAAAGATTAGTATTCATAACTGACTCCCTTTTTTCTTTTTTGTTTTCTATATTAATATCACTATAATCCTTTATATAATATTATCAGGGAGATTAACCGGCAAAATGGTAAACTTCCGGTAGAATTCTAAAAAAGAAGTAAAAAAAAGTAAATACAGGTTTCAGGAGGAATTCAATGCATTCGTTTCAGGCTGTCTCTCTACCTCCAGAAACAGCAAAGCGTGTGTGGGACATGCTTCCACGCAGGCAGGCAATTCCCTATTTTCACATAAATCACATCTTATAACGGTTCCTCCTTCAATCCGTCTGTCGATTATTCCGCGATTGTAAGACATGGAAGAGGTCCAGCACCCCGAAACAAGGAGTAGCTGGTATAGTGAAGAAAAACGGGTGCAAACCATAGAACAGGCCCAGCAGTCCACACACCGCTCAACATTGTGGTTTACGGCACCGGTATCCACGTCCTTGGAAAGGGCTTTTGTGGGGCAAACAGAAACACAGGGCGCATCTTCACAGTGGCGGCAGGTGATAGGTACTGATGCTCCAAGGGCAGGCATGTATTCTACATGAATGCGTTTTTTCGGTGCTGGTTCTTCTCCCGGAGCCAAGAAGAGGTTCTTGCTCTTTGAATGGGAAACAGCGCATGCAACCTCACAGGAGCGGCAACCCATGCATTGTTCAGGCCGGATAATTACGTCTTTCATTACGAACTGCCCCCTTAGTTTAAGCCCAGTGCCCTTCTCTTTCCTTCAATGTGCTCCAGCATCAAATTTGCAGCTTTGAAGGGGTCAGGCTCAACAGCAAAGCTTGCTCCAACAACACCATCCAGGCCTTTTGTCAGAAGAGCCGCAACTGCCTGGCTTCCAAGGACCGGCGGGGCAGTACCTAGCACGGTAAATACTCCTGAGGAGACAACGTAAGCTCCTATACTCACGGCTTTTTCGCTCATCCATTCAGGGGCTGCTCCGGCTGCAGGCAGGTCACTTATATCCACTCCCAGGCGGTTTGCAATTGCAGAGGCAAGTACAAGGATGCGGCTGATATCTACACAGGAACCCATATGGAGGACAGGAGGGATGCCAAGGGATTCGCAGACACCTTTAAGCCCGTCTCCTGCCAGGGCAGCAGCTTCAGGCACAAGGAGCCCGGCTTCGGCACATGCAATAGCATTACACCCTGTCGTCACAACAAGGACATTGTTTTTGATAAGCTCTTTTACAAGGTTCACATGCCCGTAATTATGCCGGATCTTTACATTATTGCATCCGACGACTGCTCCGATTCCTTTCACCGCCCCTCCGGCAATCGCTCCTATGAGCGGGTCAGGAGTCCCGCCAAGGGCTTTAAGGATTGCTTCCGCACTGAAACCAACCATGCAGTCCTGTTTTTCTTCCGGGATGTTTACTTTTTCGAAGTTTCTGTTAGGGAAGTTCTCCACAGCTGTTTTTATAATCTCTTTTGCAGTTTCGTATGCTTTCTCTTCATGGAATTCCATTCTCACAGTTCCGGGGAAATCGGCCTTAGGGGATGTGGAGATAAATTTCGTGTGATAGCAGCCTGTAAGGTTTCCCAGGGCTGGCATCACACACTGTACGTCCACTACCATAGCTTCTATAGCCCCGGTAATCACTGCAAGCTCCTGCTGGAGAAAAGTGCCGGCAATAGGGGTCCCGTGGCGCATAAGGGTTTCATTTCCTGTACAGCAAATCCCTGCGACATTGATGCCTGTTGCCCCTTTCTCCTTTGCAAGTTTAAGGAGCTCGGGATCTTCTGCTGCTTCAACTATCATTTCCGAAAGGATTGGCTCATGCCCGTGGACGATTACGTTTACCTTATCACGGACGAGGACACCAAGATTTACAGTACTTTTCTTTGGTTCAGGGGTTCCGAAAAGAACATCCTGAATCTCGGTTGCAATCATGGAGCCGCCCCAGCCGTCCGAAAGCCCTGTACGCAGCCCCTGCAGGAGAATATGCGTTGCATCGTTGTCCACACCCATATGCGTCCTGTGCATGCATTCTACAATCTCCCGGTCAATTCCCCTTGGTTCTATCCCTAGCTCCGACCAGAGCCTGAGCCTTGCTTCGGGAGCACGGCGGGTATACTGTATGGGCCCTTCCTGTTTTCCAAATTCCGCAAGGAGAGCATTGGCAAGTTCGGATGCTATTTCTTCGCGGCTTTTTCCTTCTTCTGAAATCCCGTACTCTGAGGCAAGAGAAAATAGCTTTGCTTCATCTTTTATTCCGTAGCTTCCGGCCTTTCCTTCGCTCATTTTCTTAAAAGTTAATACCGCATCCCGGGCATGATCCGAATGTGCTGCTGCTCCTGCTGCAATCATCCTTAAGAGATTTCGGGCAACGATAATATCTGCCGTTGCGCCGCATATCCCATTCTTAGCTCCTTCACCGAAGGGATCTATCCTGCAGGGACCCATATTGCAATTCCTGCAGCAGATCCCTAATTGCCCAAAACCGCACTGAGGCAGTTGCTGCTCATATCTGTCCCAGGCAGTTTCTATGCCGTCATTCTCCGCTTTCTCCAGCATGCTCTGGCTTGCAGGGTCAATGCTTCTCTCAAGTGCCGTCTGTTTCATCTCTATCCCACAACTTTATTTGTACCTTTAGAAATTGTTCGGAATTCCATTTACCATGTGTGGTTTAAGGAATATTTCTCAAGCCTGTAAGTTTGCAACAAAATGAGTCAACGTGGTTTGTTCCTGAGGCTCAACTTGTCCAATTAAACAAATTGTTTAAAATATCAAATGCTATTATTTTATAAACTTTTTTAAAAAAAGCAACGTGTTAATATATATCTAAAGTTATTACTCTGGATAAAAATCTAAAACCCAACTCATAAATAGGCTATAAAATGATAAGTTAGCTATAAGCATCCAGAGAAGTTACCGGTAAGCACCCGGATAAATTACCAGGAAACACTTAGATTACATTAAAATATAAAGATGAATTGAAGAAGGATTTATTGAATATTGAAGAAAGATTTATTGAATATAATAAGTGCCCTACATGACCGGGATCAAAAGATAGAGATAATGAACCGGTGAAGTTATTTAGTCAAATGGTTAAAAACAAATCACTATCTGAGGATAAACATCAAAAGACAAAATATTAATGATAAGGAACCTGAGACCTGTGAATGGATTTGTGATCAGCACAGGAGTATAAGTAAATCTCTACGGCGAATATACCAGAATTTGATGTAGATAACAGGTAGCAGGACTGGTTCCCCATATACAGGAAGAAAAAAATAATATGCAGGCGATTATGAAAATATAATCTTGGATTGTACCTGCGAAAAGTAAAACTCTGTCTCCCCTATCTTAAAAGTGGTTTTAATGGTGAATTTTAGTGAAAAAAGATCTTATGGATATTCTGGCCTGCCCCGTATGTAAGGGCGACCTGGTTTTGAACGTTGTTGAAGAAAATGAAAAAGAGGTCATATCCGGAACCCTTTATTGTCCTGTCTGTAAAGAACATTACCCCATAGACGAGGGAATTCCGAATTTGCTTCCTGCAGACCTCAGGAACTGATGTGAGGGTTGAACTTGGAGCAGATATTTCAGAATGTTATTATCAATCGGCAGGAAATAAACTCAATAGAGTTCGAAAAAGAAAGTATTGAAATTCCTCTTTATCCAGGTGGAGAGCAGACTTTTGAAATCCTTATCACCAACCATGGGTCTCCAACGCACATCCACCTTTCCGTTAGCGAAGAGCTGAAAGGTCAGATTACATTTTTACGGGACAACCCTTATGTGCTCCAGAAAGAGTATGTCTCCGCTGTTGCAAGGATCCCGCAGGAAGGCAGGATGCTTACAAAAGGTCAGATCTTCATTACTGCTGGTTACGGCTCAAAGAAGAAGGGTTTTCCGGTACAGCTTGGAAAGACAGAGGTAAAACCGCAGGAATCCAGAAAAGATGAGCCGAATAAATGGGAAGAAGACGCGGAAGAGTTTGAAACCTCAAGACTTTCCGTATCAGAGCCTGTAAAGAAAGCTTCTCGCTCCCGGATATCAGGCGGAAGCGGATTTGGCGGAATCTCAACCTCAGCTTTCAGGAATTTTAAAGGAGGTCTATCAACTTCCCCAAGAAAGAGAGTTAGAAAAGGTGCGGGAGAACACGACGGGTTTCCTTTAACTCTGGCTGTTGGTGGGTTTTTGCTTCTTATATCCCTGTTCTTCCTTTATTTTATGCTGCCAGATAGTGTCCAGTTCAATGTAAGTTTTACTCAGTCCCTTTTGTTTTCAATCCTGTTCGTAACCTGTACGACCTATATTCTGCTAAAATTTATGGATGAAATTTAAGGAATCAGGAGCGTTTATATTCCGTATCCAGCTGAAACTAATTCGATTAAGAAACCTGTATTGAAACTGGCCTTAAATTAAAGCAAATAACCTCAGACGATTGAGATGTTAAGCTAAATCTCCTTTAAGATATTCAGCCAAATCTCCTGTCTGAGCCTTTTTTATCCTTAAAACTTTTTTAAGTCCTCTGGTCTTTTAATTGATAAAATTTATATTTTTGAGTTCCTTTTGCCCCAGTTCAGGTTTTAGTTTCCAGTGGATATTAGCCCTTTAGAATTAGAGAGTAATTTTTATATCATGAAGATATTGGTATTGTGTTCGTACTGAAGAATTAAATCAAAAATTTGTATAACTATATAAGTTGCACTCTTTGCACTCTTTACTCTGATATTGACAGGACTTTCTTACTGTCCAAAACCCTATTAAAAAAACTATCGAGGAAGCTTACCCATGAAGTACATTGTAGTTACCGGTGGGGTGATGAGTGGGCTTGGGAAAGGCATCACCATTGCATCCATTGGCAGAAACCTGAAAAACAAAGGTTACAAAGTTACGGCTATCAAGATTGACCCTTATATCAATATCGATGCAGGCACAATGAGTCCCTATCAGCACGGGGAAGTCTTTGTGCTCAGGGACGGAGGTGAAGTTGACCTGGATCTTGGAAATTACGAGAGGTTCCTTGACACGGAACTTACCAGAGATCACAACCTCACCACAGGCAAGGTCTACCAGGAAGTAATTGCCAAGGAGAGAAGGGGAGATTATCTTGGAAAGACTGTCCAGATTATTCCTCATATTACAAATGAAATAAAAAACAAAATAAGGAAGGTTGCAGCCAGGAGTGGGGCTGATATCTGTCTCATTGAGATAGGAGGGACTGTAGGAGACATTGAGAGTATGCCTTTCCTTGAAGCAGTCCGCCAGATGCACAGGGAAGAACCTTCGGAAAATATTGTATTTATCCATGTGACACTTGTGATGGAAGACCTGCAGGGTGAGCAAAAAACCAAGCCTTCACAGCACTCGGTCAAAGAGCTCAGGGCTCTTGGCCTGAGCCCGGAGGTAATAGTTACAAGGTCAAAGACTCCTCTTCAGGAAAGTGCCAAAGAAAAAATCGCCTTATTCTGTGATGTGCCTCAGGAACTGGTTATCAGCGCTCATGATGCCGCCGATATCTACGAGGTGCCTCTTGAGATAGAGGAACAGGGCCTGACCACCAGACTGATGAAGCACCTGAAGCTGGAGTCCTGTGTTGAGGACAGTGGATGGAGAGAAATGGTAGAAAGGATGAAATCCACGACCGAAGAAGTCAGGCTGGCAATTGTGGGCAAATACACAAACCTCGAAGACTCCTATCTCAGCATCCTTGAAGCTGTAAAGCACGGTGGAATTGACAACGCGTGCAGAGTTGAAGTCAACATGGTTGAGGCTGAAACTCTTGAAGAAAACCTTTCGGAGATTGAGAAGCTAAAACAGTTTGACGGCATCCTGATACCCGGAGGTTTTGGAGGGAGAGGAACTGAAGGCAAGATGCTTGCAATCAAATTTGCCAGGGAAAACGATATTCCGTTCCTTGGGATCTGTCTGGGTATGCAGCTTGCTGTAATCGAATTTGCAAGAAATGTAGTAAACCTTGGAGATGCAAACAGCACGGAGTTTGACGAAGATACTCCTTACCCTGTAATTGATATCCTTCCTGAGCAGACCGGAGTTGCGGATATGGGCGGCACCATGCGCCTCGGAGATTATGATGCTATCCTTAAGGAAGGCTCCCTTGCCACAAAGCTTTACGGAACCAATTATATTGTTGAACGCCACCGCCACAGGTATGAAGTAAATCCTGAGTTCGTAGACAGACTCGAGTCCTTTGGCATGGTCTTTTCCGGCAAAAATAAAAATAGGATGGAAATTGCCGAAATTCCTGGCAAGCGTTTCTTCTTTGCTTCTCAATTCCATCCCGAGTTCAGGTCAAGACCTGGAAGGCCGTCTCCCCCATTCAGGGGCTTTGTCAGGGCAATGTGCAAATACAGGAAAGAAAGAGAAGATCAATAAAAGCAGCAATTTGTTAGAATATTGGAGGGAATTTTTTTCTCTTCAGTCTTTTTCTGCACTTATTTGTTCTACAAACAAAGCTTCTGAAAGACCGCTTCTGTCTTATACCAGCAACTTATACCTGTAACAGCGGTATAGAAAGTATAATAAAAATTGAAAATTCCCTCTCGCGGGAAACTGATAAATAGTTTTAAGAATGAAAATAATGGATTAATGTGATATCTGTTGAGGTACTGTACTTATATCTGGTAACGTGTTTATATTCATACCTGTACGGATATTTTACTCATATTAAATTCTATGAAGGTATATACCATGGCAATGTCTAAAAAAGATATGGATAAGAAAAAGGCAGCTAAGAAAGAAAAGATGCAGGAGCTGGAAAAAATGGCTTCCGCAGGCAGCAAGGACGCAAAGAAGAAACTTGCAAAGGAAATGAAGAAAAAATAATCTTTAACAATCTTCTTCTTTTTGTTCTATGTTAGTGAAAAAGCCCGGGACTGATAATATCCTGTCCCGGAAATTCTTCTCAATTAGATGCGATTAAAGATTTTTGTGCGTTCAAAACTTTTATACAATTTAGAACTTCTATACGATTAAAACCTTCTTTTTGCGGGCTTTTCTTACTCTTGAGTTTTTAAATTCGCCGAAAGTTCTTAAATTTGTTTCATATTCTTATTATTCTTAAATTTGCTTCATATTTTTATTATTTCTCTCTAAGGTATCCGTTCCTGTCAAAACCTTCCTGTCGGGATTATTAAATAGTTTAAATACTCAATGTTCATATCTATATAAATATATTATTATGTCTAAGCTGCGAAAATATGCGATGAGGTGCGCTAGCAATCTTATTGAAGGGTCGTTATATTATAACGGATAAGAAAGAATTGGACAGATCTCTAACTCTAAGGCTCGCGAAGAAATGGAAAAGCTGCAGAAGAAAGCCTCTTCAGGCAATAAAACAACGAAGAAAATGCATGAAAAAGAGAAAAAGAGAAAAGGAGGAAATAACGGTAAATTTTTTCAAAAGACCGGTGAGAAGATCTGGAATGGTTAAAGAAGCTATCATGAATTCTATATCTTAAAGATCAATCCGGTTTTTTTATACATACATGTTCGCAAATGCAATTATAAACTATGCAAGTATATTTTTAGAAAAGTTAATCTTACTCTTTCTTTGTTAAATAATGCATAATCTCGAATGAATGCATTTTGATGTTTATATGCTGAATTTCAGCTAAAAAAGAGATCCTTATCTTATATATATTTTTTAGTTTTCGCTTAATTATTATTGCAGTCTATAAATCATCGGCATATCTTCTCAGTTTTTAACATCTTCATAAATTTATTTGTTAAATCTTATATATTTATTTAGAATTATTTTTAAAAAGTTTTATATACTCAAAAAATAGGGATATATCTGGTGATAATTATAGAAACTATAAGTTTTTCAGAAGCTTTCAAATATCCTTTCAAAACGCCTGGAAGGCTCCTTTATGCACTCTTAGTATTTGTTCCTGTTATAGGATGGCTTGCACTTTTCGGTTATGGTGTGAGGCTTGTTAATGAGTTTATCGAAGGCCGATATGAGGGACCTATAAAATTGGACTTTATGGAAGACCTGAAACTCGGATTCATGCTATTCCTGAAAGCTCTTCCCTTCTATATAGCATATGTAATCATATTGTCTGCTGCAACATATGTCAATGAAACACTAGGAAGTCTTATCAGCCTGCTGTTAGGATTCTTTGTGATCCCGATGCTCGCCGTTAATTTCATGAGAAAACAGACTATTGAATCATTCTTTGAGTTTAACATTCTGAATGTTGTCAAGGAAAATATTGGAGAATATATAATTACAGTGCTGAAACAGTATGCTCTTGTTATCATATTTATGGTTCTCTCAATAGTACTTGTGGGCATACCTGGAATGCTTTTCACAAATTCAATATTCGTAGCAAACATGTACGGAAGATTAGTGGAAAGGAGAACAGGTTCCAGCCTGTGAAGATTGAATAATACTGCATTTGCTCCAGGCCAGAAAGATCTGGTCTGGATACCTTTCTTTAATCCGGCATAATTGCATATCCCTGAAAATTGCATATCCTGATAATTGCGTATGCCTGAAATTTACCTGATTTCCTGTTTTTCTACTTTTGTTTCTACTTTTTTCTACTTTTTTCTACTTTTGTTTCTACTTTTGTCTCTACTTTTGTCTCTACTTTTTTCTACTTTTGTTTCTACCTTCGTTTTCTTGATGGCATTATGCTCTTTCTATACCACCCTATGCTTCTAGCTTTTCAGTCCATCTGCAACGGGTCTACTTTCATATATTCACGCAGAACGGTTGTGGCGTAACTTCCCTTTGGCAGCATGAATTCAAGAACTGTTTTTGATTTCCCCGGATTCAGGTCATCCGCAGCAGCCTCAAACTTTGGTTCAACCTGCAGGAGAACTTCCCTGCGGGTGCCTTTAGAGCTCATTTCAGGGAACTCTCCTATATTAAAGCCGTCAAGAGATACTCCAAGTTCCTTAAGAACTCCATATTCTATATCTCCCTGCGCTCCTGATGTGAATTCGGTATTGAAACCCGGAAGAGGGGCGGTTATGAAAGCTCTGCCGCGCTTTACCAGGCGGTTCATGGCATTTACGGTCTCAGAGGTAACTTTTTCAGTTTTTGAGGAGTCAGGAAGCCCGGCTTCGTTCCTGAAGCAAACTATATCGCCTTCAACTGCCCTGTTTAAAGGTATTCCGGCTTCTATCCGGCGGCAGAGGATCGTATTATAAATAAAGGACTGGTACCCGTGCACAAACATCCTGTAGAGGTTCTGGGGAAGCACACGGAAAGCTCCGGCGTAGTCTTCAGGATTCGCTATCAAATGGTTCATCATAGCCCTTTCGTGTCCCAGGCGGAGTGGATATGTTTTAAGCCCTTCTCTGAAATCCCGCGTCTCTTTAACAAACTGGCGGGCATTTTTTGTATCCTCGGGCTCATCCGGGAAAGGTTCGGCAATATAAAGGAGGGCTGCCTTTTCAAAGTTTCCTTCAACAATGGCTTTTCCTACCAGATGAGTGACAGGACGGACAGAGCCGAAACGCTGGATCCCAAAGAAGTTCGGGACTCCTCCCTGAGCAAGGATTTCATCGGTTGTCTTTTTGAGGAGAAACTCTGTCTCTTCCGGAGAATTCCCTATATTCCTCACTGTAATAATGAAATCGTTTCCCCATAGGTCTCCAAGTTCTACAGACTTTCGGGAGCGTCCCAGTACTTTCAGCTCTATATCTTTTAAGTGGATTTTTTCAATTTCGGATGCATCGGTATCATATATGCTTATCTTTTGCGTAGTCAGTGCCCTTTTGTCCTTTGTACCTGCAACACTGATTCTTTTCTGGCTTACCTGCAGGATTCTTGCAAGGGTCCGTGTGAAGTGGTGAGTATCCCAGTCCCTTTTCGTGAGTTCGAGAATGAGGTATTTCCCTTCCTGTCCTTCCTCCCTATTTGTTATCTCTTTTACAATGAAGTCTTCTATTTCCTGGCGGAGCTGCCCTCCAAGGCCTTTTGTGTCAGTAGAGTAAAGATTTATTCCTATCTGTTTTTCAATTTCCGGGACTTCCATAGGTAAAAACACTCCTTTAATAAGCTGAATGTATTTGATTAACTGAATAAATTTGATAATGAATAATTTTGAATAAGCTCTGGGCAAAATTTATAGTCGGATTTTTTTGATTGAACATAAAAAGATAAAAAAATGTTAATTAGTGGTTGAGATCAATATTTCCTGAAAAGTTTCCTTTATATTTGTTGTCAGGTTCAATATGTGAAACTTAATCAATTATAGGGCATCAGGGAACTTATTTGATTTCCCTGGTGCTGATGTCGATCACTTTCACCTGTCTAGTATTCACGAATGTCCAGCTTCTTTCAGTTTCATTACCTTCCGATCCCTTGATTTTTATCTGAGCTGTTTTTCCGGGAAGCCCGCCTGCATAAAGGCTGGAAGTAGGGTCGAGCATGAGCCAGGAACCATACTCGTCAGTAAGGTAATTTACATCGACGTCTCCGTAGTAAGTCCTTACCCCTTTAACTGCGTTCTCGGTTGCCTCGGTTCCGTTGCCCAGATAAACCGCTGCAAAGGCGTGGTCGTCTGTCAGATAGACTCGAGTAGTGCCCCCAATGGCTTCGATCATGGATGAGAGAAGAATTGCCTGGTCCTCACAATCTCCTGCTCCGATCCTTAGAGTAACATTGGCTGGTTCCCATATATCATTCCCTCTCGGATCGCTTATGTATTCGACCTCTTCCTTTACCATATCAAAAAGGGCGCATACCTGATAGATATTATAAGCTCCCGGGTACAATCGAGCTGTTTCGGCTGCTCTGGCTCTCACACTGGGCTCGGACGGCTCTACAAGTCGGTTTATTGTTTTAAAGTAATAATCAGGATTATACCTGTATTTTGGATTCATTTTTTCGGGCATTGGTTTCAGATCTGCAGCGAACCCGTTCAGGACATAGGGATCGTATTCATGCCACTTTCCTTCCGATGTCGAAGCGAGAAGCCACAGAACAATACTAAACCTGGCTGTCTCTTTTTCAGGCACCTGGACTGTGATTATTCCGAGAACCTGCTCCTCTCCCGGGGTAAGTAACACTCCGCAGTCTTCGGAAAAAATCCGGTTCCCTGTGGAATTAACCGAAACTCCGTACCTGTCAATAAAGATTGGGTTCCGTCCTTCATTTTTGATTCTTATTTTCAGATAACCTACCCCTCCCTGGAAAAGCTCTGAGGTCTGATAGTTGCTGCTGATAGAGAAACCAGGTTGTAGTGGAGTCCTCAGAATAGGAGTAAGTTCTTTTTCCGTAACGGAATAAGAAGGTATCGACGGTGAAGTAAAAGATGCTATATCAGGAGTAAAAATATTATCCGGGTTTTCATCTCCGGTATCCAGACCAAGAAAATCTTTTAAATCATTTGTAAGACTGCTGACAGAGTTTGGAAAGAGAAACCAGGTCATTATTATTAGCAAAAGGATTATGCATAGGACAGCAATTGTCGAGGCTATATCTTTTTCTGAAACCTCTGATCTATTCATGAATGCCCTCCTGAATTGAATAGCAGGCAGAATTTCTTTTCTGACAGTGAAAACATCTCTTCAGGCATCCTTTTCCGGCTTTTTAATGGATTCTAATTCCTTTGCCCGGTAGTTAAACGAGCTTAAGATCCCGCGTAACTTTATCTATAATCTCTTCTTTTGCCGGTCCGATCCCGAGCACAGTAACTGTTCCGGGAGGAATTTCTGTAAGGCCTGCATCCTGTATAAGGGCGGTTGGGAGCCCTTCCCTTCTTGCCTTTTCCTTAAGCTCGTAGAGATCCTTAAGGGTAGGAACTTTCAGGACAACTTTTTTTTGCCCTCCTTCTTTCCATTTCTCAAGGTCGCTTTTGCTTGCCCACTCAGCTGCAGAAAGGGCAGCATGGGCTACCTGTACAGCAAATTTACCCTTAGAAAGTTTCAGGTCGTCCCGTGTAACTATACATTGTTTGTACTCACTCATTTTTTGCCTCGGGCTTACTCAAAGACAGCCTATATCTTAAATGTTTTCTGTGCAGATTTTTCAGCTTGAAAGCCAGAACCTTTTAAGCTTAGTAATTTTATTAAGGTTGTTGCTTACACATTTTTTGATTGTTGTTTACGCATTTTTTATTGTTATTCACGCATTTTTTATTCTCAGGCTGCTTAAAATAAAGGTTATCTTCTATTGCTCCACACTTCTGTCGGTCACAGATTTGATTTACCTGTATTAAATATCTTTCTAAAATATGTTATACTCTCTTCAATAACATTTATAGTTAATTCACAAAAAATTTTCAAGGTATTCCACAATATAGTCAGCAGGATTTATACCCCATGCATCAAAAATCCCTTTTCCCGAAGGTGTCCCATTGACCTCAAGTATCCTGGGGTTCTGCTCTTTTTCACTGCTTTGATCTTTAACTTTACTGTTTGTGTTTTTATTCGGACCTTCCAGCCCTTCTATAATATCAATACCTGCAAATGCTGTGCCAATTGCGAGGGAGGCTTTTTCGGCAATTTCTTTCTGTTTATCGGTAAGTATACATCTATCCGAACTCCCTCCCTGACTGAGGTTGTTCACCCAGGAACCTGCAGCAGCTTTTCTATAAATCGCACCTATGGCAGTACCGCCTACAACAAAAGCCCTTATATCTCTACCAGGGTTTTCTATAAATTCCTGAATATAGAGCATCCCTTTCTCTTCAAGCAGTTTTTGAATAGTTTCTTCAACAGGCAAAGGCCCGGTTTTTCGGTCTGAAAACTGGATTTCCCATTCCTTCACCCTTGCAATGTCCTTCCCTTTATAACCAAAAACAGGTTTTATAACGGCGTCTCCGAACCTGGATATTACTTTTAAAGCTGCTTCCGTATTCTGGACAGCCACGGTATCGGGTACGGGCAGCCCGGCTCTTGCCAGAAGGTAAGAAGCATGGTACTTGTTAGCCGCACTCTGGATAGCTTCCGGAGAATTTATTACTGGAACTCCCTCTGCCTCCAGTTCCCTGAGGATATCAAACCTGAAAGAGACTCCTTCATAAGCTCCTGCACCCACATCCCTTATAATGAGTGCATCAAGGTCTGAGAGCAGAATTTCTCCAGCCTTAAAAAGGGCTGCTGGCAGAGTGCCCGGTCCGGAATTTCCGGAATTTATCCTGACCTCTGCCTTTCTGAGGTCAAGAACAGAAGGAGAAAAACCCTTTCCTCTAGCCGCGCTAATAAGTGCACGGGCTGTCCAGTCCTCCGGATCGGTGATTGCAATCCCTATTTTTTTCATAAGGTATGATCTGGTACTTTTATAATGAAGTTTACGATATTGAGTTATCAAAATTGCAGCGAGATATAAGGAAAATTAAAGGTAAGGAAGATTAAACGTAAGAAAGATTAAAGGTAAGGAAGATTAAAGGCTCCTGAGATGCATCATTAAAAGGCTCCTGAGATGCATCATTAAAAGGTTCCTGAAATGAATCCTTATCGGATTTAGCCCCGGGAAAGTTATTATTGACCGATAACTCAAGAAACCCGACAATTTAGAGAGTTTTATATGTTTCTCTTTTCAGACTCATTCTTTCATAGGCTCATTCTTTCATAGGCTCATTCTTTCATAGGTTCGAGCCCCTGTTTTTTGCGGTAATCATTGATTGCTCTGTGGGTAGCTT
The DNA here is from genome assembly GCF_046529725.1 of Methanosarcina hadiensis. Classification (GTDB taxonomy): domain Archaea; phylum Halobacteriota; class Methanosarcinia; order Methanosarcinales; family Methanosarcinaceae; genus Methanosarcina; species Methanosarcina hadiensis. The sequence continues at coordinate 868,860 of NZ_CP136241.1, read as the reverse complement.
CCCTCGACACCACTGAACACTCCAGCTTTCCCGGAGGCAGCCCCTCAAGTGCTTCAGCTACGGCTTCGTTTGTCAGTTCCCAGGCCTCTTCAAGGGTTTTGCCTTTTATCATTTCGGTTGCCATGCTGCTGGACGCAATTGCTGCTGCACAGCCGAATGTCTTGAATTTTACATCTTCAATTTTATTATCCCGAATTTTCAGGAAAATCTTCATCTGGTCTCCGTGCGGATTTCCTGCTTCTCCCACTCCATCCGCGTTTTCTATTTCCCCCACGTTTCTCGGATTCATAAAATGGTCCATTACTTTCTTATTATACACAAAATCCCCTCAACTTGCATTTTTTGCATTTACTTTTCACATACACTTGCCGGTTTATAGAACGGAGATATAGCCCTCAATTTTCCCACAACCTGAGGCAGCACTTCAAGCACATAATCAATATCGTCTTCATTATTTGCATCCCCAAGGGTCAGGCGCAAAGAACCCTGGGAAATTTCAGGAGGTACCCCTATTGCACTGAGCACGTGCGAAGGGTCAAGCGAGCCGGAGGAACAGGCACTACCTGTAGAACTGCATACTCCCATCTGGTCAAGCATAAGTAGCAACGACTCCCCTTCTATATACTCAAAGCTAAAGTTCAGGTTCCCTGGAAGGCGCTTTTCCGGGTGGCCGTTCAGCCTGCAGTCGGGAATTTCCTGTATTCCTGCCCTGAGGCGGTCCCTCATTTTCCTTATTTCTTCGCTATGCTTCTCGATATTTGCAGTCGCAAGCTCTATTGCTTTCCCCATTCCTGTGATTCCTGCAACATTCTCCGTTCCGGCCCGCTTTTCTTTCTCCTGGGCTCCTCCGTGCATATAATTGTCAATTTCTATCCCTTCCCTTATATAGAGGGCTCCCACCCCTTTCGGCCCGTAGAATTTATGCGAGGAAAGAGAAAGCATATCTATGTGCTTATCTTTCCCGTGGAGATCAAGGGGAATATTTCCTATTGCCTGCACTGCATCGGTATGGAAAGGAATCCCGTGCTCTCGGGCAGTTTTTCCTATCTCAGGAATGGGCTCTATAGTCCCTATTTCGTTATTGGCATACATTATTGAAATCAGGATAGTATCATCTCTTATTGCAGCTTCCAGTTCTCCCGGTTTTACAAGTCCGTATTCGTCCACGGGCAAATAGGTTACTTTAAAGCCCTGTGTTTCAAGATACTCACAGGGATAAAGTACTGCATGGTGTTCTATTGGCGTGCTGATAATATGCTTCCCTTTCTTTTGCCTGGAAAAAGCAGTTCCTTTAACAGCCCAGTTATCAGACTCGGTTCCCCCTGAAGTAAAGTAAATTTCGTCGGGTTTTGCTCCCAGAGCCTGTGCGATCTTTTCCCTGGATGTTTCCACAGCTTCTTTAGCTTCCCTGCCTATTGAATACAAAGAAGAGGGATTCCCAAAATGATCTTTCAAAAAAGGCAGCATGGCTTCAACCACTTCAGGTTTTGTGAAAGTGGTAGCTGCGTGGTCCATGTATACAAAGCGGTTCTCTCCCATCAGAACACCCTAGGAAAATAGGAGTTCGCTTGATATGAATTTATTGTGCGTTTTCCTGAAGTTTACATTCTGTGCCTGAAACTGCAAAATATCCGAACCGATCCAAAAGTGCAGGTTAACGGGTTAAGAAGATACACTGCAAATAATTTTTCCAGCGCTGAGAAGTTATTTATAATTCTATTTGTTTAGTCCGGTTCAATTAACAGGAGGAAAATAGGTTTTTGCTAAAACAATTTTCAGTTATTCTCTGCATTTATTTTCTGGGCGAGCTGCTTCAAAAGATGTTCGAACTACCTGTTCCGGGCAATATACTGGGTATGTTAATCCTTTTTTTCTTCCTGCTTTCGGGCATAATAAAGCTTGAAATGATAGACAGGATAAGCCGTTTTTTACTTGAGAACCTGGCTTTTTTCTTCCTTCCGGCAGGAGTCAGCCTCATAACCTGTTTTTCCGTGCTTGAAGGAAAATGGACTGCAATTCTCGGGGTTTCCATTATCTCAACAGTAGTTGTTCTGAGCGTCACAGGGCTGACAGTGGAGTTTGTTAAAAAGTTAACTCAAAAAAAGCCAGTGCCTTCAGAGTCGATAGAGACAGTCTTGTCCGGGGAAAGGAAAAGCATGAGCAAGAGATCCCAAAAAGAAATTCGGATATATGAAAGAGTGAAATCACTTGAAAGAAAGACAGAAGAGGAGAACTGAAATGCAAACCGATTTCCTTAATGAGTTTCTCGGAACACCCCTTTTTGGGATCCTTCTGTCCCTGGTTGCTTTTCAGATAGGTACTCTGCTCTATAAAAAAACTCGCTCTTCTCTCTTTAATCCTCTTCTTGTGGGTTTTGTTCTTGTGATTCTTTTCCTCCTTTACTTCAGGATAGATTTCGAGACTTATAACGTGGGCGGAGACTACATCTCCTTCTTCCTTGGGCCGTCGACCGTAGTCCTTGCCGTACCCCTCTATAAGAAAATCAAGCTCCTGAAAACCGATGCACTTCCTATAATTGCAGGCATAAGTGCAGGATGCATAACAGGAATTTTAAGCATTCTTATCCTATCCAGCCTCTTTGGCCTTGACCAGGTCATAACCAGTTCTCTTGTTCCCAAATCCGTAACCACTCCCATAGGAATAGAGATCTCAAAACAGATAGGCGGCCTGCCTGCAATAACAGTAGCAGCAATTGTAGTAACAGGAATCACAGGAGCTGTACTGGGTCCGCTTATCTGCCGCTTCTTCCGAATAAAGGATAGCGTCGCAGTCGGGATTGCAATCGGAACAGCTTCTCACGCTCTCGGGACAACAAGAGCGATAGAACTCGGGGAAACCGAAGGGGCAATGAGCGGACTTGCAATAGGAATTGCTGGCATTATTACGATTTTTCTGGCACCTCTGTTGCTTTATGTGTTCGGATTCCTGCCCTGAAATTATAAAGAAAAAACCAGATGGAAATAAAGCTCATTCCTGAGGTTCTGTTATCTGAAATCCGTATACATCCGCATCTGGAAGTTGCCCTGCTGTATTTTTTTCTTTATGATTCCTTTTGCTATCTCCACATAGACCTTTCGAGTCTGAGGAATGAGCATGGAAAGACCTATGGTATCGCTAAGAAGTCCGGGAGTCAGGAGGGCAAAACCTCCTATTAACACAAAGAGCCCATGCAGAAGCTCATTTCCAGGCATGTACCCCCGACTGACCGCATCCTGGATCTGGCGGAGCACCCTGAAACCCTGGCTTTTTGTCAGGTAAGCTCCAATGCTTGCGGTTATCAAAATAATAAGTACGGTGTTCAGAGCTCCGATTATATTTCCTATCCTGATAAGGAGATAAATCTCCACAATGGGGATAATCAGGAACAGAGAAAAAAGTTTAAAAAACATGATCGTGGTTTCAGCATTAAGTGATTTTTCAGGTATCTGTAGTTTTCAGTACAGGCAATTCAACTTAAGTCTTTAAGCAATAAGGAGAGTATAGTTCTAATATATTACTTTTTCTGAACATGATAAAGAAATCGAGTTATAGAATACAACTTCCAAGAACTGAGAAGATCCTTCTGATCGAGCTCAAAATAGTCTTTTTATCCTGGGGCAAAATAGAAATGCCTCTGCCAGCCTGTCTGGAATTCTTTAATAGGAAGGAAAATAAAGAAGATAGTAGAAGCTGAAGAAATGGATAGCTGAAGAAACGAATAGATGAGCAAGGTGGGATAAGCGAAAGAGATGGACGAAACAAAAAGCGCAAAAGATGACGTGAAAGCCGGAAAAAAAGAACAGCCTCAGGGAAGATGGATGCCTGCAGGTATCGGGGCCGGTGCAGCAATCGGGATACTATTTGGAAGCTTTATTCTGGGCCCTGCAATGGGGTCTCAGGTTACAGGGTCGGTCCTCGGGATGGCAATGGGCGCCGGAGCAGGGCTGGTCACAGGATTGATTGTCAGCGGGACAGAAAAAACCCGTAGCCAGTAACTAAAAAACATAAGAAGAGCTAAACATGTGTTTTTCTCATCCAATCTTATTTAATTTTCATTGATTATTATCCTGTTTCCCGTCTTTTTATTCCTTCTTTTTAAATTGATTGCAATTTTTGAAATGACAGACTACCTTTTACAGGCTAATCTAAACAGATTTTCATCTGTCACTTAATACGTCCAGTTATTATTCAACGTTTATTTTATACCATAATCGAAATTTTTTAAATCCTTTCATCTCTCGTATCTTCTATCATTCGATATGCTTTTCTATTCCAATCGTATTTTTATTTATTTAGTTGTCTCTTTTTCCTTCCAGTTTTTTGTGTGATTTTTTATGCTTTTATAATTCCAACTTTATTTTTATCACCTCTTTGTCTTACCCTGCTTGATTTTTATCCTGCAGAATTTATTTTTTTAGGAAAACGATGTCGTTCAATCCAGTTGCCATTTTATTTTGCGTTACAAAGGGATAGAGTGTTATATGATAATTGTAATATTATACTGGTCCTCTTATGCACTATTCAAACACTAATATTATGTCTAATAGTGATACTAACTATTCACTCACTAATATATTCACCTAAGCGTAAAAGTATACTCAGGATGTTACACTGACAACCCCCCATAAAAACACTTACTTCTGAGGTGCTGGATGTATGGACTTTAATGTTATCGACGACTTTGTGTACGAAGTAATTGGAATAATTGGCTCCGACCAGAACAACCTATCCCACGCGGTTGATTTTGCTCTGGAAAAATCAAAAGAAAAATCTTTCCCCCCGGAACTCATGCTTGACCTTTCTGGTGCATGCAGGAAGCAAAAAATGCATATGGAAGAGTACGTTCTTTCAAAGGTATGTTTAATGCAGGCTTCCGGAAAGCTCCGTGAAGAGTCCTGCTATGCACTTGGTACTGCAGCGCACATACTGGGCTTTTCCCCAGAAGCCGAAGCAAGCTACCTTGAAGTCCTGAAAGAAAACCCCGAAAATGCAGACGCAAGATGTGCTTATGCCGAACTTCTTTTAGAGCTCGGAAGGATTGAGGACGCAGAAAATGAGTATAAAACAGTACTTGATGTCTCACCCGAAAATGTAAAAGCAAATGCCGGATACGCTTACCTTCTGACAGAATACGGGTACTTCAGGGAAGCAGAAGACCGCTATTTAATAGCTCTTGCCGGCAACCCTGATTATGTCCCTGCAAGAGGCGGGTATGCAAATATGCTTTTTGAGCTTGGGAGACTCCGAGATGCTGAAAAAGAGTACAGGCTTGCAATGAGACTTGACCCGGAAGACCCGAGCCTTCACCACAATTTCGGTGTTCTGCTCTCTTTCCTTGGGCGCTTCTCCGAGGCTGAAATTGAATACAAAAAAGCTCTTTCCCTTAACCCCAGGCACAGGAGAACACTTTTCAACTACGGGAACCTTCTTGCAAGGGAAGGCAGAGTATCGGAAGCCGAAGAGCAGTACATGGAAGCCCTTGCCCTTGACCAGAACGATGCAAAAGTACATTCCAATTATGCAAATCTCCTTTCCCGCTTTGGAAGAAGGTATGAAGCCGAAATTGAATACAAAAAAGCTCTCAGTCTTGACCCGGAAAGTGCCGAAGGGCACTACAGCTACGGAAACTTACTTTCCGAACTCGGGCGCTTCTCCGAAGCAGAAGAAGAATACAAGAAAGCTCTTACCCTGAATCCCTATTATCCTCCGCTCCACTACAATTATGGTCTTCTTATGAGAAAAATGAGGCGTTTTGACGAGGCTAAAATCCAGTATATGAAAGCCATGCAGCTCGACCCGGATATAGGAAGCAAAATGACGGAAACCTGGATCATCCTGGACTGATAGCAGTTACAGGAAAAAAATCAAAGGTTTAACATATGTCCATAGACTAACACTAGCATCTGTCTTTACATTTCCCAACTTTCTAGATTTCTTGCCTCAGATAAAAATCAAATCATAACCGGAAACGTAAATCACAACCGGTAAAGTGTAAAAATCCAGTCTGAAGTAGTGACTCAGGCTGGAACATACTTCTTTTTTCTGAAATTCAACCTTAAGCACACTGTTTCTATTCACGCAGCCAGGCTTGTATCTCATCCACTCTAACTTTCAAAAGTAATGATCTTTACTTCTTCCCTCTTCATCAGACCAAAAGCAGCAGCGTTGCCCAGTCCCACATAATCAGGGCAGGAAAAAAGCGAAAGAAGTTTTCCATCGAACCACCATTCATATCCGGTCCTGAGGGCCGTATGCCCTCTTATAATTCTTTTTATCCCATTCGCCTTCAAAAAACCGTCTACAATATCAGGCCCGAATTCCCTGACCGTAGAGCCTCTCGATGAAGTGATCAGCCCGGGGCGTTCGGAAGGATCATTCCATAGATAGGGAAAAGCCCCTTCCTTTGTAATGGTATCAATACTTTCGGTTCCGTTAATTCCTCCATGTACACAGAAACTATGTCCTGATATTAATGCTGCTACAGGAAACCTTTCATATGTCTTGCTGATATCGAGAAGAAAATCCCTGTCAAAGCCTATCTCTTCAAAAAATCCATAATAAATATTCATATCAGCACTTTCATGGTTACCCCTTAAAAGAAAAACGTTCTCAGGCTCCTCAAGCTTCATCCTGAAAAGTTCAGTAAGGACTTCCGTTCCCTCTGTTCCTCGGTCAACGTAGTCCCCCAGAAAGAGAATTTCTTTACAGCCCAGTTTTTTTCTCATTGCCATTACAAACTCAAGGGCATCAAGGTTTCCGTGGATATCTCCTATGAGCATAATTGATTCGGGATCAATCCTGAGCACAGCAGGCTCGGACTCCAGTACCCCGTTTATCTCTGGCATAATCAGGCGCAGTTCTTCTTTTGTCCTTTCTTTCCTGAAATTGCTAAATGGCGTTATAAAATCACCCCTGTAAGCCCGTTAATTGCGTTTCTTTCATCTTTAGATACTACCGAATACATTTTGAGTGTTTTTTATTACAGAAGAGGAAATCTTATTCGATAAGCATTTCTGAACTAAATCTCAAAACTTAATTAAAGAGCTAGAATACCAGACCTGAAGATTAAAAGTACTCCTGACTCTGGAAATACTGATATAGTGACATTCAGGCTTAAGGACACAGGAACCTGAAATCAGAATGTATCAGAATATATCAGGTTAACTTATTTTCGATCAAAATATCGTATATATCAGAAGAAAAGGATTCTATGAGACTGTAAATATAGACATTAATTATGTCTATACAAAAATAGTATTTATTGGATGTCAATAGGGATTATTAAGAATAAGAAAAACTGCTGTCCTGTTACACATAAAAGCCTGGCGTATATTTTCGTTAAATTGCTGGCGTCATCCCTTAAAGTGATGAAAACTGGAAGTATTTATCCTCCAGCAGCAGGTTATAAGCCTGATCGTGTATAATAACAGACAATAAGGAGTTAAGAGACCGTGACGTACGAAATCGCACTCAACAAGGCATGGAATGAGATTATAGCGCTATCTCCTTCTCAAAAACACGCTGTCAAATTTTTAACTGACACTTATGAAGTACAAGTAATCAATAAGACCGTGCTGATGAAATCATCTGGCTCTCCTGCAAGCGAGGAAATATCCGTACTTATCCTTCGTTATCTCATAGGCATCCTAAATCATGGGTATAACCAGACAGGAGAATGGATTTCATTCAAAGAACTCAGGGGCGGGCCAAGCTATTATCCAGCTTATCAGAAAAATACAATCAAACCGTTACTGAAAGGCCTTAGAGAAGATCCAGATAGTCTGATCAGGAATCTAACGGGTCGCTATGGGGGCAAGCTTGTTGAAGATGGTGATGTCTCGGTAGAGCTCGTTACCTTTCCAGATGTTCATGTCAAGTTTAATTTTTGGTTTGCAGATGAAGAGCTTCCACCTGATGTGACTATACTATTCGATAGGGAATTGGCAGAAATTTTTACTACAGAGGAAGTTGCAGCTTTGATGTTTTTCCTGGCTATAGCATTATTGGATAATAGTTCAGAAAGTGCCTTAAAACTCAATTTGACCTCCACAATTGAGGGATAATAGGAAAAATATTAAGCTACGCTCTAAATGAATATTAAAACATTCTCTAAACGAATATTAAGGCTCCCTAAACGAAGACGATAACTGTTACTTCTCATGTAAGTAAAAATATTGGTTTTAAGCTTTCACCAAGTGTGAAGTTCTATGAGAAAGATTACAAAAAACCATATCTTCTTCAAATTGATGATTTCGAATAGAAATATGCATTTAACTGAAAATGAAAGTGTTTCCACCTAAATTGAAAAGGATACCTTTTTTGCCAGGATATAACTTCAGTATTTGGCGAAACAGGTAAAAAGAGATAATTATTTGTAGTGCCTGACAAATATGTATAAGAGAATGCTTATATACTTATAAATTAAGAGGTAAATTAATGCAAGGTCATATAAAAAACATGGCTGAAGTTCTCAAAGCCCTCGGTGATGAGAAAAGACTAAAAATAGTAAAAATATTTGCTTCTAATAACAATGAAACCTTTTGTGTTTCTGATGTAGCTAAACAACTTGGCATTTCTCAACCTGCCACATCCCAGCATATAAAGATTTTAAAGAATATTGGGATACTTGAAGAGAATCGAAGAGGTTTTAGAGTCTTCTATAAAATTAATTCCGATGTGTTGGCTGGATACAGGAATGATATAGATGAGTTATTCAAGACAGCCTTTGAGAGATGCCAGTATAATTTCTCCTGTGATAAATGTCCTTATAATAATAAGGATCAGTAAGCGAATATTTTGTCTCGATTATAAGTATTCAATTGATAGTAAATATATAATATCTTGACTATAAGTATTTGCTTATATGCTTATAGACTTGAATATACTTACATCATGATTCACAACTGCTACCATTTATGATATCATCAAGGGTATGCATCTGTAAAGATACTGCTTTGTAATTGTTTATAATAACCGAAAAAGTTGAGAATACTTTATAGTAAAATATCAAAGGCTCGCGGGTGGATTAGCATTCCTATCGCGCTTTTAAGATAAACAAAATGGGGATTTGTGAGATGTTGTTTTCAATCGTCACTCATCAGATGATCCTTTTCTTCAGTATTCTACTCGTCGGACATATGGCGGCTAAGCAGGGTGTTATTCAGGAGAATTATCTGCCGGATCTTGCCAAACTGGTTACAAAGATCCTTCTGCCTGTGCTGTTCTTTTATATGACATATGCAGGAACGACAAGGCAGATGGTTCTGGATAATGCCGCCATTATCGGTCTTGCGGCTTTGTTTTATTTTGTTATTTGCGCTGTCACCTGGCTTTTAGCAAAAGTGCTTCGCCCTACAGGCGACAAAGCAAAGGTTTTTCAGTTTGCATTCATCTTCGGAAACACCGGATTTGTCGGTGCACCGCTGCTTATAGCTTTGTTTCCGAAAGGCGGATTTCTATATCTGGCGTTGTTCAGCATTGTAGATCAACTCATTTTCTGGACTTACGGAGTGTATCTTGCAACTGCATCCGATCAAAAAGCGAAAATAGCATTAAAGAGCTTTGTGAACCCCAACATTATTGCGATTGCTCTGGCATTCATTTTCATTATGATCGGTATCAAACTGCCGATAGTCGTCGATGATGCACTTCAGACGATCAAAAACGCGGTCGGCGCTATGGCTTTAATCTATTTGGGCGCCCTGTTTTTCTACTCCGACTGGAAGGACGCATTCAAAACAAAAGATCTGTATTTCGGCATAGTTGTTAAAATGATCGTTCTACCGGTCCTTTTGGGCAAGCTCCTGTTTATGACGGGTCTGCCGAATGACATGATCTGGTCCATGATCATCCTGATGTCCCTGCCAACGATGACGGTCGTGCCGATGATAGCTAAGATGCACGGACACGAAGGTGCCTACGCCGCCGGGATAACGGTTGCAACTCTGGCCATTAGTATAGTGACGATTCCATTGGTGGTATTTTTCACAATATGAATTACGGAAAAGTAGATTCTTCTATGCTTGCTACATTTGCCTTAAGTGCGGGTCGATGGAGTTTGCGAAGTCACGGATCTTAGAGTTCGCTCTGGATAGGGCACAGGCTTCATGCGGAGATCAACGTTTCTGTTTCGTCTTCGCTTTCGGTTGAAGAAAGGCACGAAATTGCCAATACAACAAGGGAAAAGCTTCTGAAGGATTTGCCACATATTTCAGGCACTACTATTCACGTAGATCCCAGTACAGCTCCAGGTGAATGCTTCCATTTTGTGCCAGTTTTACGAAAGGTAGCTACTAATAAAAGAATCTAATTTAAATAAGAAATGAAAATTTATGAGAAAATATTGATGTTCAGAGCATTATTTTTTTCTTTGCACCAATTATATAAGTGTATTTGGAAAGTATTGTGAAGATTAAATATCATAAAGCTCATTCCATTTTTGGCATGTTCCCTTATTTCTTATTGTAGCCTAGTAATTGCTTTAACTTTTTTATTGGAACCGTATTCATGCTGTCCAGGATAACAAGGTAAAAAAACCCTGTAGCAAAGAAAAAAAATAACTGTAATTAAAAATCATTTTTGTAATAATAGTTTGGGTTTGATTTTTTCATCGGAAAAAACAGAGAAAGTTAGTAATTCACTTTCCTGTTTTAGCTAAGGAAGTTAGGAAAGAAACATTAGATATATTATATATTTTAAAAATGCATATTTAACAACTACTTAATTAACTGAATAAAGTTAGGAGTATAAATTATAACAAATAATAATTTAAATGGGAATTATAACAATAAGGACAGGAAGAGCGGAATATATAAAGTTTAAGAGTATAGGGGGAGTTTGAGTGGTAGAATTCGATATAAGCGAACAGGATCCTGAAGGGATGGACCTTGCCGATGTTGCACTTGAGTATGATGAGATTGTCTCTGCGATAGCTGTTCTTGAAAAGAGGCGGGAAGAACTCCGGGAACGCATATTGAACACCTTTGACGAGAAAGGTATCGATGTCCTGAGAATAGGAGATGTGGAGCTCAGGCGGAAAAGAATTGACTGGAAACTCTGGCGCATCCGTAAACTGAAACCTTATCTTCAGAAGCGGGAGCTCTGGGATATGGTAGAATCCGTTGACAGGAAAACCCTCAGCAAACTAATAGAAAGAGGATTCCTGACAGAAGAGGAACTTGAAGGCATGTATGACATCGAGCCGAGGTACAGCCTGCATGTGAACAGGGTTTAAGAGATAACAAAGGTTTAAAAGATTATAAAGGTTTAAGAGATAACAAAGGTTTAAAAGATAACGAAAATTCAATTTTTTACTTTCATCTCTATCTCAATGTAATAAAAATTTCATTCCCAATTTTCTCGATTTGTTAACCTGTCGGTTATAGGTTATCTGATTTCCTTATTCCAGTTTTTTGGGCTCAATCCGGTTTTTACCTTTTTTATATATATCTCTTTAAATTTATTCTAAAAATTGAATATAGCTAATTATTTATAGCCAGTGGAATAAATTAACTCTGGTCATAAAATTTAGGAGGTTTTTGAGCATGGAAATAGATGCCGTAGACAAGCTGGTTTTTCATGTAATCGAGAAGGTTTCTGAAGATGAATCTGATCTCGATAAGGTCGTTGAGTTTGTCATTTCTCTTTCACGTGAGAATTCGATTTCTCCACATACCCTGCTGAAACTCTCCTTTATCTTCAGCAACGAGAAGATGTATATGGAAAAATATGTAATTTCCAGGGCATCTGCTTTGCTTTTCTCAGGGGAGGTTCGAGAAAATGCCCATATGGAAGCAGGGAAGACGGCATCTCTACTCGGACTGAGGGAGCATGCTGCCAGGGAATTTAAAGAAATCCTTGAAGAAAAATCGGAGAATGTAGAAGCTCTTTGCGGATATGGGGCCGTGCTTGTTGAAGCAGGAGAACTGAACAATGCTAGAGTTCAGTATGAAAAAGCTCTTAAACTTAACCCTTTCCATGTGGAAACACTCTGCAACTATGGCTGCCTGCTTTACAGGCTCAACGAACCGGATGAAGCCGAAGAAGCGTACAAAAAGGCTCTACTTCTCGATCCCGCACATGTAGAAGCCCACTGCAGGTATGGAGTCTTGCTTTACAGGCGTGGGCAGAAAACCGAAGCAGGCTACCATTATACCCGGGCTCTTGAGCTTAACCCCGATCACGTTGAATCAAATTTCCGCTATGCCCGCCTGTTAGAGGAAAAGGGGAAACCGCTTGAAGCCGAAACTCATTACATAGTAGCCCTCAAAGCAGACCCTGAAAATCCGGAACTCCACCTTTACTACGCCCGTTTGCTTGCAGAACACGGACTTATTCATGGTGCAAGAGTGCACTTCAGGTATGCACTTAAGATAAGCCCTGATAATGTGGAAGCTCACTGCGAATATGCAAGGCTGCTTGCAAGATTTGGACACAGACATGAGGCTGAAGTCCAGTACAAAAAAGCTCTTGAACTCGACCCGGGGCATTTTGGAAGTCTTTCCGGATACGGAGAATTGCTTAAAGAAAAAGGGCAGTACGCAGAAGCTGAAAAGATTTGCAGACAGGCAGAATGTTTCAGGCGGGATGCATGGTAATGAATAAAGAGCCATGCTTGCGAGGTCAGGTAGTTCCTGGTCAATAAAGCCCTGATTGAGTAAAGCCTTGATTCAGTAAAGCCTTAGAGGCTCAATCCCCATTTTTTCCATAAGGCAGGCAGGAATATCGATTACATGCAGCACCGAGTCAATTATAATTCCGTCGGATGTTGCTGTAATAGCGTTTTTTTCGGGATTTCCTCCTTCCTTTTTCAGGTCAAAATCCGCGGTTTTTGAGGTATATGCCTGTCCCTGAATTCCATGTTTTTCAAGTTTATGACGGATGAAACCGGCAAGTTCTCCGCTCCGGCTAATCTGGGAGTCAAGTAAAAAGGTTACTGATCCGGGATTTTTTTCGGATAAAAATTCAAGAATCAGGTCAAGGGCCCCCTCAATATCTTCAGCATGGCTCGTTTTACTGAAATAATAGCGGGTGTCCCGTATATATCCATCGTCACAGAACCACATAGGCTCTTTCCTGAGGAGGCTGTCCACGCTTAACAGGACATTATACCCGTCAAGGAGAAGATCTCTGTTACTTACACTATCACAGGATACTTTTTTGCGGATTCTGGCAGCTACTTTTTCAGGAGGCATAATTACCCTCGTGAGAATGTGCCGTTCCTCTACACTGAGCCTGAAATGTTCAGCCACGAAACGGATGGTTGCAAACTTTGGGTAGCCCCAGCGCAAAATGCTCCGGATATCTCTGGCAGGCTTCAATAATCTTTCTTTCTGGTCTGGTCCGGAAAAAGCGGCAGGATTCTCTGGCATAATTCTCCCTCACGAAGGAAGTTCTTTAAATGAGTGAAGATATGTTATAGTATACATATTTGCTCAAATAAAAGTGTCAAACTATGCTACCCGACAGTCGATGTGCCTGTTAGTCTGTCGGTTTTCTTTCCGGTATATTTAATTAAGCCTGGTTTTCAACCGGAAGCCAGCTTACTACAGGATGTGATAAATCTATGGCTCCGGAGGGTTACACTATGGAAGTATTGTGGCTGGGTCAGGAAGAGGTAAAAAGTGTTATTGACATGCATTCCGATATGCAGGTAGTCGAAAGAGCTTTCAGACAGCACGGCCTTGGCAAGGTGCAGATGCCCCCGAAATCCTATTTATATTATACCGCTTACAATGGGGATCTGCGAACAATGCCTGCATACCTTGAAGAAGAAGATATTACAGGAGTAAAGATTGTAAACGTCCACCCCGGGAATCCCATGCGTGACCTTCCAACGGTGATGGCGCTGATCATCCTTATTTCCCCTGAGACCGGAGCTCCTGTGGCAATTATGGACGGGACTTACCTTACCGATATACGGACGGGTGCAGCCGGCGGAATTGCCGCAAAGTACCTTGCAAGGAAAGACTCAAAAGTATTCGGGCTCGTAGGTGCAGGAAACCAGGCAAGAACCCAGCTTGAAGCTCTCTGTGAGGTTTTCGAGCCGGAATGTGTCAGGATCAATTCCAGAACAAAAGAAAGCTGTGAGCAGTTTATCCGTGAAATGGCAGATATTGTACCCTGTGAGATGCATTACGAAGAAAGTATTGAAAAAGTCTGCGACTGCGATATCCTTGTAACTACAACCCCAACAAGGAAACCAATAATAAAAGCCAGCTGGATAAAAGAAGGCACCCATATAAATGCGATAGGTGCAGATGCCGTAGGAAAAGAAGAACTCGACCCGGAAATTCTCCTCCGCGCCAAAATCATAGTTGACGATATGGTTCAGGCGCTTCATTCAGGGGAAGTAAACGTCCCCCTCTCCAAACACTACATTTCAGAAACCGATATCCATGCCCAGCTTGGAGAAGTAATGGTCGGCCTCAAACCCGGCAGGACGAGTGAAGAAGAGATTACGATATTCGATTCTACAGGGCTTGCAATTCAGGATGTTGCAACGGCTCACCTTGTTTATGAAAGAGCTGTCCGGGAAGGGCTTGGCAGGCAGGTCCGAATGTTCTGATACCCATTATTATTTTCCGAATTTTTTGTTTTTATCATTATTCAATATTTTTCTGTTTTACTATTTATTCGATATTTTTCTATTTTATTATTTATTCGATATTTTTTTCTTAATTTTTAGTGAGATAACTACAATTTTTATCTTTTAACACTCCAGAGTAATGCGAAACCCAGCACTTTTTTCCAGTTTCTGCTCATTCTAACCGTACTATTTTATTCATCCATTAATTTTCTCATCCGAATTTGTGAAATAAGCCGGTAATAGCTGAAATTCTATTTTTTAAATATTTTTTTCTTGTTATATTTTTAATTATTTATCATGATAAATACGCGAAACGTTTAAATATATTATTATATTATTACCCCACGGGCATTTTAAGTTAACCTCAAGGAGAAACACCTGGTTAACCTACCTTTTCAGGTAATGGAAATTGGTGCATATAAGATTCATGAATTTAATTTACAGCATTCCGAATGCCCTCAAAAAGGATGGGCATTTGAGGAATCACCTGAAACCTGGAAAAATGTCCAGATTTGAGACTATCCACCCACTTCAAAAATGAAGAAACGTATCAGGGATGAACCTATGAAATACCCTATAAAAACCTCAGAATCCGACCCTGCTTTTTTCGAAGAAATAAAAGAAGAAGCCGGAACGGAAAAAATTCTGATGTGTTTTAACTGCAAGGGCTGCTCAACAGGCTGCCCGGTGACTGATGTTGTGCCTGAGTACAACATAAAAAAACTTCTGCGCATGTCTGCAATGGGGCTGCGGGACCGCGTGCTCAACAGCGAGCACCTGTGGTACTGCACTACCTGCTTCAGGTGTCAAGAACGATGCCCAGAAGGAGTTAAAACCGTGGACACCATGCTTAAGCTCCGAGGTATTGCCGTAAAGAACGGTGTCATGCTTCCAGCTCATAAAAAGATCGCTGAGTACGTAATGCGTACCGGGCATGGTGTTCCGATTGATGAGCAGAACAGGGAAAAGCGGAAAGAGCTTGAACTCGATGAACTGCCCGGAACCGTGCACTCTTGCCCGGAAGCCCTTGAAGAAGTAAGGCAGCTCATTAAAGCCTGCGAATTTGACAGGCTTGCAGGTTTTGACCAGCCTTCTCCGGCCTGAAATACGAATTTGCGATAAGAAGCTGAAAAACATGACGAAAAACAGTACAGATAGTCCGGAACGTAACCTTTCACTCTTTTTAGGTTGTATCGCCCCTAACCGCTATCCAGGCATTGAAAGCGCAACAAGGAAAGTAATGGATCGGCTTGGGATTTCCCTGAAAGAACTTGAAGGGGCTTCCTGCTGCCCTGCCCCCGGAGTATTCCAGTCCTTTGATAAAAAGACCTGGCTCACTCTTGCAAGCCGCAACCTCTGCCTTTCGGAAGCCATTGATGCTGATCTCCTTACCATATGCAACGGCTGTTATGCCACGCTTGCGGACACAAACCGGACCCTGAAAGAAGATAACGGGGCAAAAGCAGGGGTCAACGAAAAGCTTTCGGAAATCGGAAGGGAATTTGCCGGGAAAATTGAGGTCAGGCATATAGTCGAATACCTTTTCAGGGAAGTCAGCCCTGAAAAAATCCGGGATGAAATCGTTCACCCGCTTGACCTCAGGGTTGCAGTTCACTACGGATGCCATTTAATAAAACCGTCCCATGAAAGAAAACTCGGAAGCGCGGAGAATCCTTCTTTTTTCGATGAACTGGTAGAGGCTACAGGAGCCCGCAGCATAGAATACGAGGATAAGACAGCCTGCTGCGGAGCAGGGGGAGGAGCTCGCTCAGCCGTACAGGACGTGGCTCTCAGGCTTACGGAAAAGAAGCTCGAGCACATGCAGAAAGCAGATGTTGACTGTATTGTGGATGCCTGTCCTTTCTGCCACCTTCAGTTTGACCAGGGGCAGTTTGAACTTGCAGACCTTCAGGGAAAAGAGTTCAGCATTCCTGTACTGCACTACTCCCAGCTCCTCGGACTTGCTCTCGGATATTCCCCTGAAGAACTGGGCATTTACTTAAACCGCACTCAGAATACCGAATTCTATACAAAGCTCGGGGAAATGGCTGAAAATAGGTTTCCGGGTAAACAACTCGGCGAGGGCACAGATTCCGGAAAGGGTGGAGTGCCCGTATAAGCTTCGGGCTGCCTTTAAGATTAGCTGGAAAAAACCGGGTACAAACTAAAAAAGTTAAAAAGAGCTAAAAGACTGGCAAAGATAAAGGCGTTTAAGGCACCGGAATACATTGAAAAAATACTGTGCTGAAGCAAAATTATCTAAAAACATCTGCAGGAGCTGAAAGCATGAAAACGGATATAACCGGAGCAGTGGCTGTAGTCGGGGGTGGTATTGCCGGAGTACAGGCTTCCCTTGACCTTGCAAACAGCGGGTATAAAGTTTACCTTATAGAGTCCGGGCCGACTATAGGTGGAAAAATGGCCCAGCTTGACAAGACTTTCCCGACTTCGGACTGTGCAGCCTGCATCCTCTCTCCCAAGCTCGTAGAAGCTAGCAGGCACCCGAATATAGAACTGCTCACATACAGCGAAGTCCTTGCCATTAACGGGGCTGCCGGAGACTTTACCGTAAAAGTCAGGAAAAAAACAAGGTATGTGGACGAGACAAAATGTACCGGATGCGGGGACTGCATTGAAAAATGCCCCAAAAAAGTCCCGGACACGTTCAACGAAGGGCTTGACCAGAGGAAAGCTATTTACCTCGCCTTTCCGCAGGCTGTTCCCAGAATTATGACAATTGACCCTGAAAACTGCATCTACATCAGGAGAGGCAAATGCGGAAACTGTGCAAAAGTTTGCAAAAGGGAAGCAATTGACTATACTCAAAAAGATAAGGAATTTTCTCTCAAAGCAGGAGCCGTAATCCTTGCTGCGGGTTTTGAGGCTTTTAATCCGAAAGGGCTTGAAGCCTACAGGCCCGAGCATCCTGATGTTGTTACTTCCCTCCAGTTTGAGAGGCTTTTGAATGCATCCGGTCCCTATCACGGACACCTGCAGACCTCAAAAGGAAAAGAACCTAAAAAGATCGCCTTTATTCAGTGTGTTGGGTCAAGAAACCAGAAATTGCAGAAAAAGTACTGTTCCTCGGTATGCTGCATGTACGCCGTAAAACAGGCAGTTATCGCAAAGGAACATGACCCGGAAATTGAATGTGCAATTTTCAATATAGACATCAGGGCTTTCGGTAAAGGCTTTGAAGAGTTCTACCAGCGCGCAAAAAACGAGAAAAAGGTCCGTTTTATCCGTTCTCGCCCTTCCTGTGTTGAAGCTGATCCCCTGAAAGGTGAATTGAGGGTTCCTTACGAGAAAGAGGACGGCAGCATAGCCCATGAAGAATTCGACATGATAGTCCTTTCGATAGGCATAGGGGCTTCGGAATCAGGAAAAGAACTGGCCAGGCTTGCAGGAGTAGGGCTTACGGAAGCCGGATTTATCGACACTTCAATAGAAAACCCCATGAGTACGGACAGGCCCGGAGTTTTTGCTGCAGGAGCGGTGCAGGGTCCGAAAGATATCCCTGATACCGTGGCTCAGGCAAGCGGGGCAGCTGCAAAAGCCGGGGCTCTTCTCTCTCCTGCCCGCGGGACTCTGGAGAGCAAGAAGAAGTTCCCACCGGAAAAAGCAACCGAAGGAGAACCAAAGGTTGGTGTGGTTGTCTGTCACTGCGGCACGAACATAGGCGGCTTTGTCAATGTTCCTGAAGTGACCAGCTACGCGGGCACACTTGAAAATGTGGCAGTTAAAAGAGAAGAAATGTACGCCTGCTCTGAAGATGCCCAGGAAAGGATCAAGGAAATGATTGCCGAGCACGGGCTGAACAGGGTACTTGTCGCCTCCTGTACTCCGAGAACCCACGAGCCTCTCTTTCAGGAGAGCTGCAGGGCTGCAGGGCTGAATCCCCACCTCTTTGAGCTTGTGAACATAAGGGAACATTGCTCCTGGATTCACCAGCAAGAGCCAGGAGAAGCCACTGAGAAAGCAAAAGATATTGTGAGGATGGGAGTTTCGAGAGTCAGACGCCTTACTCCGCTTTATAAGCAGGAACTATCTCTCAGGCATAATGCACTCGTGCTAGGAGGGGGGATTTCAGGTTTGCATTCAGCTCTCGAGATCGCAGAAAACGGGTTTGAAGTCCTGCTTCTGGAAAAAGAACACGAACTTGGGGGTCTCCTGAGGAATATAACAGCCCTTCAGGACGGCAGGAAAACCCAGAAAATCCTTATCCCTCTTATCAAAAAAGTCAGGGCTCATCCGCTCATCACGGTTCTGACAGGTTCTGAGCTTGTTGATGTCAGTGGCTCGGTTGGAAATTTCAAAGGCCGCGTAAGGGACAGAGAAGGTAAAGAACAGGAAATTCCATTCGCAGTCGCTGTTCTTGCAACCGGAGCCGAAGAGCTTTCACCTGCAGGATACTTCAGCTACGGGGAGTTCCCGAATGTTGTTACCCAGTCCGAACTTGAAGCAGAGCTTGAAGGCGATTTCAATGCAAAACACGTAGTAATGGTTCAGTGTGCAGGGAGCAGGAGTAAAGAACGACCTTACTGTTCCAGGGTCTGCTGCATAACTGCAGTTAAAAATGCTCTCCGTATCAAGGAAAAGGACCCTTCTGCTACCGTGCACGTGCTGTACAGGGAAATGCGTACCTATGGGGCCTGGGAAGAACTCTACTCAAGAGCAAGAGCTGCAGGCATACGGTTTATAGCTTATTCCGACAACAGGCTTCCCTGGATAGGAGAAAATGAGGTCCGTGTATATGATGAGATTACAGGCTTTGACCTGGAAATTGAGGCTGACCTTATAGTCCTGAGTGCTCCGCTTGTGGCTCCAGCTTCAAACAGGAAGGTTGCTCCCATGTTTAAAGTCCCTCTGGACTCAAACGGCTTTTTCCTGGAAGTCCATATAAAGCTGAGGCCAGTGGACTTTGCAACCGAGGGAGTCTTCCTCTGCGGAACTGCCCAGGCTCCGAAACTTGTCGACGAAAGCATTGCCCAGGCTGCGGCTGCAGCTTCGCGGGCATGTACAATCCTCTCAAGAAAGTCCCTCGAATCAAGTGCTGTTATCTCAAAAGTTGATACCGAACTTTGTGCTGGGTGCGGAGCCTGTGAGAAGGTCTGCCCTTACGGAGCAATCAGCCTTACAGAAATTTTGCTCGAAAAACAGGGCATTTCTTACAGGGCAAGGAAATCCGGAGTCAACCCTGCTCTCTGCAAGGGCTGCGGTGCCTGTGCTATGAGCTGCCCGACAGGGGCACTAGACCAGCAGCATTTCAGAAATGACCAGCTTCTTGCCCAGGTAAAGGATGTCTTTACTTATTCCGAGGAGGCCCGCTAATGGAACCTGAGAAAAATGAAATCTATGAGGCATGGGAGCCCAAAATTGTAATGTTCTGTTGCAACTGGTGTTCCTATGCTGGCGCAGATGGGGCAGGAATCGGGCGTTTCCAGCAGCCTGCAGGCATGCGCATCATCCGCGTAATGTGTTCAAGCAGGGTAGACCCTGTACATGTATTTTCAGCTTTCCTTGAAGGAGCAGACGCTGTGCTTATCACTGGCTGCCATCTCGGAGACTGCCACTATATAAACGGAAACGAAAAAACCCTTGTAAAATTCAATTTCATGCGTTCAATGTTAAAAGAACTCGGCCTTGAAGAAGAAAGACTGCAGATCAACTGGATCTCGGCATCCGAAGGCGAAAAATTTGCCGAGGTTGTCCGCACGGTTACGGAACAGGTCAGAAAGCTTGGCCCCAGTATCTTAAAACCCGAAGGAGTGGCCTGAAAATGTCAGGACTAAAAGATGCTTCCGATGTTAAAGCAGGGGATAAACTGCTTGGCTGGGCTGCATCCGAAGATGTAAGGTCTCGCGGGGCTTCCGGAGGGCTTGTGACAGCAATGCTCGCAGCTGCCCTCGAGACAGGACTTGTGGACAGGGCGCTTGTCCTGAAAAAAGTCAGCGAATTCGAAGCATATCCAGTATTTACCTCGGACGTGCAGGAAGTCCTGGAATCTGCAGGTTCCATGCACTCCGTTCCTGTAAACCTTGCAAGGTACCTGAAGCCAGAGACCTGCTCCGGAAAAATGGCCCTGCCAGCAAAGCCCTGTGATGTAAGAGCAGTTATTGAGAGGGCGAAAAGGAATGTCCTCTCATCTGAGGATACCTACGTAATAGGCCTTAACTGCGGGGGGACAATGCACCCTGAAAAGGTCAAAAAAATGCTTGAGACAGTTTACAGACTTGATCCTGAAGAGATTGAAGGGGAAGAAATAGTAAAGGGGAAGCTTGTCTTCGTCACGAAAGACGGGAAAGAACACGCAGTTCCTATTGATGACCTTGAAGCCGAAGACCTTGGAAGAAGAGATTCCTGCCGCTACTGTCAGGTGAAAATCCCGATGAATGCTGACCTGGCATGCGGGAACTGGGGTGTTTCGGGTAAGCTTGCAGGAAAAGCCACTTTTGTAGAGGTTATGACTGAAAAAGGGGCAGAACTCCTGAAAAACGCAGTTAAAGCGGGTTTTGCCGAATTTATAATGGCTGAAGAAAAAGGAATTTCTGCCCGGGAAAAGGTTAACAGAGTGATGCTCGGAATGAGCGAGAAAAGAAAAGCTGAGGTTTTTGCCCCTATTGAAAATGGAGAAGATCGCTTCGAGTATTTCCGGAAAGAACTTGAAAACTGCATCCACTGCGGAGCCTGCAAGGCAGTTTGTCCTGTCTGCACCTGCGGTGAGGATTCGAAATGTACTTCTTACTCTTCCCCTGGAGACAGCTACAAAATATCCCTTTTCCATATGGTGCGCTTCCTGCACCTCTCGGATTCCTGCATAGGCTGCGGGCAATGTGAAGATGTATGCCCTGCTGAAATTCCGCTCACGCGCCTCTACCAGCGTTTTGCCGTACCTGTCCAGAAAGAATACAGGTATCTTCCGGGTATGTCAGACAGGACTCCGCCTTTCTTTGCCCTTAAGCCCGAAGACAATGAAGACAAAGAAGGGGGTGGCTGCTCGTGCAGGTGAAGGACGGGAAAAATATGTGCCCGGAAAATGTATATTCAAGCATATGTCCCGGATGCGGGCTTGCCTGCGGGCTTTATCTCAGGGAAAATATTTCCGGAACCGGAGAGCCATCAGTGTCTGTGGACTTCCGCAAGAGTTCACCGGTAAACGCAGGCAAACTCTGCAGATTCGGGCTGAAACTTCCGCTGTATTATGCTGGGCTTCAGACCTCGATAGTGAAGGGGCAGAACTCCGGAATTGAAGGTGCTGTCTCAGAAGCCATAAAGGTTTTGAAAACTGTACCCGCGGAAAGCCTGGCTTTCTTTTCCGTGGGCAATACAACAAATGAAGAACAGAAAGTTTTCTCAGCCCTTGCAGGCGTTTTTGGTCTCGGCGTGGAAACCGGAATGGGTATCTACTCTTCCCTGCCGGCGAGGATGATCGGTGTACTTAACCGGAGTATATCCCTGGAGGAAGTTGAAAATGCAGGGCAGATCTTTCTCTTTGTTGATCCTTATTCTCAGTATCCCCTGCTTCTCAGGAGGATTCTCAGGGCAAAAGAAAAAGGAGCAGAAATTATCTGCATAGGGCCCAGGAAGCTGCCTCTTGCTGATAAACAGTTCTGCCTGAAGCCGGCAGAATATATGAAGTCCCTGTGCCCTTCCCCGAATTCCGTGATTATAGCTGATATTCACCCTTACTCTGACCCTGAGCATATAAAAGTGGTCATCGACCTTGCAGAAGCTTCAGGTTCGAAAACTTTATTCCTCAAGCCTTTTGTAAATTCTGCAGGAATGGAGGCGCTTGCAGCAAACAGGAAACAGCGCACTCTGAAAAAACTTCTTGAGGACATAGATTCCGGGAAAATAAAAACACTCTTCTGCCTGGAATCCGATCTTCTTGAGCTTGCACCTGACAGGGAGGCTGCAGTCCTGACCCTTTCGAAGCTGGACACCCTGATCGTTCAGACTTCAAGGAGGGGAGAATTTTCCGGGCTTGCCGATATAGTAATTGCATCCGAACCATTTTACCGCAAACAGGGTACGGCACTCAATGCTGAAGGAAGGCTCCTTTCGGCAGGTGGAAACTCGACCATCGGTTTCGATGCCCTTTCCAGCCTGGCGGAAACTTTTGGAAAACAGCCTGATTTTGAGTCGGTTCAGAAAGAGGTATATGAGGGTTTCGGGATAAAGGAAGCAGGCGATTTCGCTTTAAAGGCACCTTTTGAGCCTTATCCAATCTCAGCTGAACCATCCGAAGCTGAAACCTCCTGCTTAAAATGCAAACCCTCTCAGGAGGAATGCTGCAGGCTCTTTTCAGAGACCTGCACAGAACCCGGTCCAGCATTTCTTTCAGCTTCACTGGTTTATTCTCTTTCCCCTTTTATGTGGCACGGGCTTGAAGACGACAACGATTTTGTAGAACTTAACCTGCAAATGGTCCGCAAGCTGGGGCTTAAAAAAGGAGGCACCGTAAAAATCAGGGCTCAGGGAAAGATGGCTGATATTAAGTTCAGGGTATCGGACATTGAAAACTGCTGTTTGCTTTCCGCTAAGAAACTGCCGGTTGCAAGCTTTTCAGGAAATGGAGTGGAGCTTTCCAGATAAAAAATGTGCCTGAACGGAAAAAGGTATCTGAACGGAAAAAGGTATCTGAACGGACCACTATTAATTTGAAATGTGAAAGAAGTAAATATAGCTCCATAGACTGAGAATCTCTATGGAGCCGCAATTTTTTCATTTAATTCTTTTTTTCATATGATCGGATACCATGTGTCGATCGTAAGAAAGATTTTTTAAATAATTTTACCTATTTTTATGCTTTGATCCTTTTTCTTTTTCAGGGTTAAGGGTAAGCTTTTTTTCAATGCCACCTATGTTTATTATGTAATCGCCTGCAGGAAGCGAGTCCGTATCATATTTGAAGCAGAAATTTCCATCTGGGTTAGCCTGTGCAGCTTCGTATGAGGTTTCGAAAGTTAGTTTTACCTGCCCTTTGTTTGAATTGTTTTTTTCCTTATTTTTTTCGGACCCTTCTTTTTTGGATGCAACTTCTCCATCGATTTTCACGAAATAACTCATCCAGGAAGGTACGTTTGATTGAGAAATTGTAGCGTTTCCGTTTCTGGCATCAACATGCCTGGAAATCCACTTAAATTTCTTAACTCTTACATTCATATCCCTGACAACGGCGCCGTCCTCCCCGGTGGCATTGACCGTAAATAGGTTTTCACCACCAGATATCGATTTTGGAACCTTTAGTTTATTTATTTGATACTTGTAATTGTTTCCTGAAACCGGCACCATCTCTTCATGTAAAATGGATATTTCAATGATCTCATTACCTGCCGCCTTTCCGGAAATTGAGATTACATCACCAGTGCTGGGACAGACCGGAGATATTTCCCAGCATTTAACACTTGCAGATGCAGGTGCTGTCAGGATTCCCAGGATTCCTGCAACTGCACAAAACAGAACTATTATAAAGAGGGGCTTCCTCTGAAATACGTGTTTCAATTTAAATCCTCCATTCAATGTCTGCCTGACTTCAATTGGCTGTTTTTGTTTTTTTATACAGGCATGATTTCCAAGATCAGTAATTTGATCTTTTTCTAAATTTTCTCTGAAAAATATTTCTAATGATATGACTTCATTAGTTTTAAAATTTTTGCTAACACTAAATCATTTGTAATACTTATTACTACTTTAAATTTTTATAAATTAAGTTATGATTCAGAAAAGCAGATGAGTGATATAAGAAAATTTTCGATCAGCAAGAATCTTTTTTATGAGGTGAGAAGCATTTCTATGAAACCAGAAGCAAAGCCAGAAGCAAAACCAGAAGCAAAACCAGAAGCAGAAACAGTGTATATAATCTGGCTGTAATTGAATTCAAAAATTAGTGATCTTAGATAAGTAAGATAAATTCATAAGACATAAATACTTAACAGTAAAATAGATATTGTTGAGCGGGTAACCTGATGGGTTTTATCCACCCTCTACAAGTAAACATACCAGCCCCCAATTGGTATCAAATTTTTCTAAAATACTCCCCATATTTTCTCCCCCTGACCGCTCAACCTCTCTTTTCAACCTGCATATACTCATCCTGTCTTTACACTCTCATCCTATCCTCACATTCTCATCCTGGTCTTCTAACCGAAAGATTATATTCACAGGATTATCCGGTATCAGAAGAATTAAAAGTTAAACTTTTAAACAAAGAGCTGATGTAAAAATTAAAGATTGATATAATCAATATAAGGTCTTGAGGATATGGAAAAAGGAATATTTCCTCCGAGAAGTTCAGATCCAGTGTATGCCACACTTGATGATTGGATCCTGCACGAAACGATTCCGTTTTCTATCGATTCGCCCGAATCTTTCGGAACTTCCGTTGACAGAGTCATAGCTTCACTTGGCGATTCCGTGGAGTTGCTTGGCTTTGGGGAAGCTCTCCATGGAGGTGAAGACATTCTTATACTTCGCAACCTGCTGTTTCGACGTCTGGTAGAAGCGCATGGCTACAGCGCAATTGCTATAGAAAGCAGCTTTCCTCGGGAACGCGCAGTTAATGAGTACATAGCCGGCAGAAATCCAGATAATTATGAAATTCTTCAGGATACAGGATTTAGCCATGGATTCGGCAGGCTAGATGCTGATCGGGAACTCGTCGAGTGGATGCGACAATACAATGCCGATCCTTCCCACAAGTTCAAGCTCTATTTTTACGGATTTGATAGCCCTACGGAAATGACCTGCAGTGATAGCCCACGCCAGGTTCTGCATCTTGTTCTGGATTACCTTGCTTCGATAGATAGCATCAGCGCAAAGGACCATAGAGAGCGTATCGATACATTTCTTGGTCAGGATGCGGATTGGGAAAATCCGGCTGCGATGATTGACCCCATGAAGTCAATAGGCTTGTCATCGGCCGCAAATTCGCTCAGGATCGAAACAGAGGATCTTATCTCAGAACTATATGCACGCCGTCCAGAATTGGTAGCCAAAAGCGGAAAGAGCCGCTATCTGGAAGCCATGCACTATGCATCTGTGGCACGGCAGCTACTTAACTATCATGCTGCACTGGCGCGAAAATCGGAGCCAGGGAAAAGGATTATTGAAGGTCTCAGCATCCGTGAAGCGATGATGGCGGATAATCTGGAGTATATTTTGTCCCGTGAACGTGGTAGGGGAAAAGTGCTGGTCTTTGCCCATAACAGCCGTCTGCAGCGCGGAAAGGCACAATGGCAGCTGGGCACCGAACTACTGATATGGTGGCCTGTGGGGTCTCACCTTAATGAAATGTTCGGTCCTCGCTATGCAGTTATTGGTTCTGCGGTAGGCGTTTCAGAAGCCAATGGCGTAGGTCAGCCTGAAGCAGGCACTCTTGAATCTCAGCTTACTTATTCTCCTGGACCAGTGCGGTTCATTCCAACTTACAATGGCGAAAGGCTTCCAGTCTTAGCAAGAGAGGCTATTCCTGTACGCTCTGGCAGTATGAAGAACCCAACCTACTTCGCCTTAACCTCTCAAAGCCTTACCGATTTCGACTGGCTGGCTGTCCTGGATTCAACAGGATATAGTCGGGGTGGGCCAGTACTGCAACGATAAGAAGTTTATTCAGGCAGAAATGTGCTCTACCCTTCAGGCAGTACCGGTACTTCTGGATTTTCAGGCTTACGGAAATATCTTTAATTTTTCTCCTCCCGCCAAAAATATTGAAAATAGGGTTTGGCAGGAGACAGATCTGTGAAATAGTCCAGTTTTTAGGGAGAAAACAAAAACCTACTACTTTATAAATTAACTAACTGAACGAACTAAATAACAATCAGTCTTACTTTAATTAAGTAGAACAAATTCACAATGAATAAATAGTTAGCAATAAAAATATTATACGTTGAGCGGGTTCTGAGGATCAGTCATGCCTCCGCAAGCATTGTACTTTACCCTAGGTTTGGTTTTTTAGTTCCAGCTATTCCCCAATATCTCCCCGGAATCTGCTCAAGGCCTCTTTTTTTAATTCCTGGCATATACCTTCACGGATATAATGACACAGAGTTTACCCAGACACAGATAGATATAGAGTTTACTCAGATACAGATAAAATAACAGGCTCAGGTAATGCTTCTATGCAATACCTGACGAGCCTGTTCCGGTTATGTCCTCAGGTTTATATTTTCTGGACTCCGGCAATCTCATAGAGCTTTTCCATGTCAATATTTTGCTCAACTACGTTTGCAAGCTCTTCGTAGGCATCGTTTTCACTCATTATCTCTTCAGGGCTGTATTCCAGGCCTTTCCTTTCATAAAGGTACCTGACCAGGGAATCTCTTATGTTCCTGTTATCAAAGAGCCCGTGAAGGTATGTGCCGATTACGAGGCCGTTCTCATCGATAGCTCCATCGTCCCCGAATACCGTGCGGTTTGAATCGGTAACTCCCATATGGATTTCATAGCCTTCTATCTCTTCACCATCTATGGGTTTCAGGATAGGACCGTAGCCTCTGACTTTCTTTGTTACCTGAACCGTTTTCTTTTTATATTCTCCAAATCTGGTCCCTATGTCCAGAAGCCCGAGACCCTCAAACTCAGCTTCGACTCCGTTTTCCACTCCTGAGTCAAAAATAGTCCTGCCAAGCATCTGATAGCCGCCGCAAATCCCGAAGATTGGGATTTTTCCTTTGAAAGCCTGGATTTTTTTGTCCATTGCGCTTGCCCTGAGATCAAGGAGGTCATTAACAGTGTTCTTTGTTCCAGGAATCATGATTGCATCAGGGTTTCCAAGCTCTTCGTCAATATCCACATACCTGACTTTCACGAGTCCTTCCAGGGGCTCGAAGTCCGTAAAGTTTGAGATCCTGGGCAGGCGAATTACTGCGATTTCAATCTCTTTTTTCGCTTTTGAATCCTCTTTATCTCCAAGGGAGACCGAATCTTCGGAAGGGATGCGGAGCTTGAAATGTGGAAGAACTCCAAGAACAGGAATTCCGGTTTTTTCCTCAAGCTGTTTGAGTCCGGGTCTCAGGATTTCGATGTCACCCCTGAATTTATTGATTATAAATCCTTTGACATTTTTCCTCACATCTTCAGGCAGAAGGGCAACCGTGCCGTAGAGGCTTGCAAATACGCCTCCCCTTTCAATATCTCCTACAAGGATTATCGGAGCCTGAGTGAGCCTGGCAGTGCCTACATTCACGATATCCCTTTCGTAAAGGTTGATTTCTGCAGCCCCTCCGGCTCCTTCCATGACAATAATATCGTGCTCTTTCCAGAGCCTTTCGAGTGCTCCTTTAAGAACTGCGTGCATCTCTTCAATAGAATCGTAATACTGGCCTGCGCTTTTGTCAGCATAGGGCTCACCCAGCAGGATTACCTGGGAAACACAGTCTCCTTTAGGCTTCAGGAGAACGGGGTTCATATCTGCTGTTGGTTCTGTGCCTGCAGCTTTTGCCTGGATTGCCTGTGCAATCCCTATTTCCTTTCCATCCTTTGTAATCCATGAGTTCAGGCTCATATTCTGTGCTTTGAAAGGGGCAACCTTATAGTTTCTTGACAGGATCCTGCATATGGCAGTCACGACTGAGCTTTTTCCAACATGAGAGGCGGTTCCCAGGATCAAGAGGCTTTTTTTCTCCATTTTTTACCACACCTTCTGCTTGAACAGGCAATTTTTAATAACTTGTATAGTAACGGTTTCAAGTAATTGTTCGTTAAAAAACCGTGAGATCTACTGTCTCACAGCCATAAATCAAGTAAACTTGTTCAGATTAAATATTTGATCTTATACTTCAACTAAAGAATAAATACTTTCGGATTCCTTGCAGGTTTTATTTAGTTAGCTTTAATCATTCTATTATTTCCCGTCTATCTGCCTTTTCAATTTTTGTTTTCTTTCTTTTCTTTGTTTCTCATTTTTAACTTTGATTGCATTTTTATCTGTTTACAGTGCTTTTTCTGTTTACTTTATTACTTCCGGTGAAAAAAGTGAATTTATCCGGCTGCATTTCTTTTAAATAAGATCAATACAATCTTTTCGTAATCGAATAGGGGAAAAAGACCATGAAAGCCGTGTTTCTCGTACTTGTTTTATTTCTTCTATCGGCTCTTCCAGCCTCAGCAGCAGATACGTCTCAGATCAACGGAGCGGGTTCAGTCCGTATAGCCGAACTTTACAGCGACATTGAGTCCTTTGATGTAACATTTTACTCAGCCCAGCCAGAAGAGAACCTTTCCCTGGAAGTGTCTCTGGTCAGACCTGACAGGAATGATGAGATCATTGCTGCACAGGAATTCTCAGCCGGCAGTTTTCCTGCAAATACTAGAGTTATGAAAGTTGGCTTCTGGGATGTAAGGAATGCCGAGCGTGGCGCCTATACTATGAGAGCAAGGCTCCTTGAGCAGGGAGAAGTGCTTTCCGAATCGGAATATAATTTTGTCTACGCCAGCAACTCGGCTTTAAGATTCAGAATAGATGATCTTGTTCCTAATTCCGAGGGGATAGCTGTTGTGCTCTCCCCAAATCAAGCTTCACTTTTTGACATTGAGTACATGCTTGTGGACGGGCACAATGTAATATATAAAACAAAAACCGAAAAGGCGTCTCTTACCAGCATTCCGGAGACATTTACCGCATCCTGGGGTGCCCTTCTGGAGAATAATAAAGAGTATACAGGTAGAGTAAAAGTCCATGTTTACTCTCCCAGCCGGGGATTTGCGGCCTCAACAGAGAATTTTACTGCCAGAGACGATGCTGAAATTACTGATATTTATGAGGATGAAACCGGGGCAAGCGCAACCGTCCTTGGGAGTTCTCAGGTTCCTTTTGAAGGAACCCTGGTTTTTTCCTTATATAAGGTACAGGAAACAGGTAGCGGCGGTCCCGTATTTGTTGAGTCAGCCAGTGAAAGGGTGCCTGTTCTGCTGGCTGATGATGATGAAACCGTTGAGGTGGCCTGGAGAGAAAGGCTCACACAGGGCGTTTACAGGCTTGAGATCGAACTCATAGGAAACGATGGGGATGTTATAGAACGCAGGGAAACGATTATCGAATCTGATCTCTCTCCATCAAATATAAATGAGACAGGCCCTGATACAGGAAATAACACCACGGGTGAAAACGATGGAAACGGCATTCCCGGTTTTTCAATTGCTGCCGGAGTTGTGGGGTTTTTTATGGTTTTCGCGCTGTTTAAAAAGCTGCATTAACCAGTTTGAATGAAAGCCTGTGAAAGTACAGATATACCATGAAAAAAATCTGACAAACTAAAAGCCGTGAGTCTCATGCATTATGAACTCTTTATCGCCCTCAGGCAGATCCGTGCAAGAAAATTCCAGACACTCCTTTCGGTAGGAGCGATAGCACTTGCTGTGATGGTACTTACGGTTTCCCAGGCTCTTATGGTGGGTTTTACAGGGGAGCTTTATAACACCACCGTGGATAAACTCCCTCATGTCTCGGTCTCCCCTCATGAGGGTGAGGATTACATCTACCTTTACGGGACTCTCATGGAAAGAATCAGTACGATTGAAGGAGTCACCGCAGTCTCTCCTTTCCTTACAGGACAGGCTTCTTTCAGGTTCAAGGATAATTCCCTGAATGCAGAACTCAGAGGTGTTGTCCCCGTACAGGAAAATGAAATCAGCTCTATTGAAGAAGATATGGTTGAAGGCAGTTTCCGTGAACTGGAATTTTCAAGAAATACAGTGGTTATTGGCTCAAGACTGGCGGAAAAACTTGAAGTTAACCTAGGTGATTCCGTAGGTGTGTCTTTTCCTAATGCAAACCCTCTTTCCCTCAGAGTTGTGGGGATTTTTCATACTAGGTCACCTCTGGACGAATCCCTTGCCTACACATCCCTTGACACTGCCCAGGATTTCTATGATGTCCCGAACGTGGTTAATGGGGTCTGGGTCAGGCTTGACGATTTTAACAGGGATAGGGAAGTTGCAAACGAGATAGAGGAACTCGGTTATAACGCACAGGGCTGGACGGAAACAAATCCTGCAATCCTGCGTACCATTGCTATTGAGAGCACTTCAAACAATGTCGTGTA
Organism: Methanosarcina hadiensis; assembly: GCF_046529725.1. Classification (GTDB taxonomy): domain Archaea; phylum Halobacteriota; class Methanosarcinia; order Methanosarcinales; family Methanosarcinaceae; genus Methanosarcina; species Methanosarcina hadiensis. Next base: position 838,230 of record NZ_CP136241.1, on the reverse strand, counting down.
TGGGCTTATTATTGTCATTGCTTCTTTTGGCGTTGTCAGTACCCTGAATCTTTCGGTTATCGGTGCAACCGGTCAGATAGGTATGCTTCGCGCTATGGGTGCTCCTGTTTCAAGTATCCAGAGAATTTTCATCCTCCAGAGCGGAATTCTGGGCCTTCTTGGCGCTCTTGCAGGTACTTTTGCAGGAGTTCTTATAGCCCTTGCAATAGGTCAATATGAGATTCCGGCAGCTTCCTCCGATGTCTACGCGGGTATTTCTTACATACCGATCGTTGTGCGCGCTCAGGATATAATAATCATTATTTTCCTTGTTTTCCTACTGAACCTGATTACGGGAATTTATCCTGCCCGGCAGGCAGCGAAGCTGGACCCTGTAAAAGCAATAAGCACAAGGTAAATATGCTAAGGAACCTAACAAAATAGAATTTTTTTCATTTCTCCTTCATTTCTTCATTCAAAATAATTTATGGTACCAAAAAAATTAATGGTGCTATTAAAATTATATATGACATTAAACATTTCAACGCGAATCAATACGTCACCAGGGTTGAAATTTCAACCCCGGTAATTATATATCTTTTTTGACGAATGATTACATACTTAGAAGCATAGCGAACAGAAGCGAACAAAGACCTTGTGCAGGAATTCTCATCAACTGATCATTGTATGAGAATTCTCTTTTCTTATTTTTACATTCTACTACCTAAAATGACTTTTTTACACATGTTATCTTACTTTATTTAGACATACTGAAGGCTTATGCGTGAAACCATGCTGGATATTCATAAACAAGTCTAAAAAACTTCAGTTTTTAAGAAGAAATTCGCAAACTATATTTATGCTGCCACTATATCTTTGTGCGCTAACTTGTAGCGCAGACCGACATTTGAGTGGGGGATTCCAGCAGCTGATCACTGCATAATGGGAATTCCCTTTATTTTTCTTTTATTAAATTATTTTCAAATCATAGGAGTGTCTTTCACAAATTTACCACTTTTTTTGGTTTACAGGTAGTCTTTAAGTTTTATTAAATGGATGCTTTTTCCAGAAATCAGAAATTCCCCTGGGGTGGAATTCTCCTGGTCCGAAATTCTCCTGCCTGTCAAAGAACACGACTGCAATTCATGGACTAAAGGATCTTCCAGAGATCTTCCTGAAGATTTCCAGATATTATAGCCACAGACACCGGACACAAATATTTATATTCTTTGGTAGATAATTTTACTTTAATGGACGACAGTAAAGAATACCAGCTTTATCTTGAAGCCCTTGACGATGAAAGATCCGCATGGTCGAGAAGGACTGCCATAAAGAGGCTCAGTGAATGCAAATCCGAAGAATCTCTTTATTACCTGAACGAACTTATTGTTGACAGGTATTTTCTGGTTCCGGACTGGCTTAAAAAGATTGCTAGAGAATACTACGTATCCCTGTGCCTCGAATTCCTGTAAATATTTATTTTTCTTCTCTGGTTCTTCGAATGGTTTTACGACCCTTTTTAGTTACATTACCGAATATCTCGTACCGATATGACTCATAGTCGTTTCAATCTATCTGAGGCGCTTGCCGGCATAATCCCGACCCAGCATGTGGGCAGCCGCTGCATTGGACTCTCCATAAAATAAACCTACAGGACAGTCATTTTTGTCAAAGCGATATCGATAAGAAAAAAGTCCTGATCTACCGGGTTCAACAGAGTGTGATACTTCTCCTCGCTCTTCAGAAGTTTTTCTTCGTATTCTTTCCGCCCATTTATATCGGACCCGGAGATGTTTACATATTCCTGTTCGGATAAGGGATGAAATACGATCAGATATACTTTTTTTCCATCTAACCTCCATTTTTTCCGGGATGTCCCGGAATGTCCCGGAAAATTCGATGAGTATATACTGCTCAGGAATTATTTTGTAGCTGCTAAACATTTTCCTTTATAAAGTTAGAGATATAATGAAATTATTGAATTCGGTTGAGAAAGTTATTAGCGTTAAAATAACCTCAGTAATACAGTTTCCTCTGTTTGCATTATCAGGTTAATTTTCCTTCTAACTTTCCTTCTAGCTTTCCTTCTAACTTTCTTTCTTTATATTACCGGATGTGAGCCTGATTTTTTTCTGCTACTTTAAACCTGATTGTAAACTCAGTCCCGTTATCCCTTTTCAGTTCAAGTCCTCCATCCAGTTGATTTACCAGTGTGTTTATCAGCTGTATACCAAGACTATCAGTGTTTTCAATATTGAGACTTTCAGGGATGCCAGTACCATTGTCTGAAACAGCCAAAACAAAACCTGTAACCTTATCTCTTTCCTTTTTGTGCTTCCTGTTTTTTTCTCTATATAGTTTAACTCTGATTTCTCCCCTGTCCTGTTCGGAAAATACGTGTTTAAGAGAGTTGGAAATGAGTTCATTGACAATTATTCCTAGCGGGACAGCAGTATCCATATCAAGAAAAACATCTTCTTCCATGTCCATATACAGGAGAATATTTTTACTGCGAAGACTGTAAGTCTGAAAAAGATTTTCAGCTAACTCCCTTATATATGTGGAGAAATTCAGCGTGTCTGTCCCTTCTCCTTTATAAAGCTCTTCGTGGATGAGAGCCATGGATATGACCCGGTTCTGGCTTTCCCGGAATGCCTCAATAACTTTAGGATTGTCGAATTTATCAGCCTGGAGATCAAGAAGTGAAGAGATTACCTGCAAATTATTCTTAATCCGGTGATGAATTTCCTTTTTACGGGCAATCTCGATATTTGCCAGGGCTCCTTCTGTCTCTTTGCGTTCTGTAATATCCTGGATTATTCCTTTTGCCCGGATAGGGTTATTATTCTGGTCAAAAATAATTTCGCTCTCTGCGTGAACTGTGCGTTCTTTTCTATCAGCTGTAATAATCCGGTAATCAATACCTAAAGGCTTTTCTTTTACAGCTTTTTTAATTGCACTATCCACGTAGTCCCGGTCATCAGGATGAATATAATTAAAAATTTCTCTATGAATTGGAGATGACTCCTGAGAATTAAGCCGAAAAATACGATACATTTCCTCAGACCAGCATGTTTCACCGGTTATAAAATCCCAGCTCCAGTTTCCAATATGAGCCATTTTTTGAGCTTCGGCTAAACCTTCTTTGCTCTCCTTCAACGATTCATAAGCCTTCTCAAGCTCGATTGTTCGTTCTTCAACTAATTTTTCCAGGTTGTCATGTGTCTTTTTCAGGGCTTCTTCTGCTTTTTTGCGTTCGGTAATATCGATGCAGATCCCGGATACACGCTGTGGTTTCCCACCGCTATCATAAGTCGTACTGCCAAGGGCATTGATCCATCTAACTTCTGCCGATGGGAGTATAATCCGATACTCGAGCAAGATTGAGTTATGGTTGTTAATTGCTGTTGCGATCCTGTTTTCCACACTCAGCCTATCGTCAGGATGGAGCAAACTTCTCCATAAATCAAAACTGGCATCATTTTCCCTGGGATCCAGATCAAAGAGCCGGAATAGTTCTTCAGACCATTCGAGCCTGTCGGTAGAAATGTCCCAGTTCCATATTCCCGCACCCGCAGCGATCTGGGCAAGCCTTAAACGTGATTCACTTTCCAGAAGTGCCTCTTCTATCCTTTTACGCTCAGTGATATCACGTGCAGCAGCAAAGACACCAATAATCTCGCCATTCCTATCTCTATAAACTGAAGCATTGTATAAAACTGGAGTTATGTAACCATCCTTATGTCGAATCTCCAGAGTATAATCACGAACCTCCCCCTGTGTGAATGCCTGCTGATAGCCTTCACGGGCTTTTTCAGGTTCGGTAAAGTAATCAGAGAAATCCGTCCCTATCAATTCTCTTCTCGAATATCCTGTAACCTTCTCTGTAGCGCCATTTACATCTGTAATCTTACCATTATGTCCAATGGTTACCAGAGGATCGAGGCTGGCTTCTATCAGACTGCGGTTGTAAAGATTTGAAAAACTGAGAGCTTTTTCAGCTTGCTTTTTCTCGGTGATATCGCGAACAATGCCTGCTCTAAAGCGGGCCACGCCAGTTTTATCCTTAATGATCGAGAAATGATCAGCTAGCCAGCGGTATTCTCCGTTTTTACATTTGAACCTGTATTCGTGTGTTCCGAAACCCTCATCCAATGATCTAGCAGTTCCCGAAACGATCAGAGGCAGGTCATCGGGGTGAATGCGGTCGAGAAGATCATTTCTGGTCATTGCATCAATTTCTTCAGGAGAGAAGCCTGTAATCTGCTCTATCACAGGGCTCATATAATCAAAGCGGGCTTGGTGAAAATCCAGGCGGTATGCGGAATCCAGGGAATTCTCAAGAACCGAGCGAAAACTTTCATAGCTTTCCCGCAGCGCAGCAACCAGAGAATCGCGTTCATCCAGTGATCTGGAGAGCTTGATATTGCCATAGCTGAGCTGTGAGATCATATTAGCAAAGGTCATGAAAAAGGTCATACTTGTGTCCACAGCTTCCCTGCTAAGCCTTGGAACTTTTTCAAGCGCTTTTATGTATTCCTCCTCATTGAAACCGTATTTACTAGCCTGAGATCGAAAGATCTCATAGTTAAGAGGCTCATTATCAAGAAAGAACTGCCCTGAGAAAATATTTCCTATATGCTGCCCTTCGACTATAATTGGAGTTACCGCATCCCACAGGTTGTTCTTGCATTTGTACAGCCTGTGTCCTCCCGGAGCAACGCCAGCAGAGAGAATCGTATCACTCTCTATGCAATGCTTGCAGGCTTCAGGATTAACCCTGTGGAATCTGGTGCAGATTTCATGCCATCCGGCACTTACCAGAATATTGCCTTTGAGGTCAAGCAGGGCCATGGGAGTGTGAGCAAGCTTATAAAAGTCATTCATCAGGGACTGAACGGATTTAACATCAATAATATTGGCAAGTTCCAGGTCAATCTTTTCTTGAGTTTCACGTTCCCGAAGATTTCCTTCAAACTTTTTACGGTCGCCTGTGTCGAATCCGTAAACGTTTACACATTCATGTTCGGGCAAGGGGTAAAAAATAAAAAAATATATTTTTTTGCCTATTTTAATTTCAATTTTTTCAATACCTTCCCGGGAAATTGCCCTCTGAACAAAAGCTCCTATATATGAAGGTAATTTTTCTCCAACCCTGACATCCAGCTCTTGCAATAAGATTTTTCCCGCCTCATTTGAGTAAAGAACAGTACCATCCTTTTCAACGCTGATCACAGGATTGAAATTTACTGCTGGAGATTGCCCTTTTTTCACTTTTATTTTCTCCTGAGTATCCATAATTCGCGCAACAAAATGCCGAACTTTCAATGGCAATTGAATAAATAGAGTATTTAACTTTCATACTCTCCCACTTTCTATTATTAATAGGATGTCGTTTGTGTTTGGTTGTGTTTTCAAACTTTATGGTACGTGCTATAGAGCCGGTTTGCTTCGATTTATAGTGGCATATTAGAACTTTTTCAATTTATATTTCTACAACAAAATACAAATCATATATAATAAGATTAAATTTATAAAAAGTATTGGTTAATAACGAACAGACCAGTAACTTATTTAGTTCTGAGGTTTATTTGATGTGATTTCAGGATATAATTAACATGTTTATCCATAGCTTCTAGAAAAATTTAATTACAAACCTGGAGAACAATTTTTACTGCACCATATATTTTTGGGTTAAAAGTAATAACTGCTGTTGATACTGTAAGCTTATCAAACAGCTTCTATTTGATTGCAAAAAGACGAAACTCATAACAGCAATTTTAAATCAACCTGATAAGTCTCCAATAATATTTAATTTAATGTGCAACGCCCGGTTATTTTGATCCTGACGACAAGTAATACAGAGTATTAAAGGTTCTGACCTCAATACAATACTTATTGGAAATAATGGGTATTTCAGAGGATTCTGGAAGGGAGCTGTCGGGATACCAGCCTGAAACAGGCACTGCATTCATGGTTCTTGCAGTCTGGTTTTTCGTATTAAGAAAAAAGAAACAGGATTGAAATCAAGAAAAGCCAAAATTCCCAGACCCTGATATTGTAGAGTTTGTGTACCTGAATAAACCTCTCAAATCAGGGCCTGTTTTATTTACTGTCTTTATATTAATTTTATTTAATTGGTTTCGAATTATATCCGCGGCGATCGATTAGATTATTGTGCAGTTTTTCGCTGTCACCATTATTTCCCCAGTATGGTTACCAGTATTTCCCCAGTTTGCTATCAATATGTGCCTGCAAAAATGAACTAGTTTTCATAACTTTCTTCAAACTTCTCACAGGCTCTATATTCCATACCTTTTGCATAATCTGTATCCTCTGCCTTTTTAAAACTCTTCTTTAGAGCCTGCTTTATCGCAGGGGTCATTACAGGTTTTTCTTTGACCAGCCCTTCGGGCCTATAGTATAATATCAGCAGCATTGCGATTCCGAAAAGTACATATTCAAGCCAGAAAGCTTCAAATGGTAAATGGAGAAGGCTCTTTATTTCATATTTATACATTGTAAGGGAAAGTTTTACGAGGACAAAGCTCAGTACGCCCAGAGCTACACCCTTATTATTTCCCATGCCACCTAAAAGAACCATAAGAAACGGAAAAAATGTCCATTCTACCCTGAAGAAAGTGGAGGCTATGACGTTCACGCTATAAAGGGAATACAGGGCTCCGGCAAGCGCTGCAATGCCTGAACCCAGAGCTGCGGTCTTTATTCGGATCATAAGAATATCCTTGCCAAAAGCCCGAACAACATTTTCATTTTCTCTCATTGCTTTCAAAAGCCTGCCATAGGGTGAGGTAAGGATTCTTTCTACAAAAAGGTAAACTATCAGCGCTACTCCCAGGCTGAAAACAGCAAAAGAAAGAACCCGCCAGTCTTCAGGTATCCATGCAAGTACATTGGGAACGCTTACACCATAGCAGCCCCCTATTATGGAGCTATTGTAGTTAAAGACCAGATACAGAACTTCGCTTATTGCAAGCAGAGTAACTGTCAGGTATTCCTCTCTGAGCCTGGAACTTGGAAGGATAAAAAGAATGCCTGCTACGGCACCTATGAAAGCAGCTAAAAAAAGTGAGAAAACGAGAATACCGATTCCTATAAGCGGGTTCTGTGTAATCATTGAGTTAGCCGCACTTTTGAGGATCCCGCTTGCTTCTACAATCTTTCCCTCTATGCCGAAAATAAGCATGAGAATATGGTTTACTGCATATCCAACCGTTGCAGCCCCGATGAGAACAGCCATAGCTCTACCGAAATTGGGAATGCCAGCATAACCATATTCCAAATTAAGGCTGAGTGCAACTATGAGGTATATTGAGAACCACAGCACCACATTTAAGAAGAAGTGCCCCATTTCCATTTTCTACTCCTCCATATACTCAACCCTGCAATTCCCATGGGAGCAATTACTAAAGCCAGTATCAGCAAAACAAGAGAAACCACCCTGCCGTACACAAGGACATCAGGTCCTAAGATTTTTGATAAATAAAAGGTTACAAGCGACTCCGAGATCCCTACGATATACCCTCCAGCCAGAGCTCCATAGATACTCCTCAGGCCACCTACAACGCTCGCTGCAAAAACAGAAACAATCATAATAGTTCCGGTTAAAGGCACGATCTCCTGACGGAAAGGCAGCATACTTCCTGCAACTGCAGCCAGGGAGCCAGAGAGAAACCATGAAAACAGACGGGTGTGTTCCACATTTACTCCCATTATTTCTGCCAGAGCTGCATTTTCCATAGAAGCCCTCAGGGCTATTCCGAATCTAGTTCTGTAAAGGAGCAGAAAAAGAGAGAAAAGAAAAAGGAGAATCATAAAACTTGAGATCAGGAGTACTGCCTCTGAACCAAAAATTTTGAAGTCAATTGGCGTAAAAATAAATTTTGTAGTCGCTTTTCTGGTAAGGTTACCAAGTGTTTCAGCATATGCGCCAAGTATGCCGATAAATATCAAATCCACAGCCAGAGTGGCTATCATAAGCGTAACAACTATAGTCTTTTTCCTCATCAACGGCCTGAGAACCAGCAAGTAGATACCTACTCCAATTAGACCTCCGAAAATAAAGGAGAAAAAGAGAGTAATAAGGATGCAACCCGAATAGAAGCCAGAGCGTCAAGGAAAGGTAGGAACCGAATATTGCCATGCTTCCCTGGGCAAAATTGGGCACCCCTGTCGTGATACAGGTTATTGTTAAACCAATACACAGAAGAACCAGAAGATTTGAGTAAACAACTGCCCCTTCCAAAACAGTCATGCTATTTTTTACTTATGTAAGCAGATATATAGTTATCTATATTCCATGTTTTAGGTTAGAATATAAGTATCTACACATATTCACTTGATATTCCATACCTATAGAAAAATAAAAATGTAAAGGGAAAAGAGGAATAGACCACAATAACCACAAAGAATACTGAAAATATAGATATCTATATGTTTTAACGCCCTACTTTAATATTTTCATTATGATGTGGATTATATTTAATTTAAGATTGTTAAGGAGTTTAAGGTATGGGGCTAAGATAAGACAGATAAGAAACAAAAAATTAAGGAATAAAAACGGCAAGGCAAAGAAATGTGAGATGATGTATTATGAGAGGATTATTCGGTCTTGCTGCCGCTATAATTATTATCGTATTCGTTTCTGGATGTATGCAAACCGGAGAGAAAACTGCTGCGGAAGCTGAGGTTAAGGAGGTTGAGATCCCGGTTGGGGTACTTGTAGATCTTTCAGGACCTCTGACAACATATGGCTGGGATATTAAAACCGCAACTACGATTGCAGGCGAAGATGTAAACAAGAAATTTGCAGAGGACGGAAAACCGTACCGGGTCAAGCTCTATATTGAGGATACAGGCGCTGATCCGAAAAAAGCCCTGGATACGGTCATGGCACTGCAGGCGAAAGGTGTGAAGCTTATCGTTGGACCAATGAGTAGCGGGGAATTGAAAAGTGTCAGCGAGTACTCAAGGTCTAATAAGATAATCCTGGCTTCCCCTTCTTCAACTGCAGAAACAAAGTATATAGGCGTGACTGCACCGGAAGAGAAAAAGTTTATTTTCAGATTTGTACCTACGGATTCTTTCCAGACTAAAGGCATAGCGGAACTCACTCATGAACTGGGCGTGAAAGCGGTAGTAATAACCTATACCGGTAATGCATGGGGCAAAGGCCTGGAAGAATTCGGGAGAGAGGAGTTTGAAAAACAGGGAGTAGAAGTAAAGACTTCAGTAGAATATCCGAATCCCCCACCTGCAGACTTCACACCATATATAGCTACACTTGAAGAAAATGTGAATACTTTGCTGAAGGACTACTCAAGGGATGAGATTGCAGTTGTGGTTTTCAGCTACGAGGAAGTAGCTACCATGCTTGCACAGACAAAGGACAGCTCTGTGCTGCTTGATGTAAAATGGGTAGGATGCGACGGAACAGCAAAGAGCAGCAAGATTATAGAAGATGTCCCTGAAAAAGCGAGCAGAATTAAACTTTTCAGCACGGTTTCGGAAACGAAGGGTGGAGAAGATTTCGACAAACTGAACACTACATATTACCAGCAAATTGGCAACTCGCCTCAGGGCTATGGTTTGAATTCATACGATGCAACATGGGTGCTTGCTCTATCTTTTGCAGAAGTATACGATAAAGAAGGCAAATACAATGCAGATGCTATGGCAGAGGCTATGCCAGGAATGGCAGAAGAGTACAGTATGGGTAATTATGGAGTGTACCCTGTAAGCGGGGAAGTTAAGTTCAACGAATATCGTGACAGAATTGGCTCGAGATACATAATTTACGCTGTCTCCGATGGGAACTGGAATGCAAACGGAGTATGGGAATTTGCTACGAACAGAGTAGAGTGGAGCTGATGGAAACCGGAAAGGGCCAGGATATGAAAGTTTCCTGCAAGCAAAATAACCGTGAACGAAATAAAATAGAGTTAGTAACCCGGAACCTTACGAAAAGCTTTGGCGAGCTTAGAGCCCTTGATGAGGTAAGTATAGAAGTAAAAAGCTGCATAACATTGATAATAGGACCTAACGGAAGCGGAAAGACCACTCTTATAAACGTGATCACCGGTTTCCTTGGTGCAGATAAGGGTAGAATTCTTTTTGGGGAAAAGGAGGTAACAAATCTCCCTCCTCACGATATTTTTAAACAAGGCATAGTAAGAACCTTTCAAACTTCACAGCCACTTCTAAAACTTACGGTTCTTGAGAATCTGCTTATAGCTGAAGCAAATTATGGAGAAAGCATAATCCAGAGCTTTAAAAGAAACTGGCTTGCAAAAGAGGAAGCCCTCGTAAAGAAAGCGCTCTCAACCCTGAGTTTCCTGGGTATAGAACATATGTGGAATGAGCCGGCAATGAATCTGAGTGGAGGGCAGCTAAGGCTTCTCGAAATAGGCAGAGCCCTCATGTGCCAGGCAAAGCTCATTATTATGGATGAGCCTATTGCAGGCATAGCTCCTGATCTATCCCATTCTATCCTTAAAAAGATTAGAGAACTTTCTGGCAGAGGAATTTCTTTTCTTATAGTAGAGCACCGGTTAGACCTGGTTCTTGGATATGTTGATAGGGTTTACGTTATGGCAGGAGGAAGAATTGTAGCTGAGGGTAGAGGTAAAGAGGTACTGGAAAATCCCCGTGTCGTGGAGGTGTATCTTGGTGATCAGGGTTGAAAACCTCTGTGCAGGATATAAGGAATTGCATATCCTTTTTGATATAAATGCTGTAATAGAAAAAGGGAAGATCACTACAGTAGCAGGCCCAAATGGCAGTGGAAAAAGCACTTTCTTAAAGTCTATTTTTGGCCTTGCTACTATTCACTCTGGTAAAGTTATTTTCAAAAACAGGGATATAACCAAAATTCCTCCACACGAGAAAACAAAGATAGGCATGGCTTATGTCCCTCAGGTAGACAATATCTTCACTAACCTGACAGTTGAGGAAAATCTTAAAATAGCCGGTTATACTCTCGAAAAAAAAGAATATAAAGAACGGCTGGATTTAGCCATGGAAGTATTTCCTGAAATCAAGAAGAAGTTAAAGCAAAATGGAGGTACTTTGAGCGGGGGTGAAAGACAGTTCCTTGCTATAGCCTCGGCTCTGATAAAAAAAGCAGAACTGCTGGTGCTTGATGAACCCACAGCAATGCTCTCGCCTAAACTTGCCGCTGAAACTCTCAGGAAAATTACGGAGCTAAATGAAGAATTAGGACTTACAGTGCTTATAGTTGAGCAGAACGTGAAAAAAGCACTGGAAATAAGTGATAATGCGTATATGTTGATGAATGGGAGGATCGTTTTCGGAGGCAAATCAGAAGAACTGCTCGGCCATGAGAAGTTCGAGAATTTCTGTATTGGGATTTAATTTTCGAACATGATAATGGCAGCTTCCTATACAGGGCTCAAAGACAGCAAAGACAGCTGTGAGAAGGAAAGGTTAGAGTACGGTGAATGATGCTTTATGGGTTAGAAACATCAGTAATTATGAGCCCGGTAATCCATAAAAAAGAAACCACATATAAAAACGGAGCCTTTACATGCAATACTACGTAAAAAACAGAACCCTTATTATTGAAGGCAATTTCGAAGCCGTAAGCACAGGTTTAAACGGCGGCCGTGCGCGGGTAGAATACATTTTTAATAAACAGGTGCCAAGGACTTTTAATCCCCCCAGTCCTCAGGGGTTCATAAGGAAAGAAGCCCTGAAACTTGGACTTGAAGCAGCTAATTTCGGCCTTCTGACAGCCGTGAATATGGAATACCTCCAGATCATCGAAGATGACTACTTAACAGCATTCACAACCGCTGGCGTGAGCAATGGCTCGGAATTTAGAGCAAAGGTAGGAACCATAAACATAATTCTTGTTTCAAAGGTAAGATTATCAGAGACAGCTCTCCTAGGCGCAATCATTACAGCAACCGAGGCTAAAGGGCTTGCTCTCCTTGAAAAAGGGTATACTTTTCTGGGCACCAATACGGACGCAGTAATTGTGGCATACGAAGCAGACTCAATGCCTGGATCAAAGGATGAGGAAAGACAAGAAATTCCCTATGCAGGTTCAAGTACGGAGTTTGGGAAAAAGATCACTGAAGCTGTTGTAAAAGGGGTAAAGGCAGGACTTGATTTAAGGGGAGAATAACTAAAACTTTTTTCGCATGCAATATAAATTAATCTAATTTCCCACCAATTCCACCCTATTTAAGATACTGTGAGGTGCGCGTCCCTTTGGATAGTAAAATGCGTTGGGATTGAAAAATAGGAATTTAAGACATATGGCCTATTTATTCATAGCATAGTTTAAAAGTTTTAGACTTTGAGAAGTACGAAATTATAGAATAGATAAACAAAGTTCTGGAAAGGCACGAAATTGATTAAAACAATAATAAGATCAAAATAAAACACTAGAAAAGTCAATTAAAGATCAATTAAAGATCAATTAAAGATCAACTAAAATTAATTGAGAATTAGAGATATTATAAGGTGAATTTGGCAGCGATCCAGAGTTCCCGAAGGCTCGCACACTTCAGTACAGTAAGGAACGTGGACAGGCTTATCTTCTGTGTTCGGGATGGGTACAGGAGTTGCCCTGCCGCTATGGCCGCCAAACTCAGCCTATAAAATGGATTTGTGGAAAACAAGAAAGTCGTGTTTAGTGCTGCATATTGAATTTCGCCTGGACCTGAATTAGGTGAAGGAACGGATAGTTAGTTAACGCGGACTGAACACCTCGTTGCCTTGGTGCTTACATCCCGTTTCTATCAAACCGGTCTTTTACCGGAATCCTTAATAAGGTCTCTTTTTAGGTCAGAGTTCGAGCTTAGATGCATTCAGCTCTTATTCCTTAGCGCGTAGCTGCCCGGCGATGCCTTGTCAGACAACCGGTACACCAGTGGCGCCGCTGCTTGGTTCCTCTCGTACTAAAAGCAGCTTACCCGCAGACCTCGTGCACCTCTAGTAGATAGTAACCGACCTGTCTCACGACGGTCTAAACCCAGCTCACGATCTCCTTTAATAGGCGAACAACCTCACCCTTGGCCGCTGCTGCACGGCCAGGATGGAAAGAACCGACATCGAGGTAGCAAGCTGCCGGGTCGATATGTACTCTTGCCGGCAACGACTCAATTATCCCCGGGGTAACTTTTCTGTCATTTTTGGCCCCCACCAAGGAGGCACAAAAGTTCGCTAGAACCGACTTTCGTCTCGTCATCCACTGCTATGCTGAATAACGTCAGGCTGACTTATACTCTTACACTCTTCAGCGAGTTTCCGACCCGCTTGAGTCAACCATTGCGCGCCCTTGATATCTTTTCAAGGGCGTCCCGCCCCAGGCAAACTGCCCACCTATCGGGGTCCTCTTCGCAGAGTTAGGGTCGTAGTCCCAGAAGGGTAGTGTCCCAACGTTGGCTCCACGTATGCTGGCGCACACGCTTCGACGCCTCCTACCTACTCTGTACATCCAGAACCACAACCCAGCGACAGGCTGCAGTAAAGCTCCACGGGGTCTTCACTTCCCCCTAGAGGTCTCTAGACTGTGCACTAGAATGTAAGCTTCACCGGACTCCAGTTAGGGACAGTAGGGCTCTCATTGATCCATTCATGCAAGTCGCCAATTAAGCGACAAGGTACTACGCTACCTTAAGAGGGTCATAGTTACCCCCGCTGTTTACAGGCCCTTCTTCCCGTTGAACCGGGGTTTCAGGTACCTGCACTGAGCAGGATTCAGAAATTGTACTAGTCCTTACGGATTTGCAATTTCCTATGTTGGTATTAGACAGTTAGAGCCCCCTGGTCACTGCGACCTGCTGTCTTCACAGCAGGCACTCCTTATCCCGAAGTTACGGAGCTAATTTGCCGAATTCCCTTAACTGGATTACTCCGACACGCCTTAGCCTTTTCAGCTAGGGGCACCTGTGTCAGTTCTCGGTACGGACATTTAGCTGCCTTTTCACGGGTCCCTGGGTGCAGCCGACTGTTGCCATAACAGATTCGCCCGCTTCTCGCCATTACGGCTCTCCACAGGATTCGCTGCTTAGACGGCGCGACGACGCCGCTCGGCCTGCCCTGAGACGTCAGACTCAGTGCTAAATGGTACAGGAATATTAACCTGTTTCCCTTTTGGCGTACTCGAATTACGGTACGTCTTAGGACCGACTAACCCTCGGCTGACGAACATTGCCGAGGAAACCTGGCCCCTTCGGCGGCAGGGATTCTCACCCTGCTATGCTGCTACTATTACCAAGATTTTCGTTTGTGAACGGTCCACAGGACTTCACAGCCCTGCTTCAGTCCGAACACAACGCCTTCCTACGAGATTACCTTGCGGTACTCCGTGGTATCGGTGGTCGACTTGAGCCCCGTCAATTTTCGGGGCCCCAAACCTCGACTGGTGAGCTGTTACGCACTCTTTGAAGGGTAGCTGCTTCTAAGCTAACCTTCCAGCTGTCTTGGGCTTGGGACGCCCTTTAGCGTTTACACTTAGTCGACACTTGGGGACCTTAACCACGGGCTGGGTTGTCTCCCTTACGGACTACAAGCTTACCCCAGCAGTCCGGACTCCGACTTTCTTTGATGACGGTGGGTTTGGAGTTTGACAAGCGGGCGAGGGGTTTCCCCCCCGGAACCGCCAATCAGTGCTCTACTCCACCGACAATCTCCAGTCAGGTCATGCTGCGACATGTTTCGGAAGGAACCAGCGGATGCCAGGTTAGATTAGCATTTCACTACGAGACGCAGGTCACACGAATGATTTGCAGATCAACACCGCTTGCGGTCCTCCACGTAGCTTTCGCCACGCTTCAACCTGCCCACGCCTAGATCACCTGGCTTCGGGTCGTACCCCGATGACTCCACGCACTTGTATACGTCGTGCCTCACCCGAGGGTTGCGCACATGTTGCTTTCGCTTCGGCTGCCCAGGTAAAAGGTTAGCCATTGCCATCAAGATACACTCCTTGGCCCGTTCTTCAAAACGTAAGATACGACACTGGCAGTGATACTCGTACAATACCCTCGCGGGTACTTCCTTCGTATCAGAGATCCTTTCATGCCGTATCGTTCCATCACTATCAGGTTTCAGGCACTTTGCACCTCCCTTCTCGGGGTACTTTTCAGCGTTCGGTCACCCTACTATTTCGCTATCGGTCTCAAGTAGTATTTAGTTTTGGAGGTTGGTGCCCCCCGGATTCCCGCACGATATCCGACGCACGGTACTCAGGGACATGTTCCCATCTGTTGGCTTACACCTACGTGACTGTCACACTCTATGGTCTGCCGTTCCAGGCAAGTTTGGTTTTGCCGCGAGACTTTTGAACAGCCCTACAACACCACATTTCCCCGAAGGGATTCGGTTTGAACTGTGCCGGTTTCACTCGCCGTTACTTACGGCATCTCGTTTGATTTCTTTTCCCGCTCCTACTGAGATGTTTCAATTCGGAGCGTTCCCGATCATTACTGATCACTATGGAGAGGTCCCATTCGGAGATCCCGGGTTCATTGGCTCCATGCACCTACCCCGGGCTTATCGCAGCTTGGCACGTCCTTCATCAGCTCTTGAGCCGAGCCATCCACCTGATAGCATATTTCCTTGTATACCTAACCAGGTCCAGTTAGCGTTCAATATACAGCACCTATACACGACTTCATGTGCCTGCGTTTCCGCACAGGCTATCCATCCTTCCCCGAAAAATTACTTTCCGGGTGCACAAAAATGGACTTGCTGGGACTCGAACCCAGGGCCTCTGCCTTGCAAAGGCAGCGATCTTCCAGCTGATCTACAAGCCCGAGAGAGACAAGAGATCCAAATGGATCTCTGGTTTGAGGATTTGTTCGGTTTATCGGCATCCGGGTGATATTGTTATGCTTAGGAGGTGATCCAGCCGCAGATTCCCCTACGGCTACCTTGTTACGACTTAACCCCCCTTGCAAAGCACAGGTTCGAACACGGCACAGAGTCCGTGCCCTCACCCATACCTCACTCGGGTGGTTTGACGGGCGGTGTGTGCAAGGAGCAGGGACGTATTCACCGCGCTATATTGAAACGCGATTACTACGGATTCCAGCTTCACGAGGGCGAGTTACAGCCCTCGATCCGAACTACGAATGGGTTTGTGAGATTACCAGCCCTTTTCAGGGTAGGGACCCATTGTCCCATCCATTGTAGCCCGCGTGTAGCCCGGGAAATTCGGGGCATACTGACCTACCGTGGCCCGCACCTTCCTCCGATTTAACATCGGCGGTCCCCACAGAGTACCCATCGTCCCGGAGGACATGCTGGTAACAGTGGGCACGGGTCTCGCTCGTTGCCTGACTTAACAGGATGCTTCACAGTACGAACTGGCGACGGCCATGCACCTCCTCTCAGCGATTCAGGCAAGGTCTTCAGCCTGGCCTACATATTGCTGTCGTCCCCGGTGAGTTGTCCGGCGTTGAGTCCAATTAAACCGCAGGCTCCACCCGTTGTTGTGCTCCCCCGCCAATTCCTTTAAGTTTCAGCCTTGCGGCCGTACTTCCCAGGTGGCTCGCTTCACGGCTTCCCTGCGGCACCAGACACGGTC
Source organism: Methanosarcina hadiensis (assembly GCF_046529725.1). Lineage (GTDB taxonomy): Archaea > Halobacteriota > Methanosarcinia > Methanosarcinales > Methanosarcinaceae > Methanosarcina > Methanosarcina hadiensis. The sequence continues at coordinate 821,669 of NZ_CP136241.1, read as the reverse complement.
GCGCCATGCCTGACACCTAGCGAGCATCGTTTACGGCTGGGACTACCCGGGTATCTAATCCGGTTCGTGCCCCCAGCTTTCGTCCCTCACCGTCGAACCCGTTCTGGTAAGACGCCTTCGCCACAGGTGGTCCCACAGGGATTACAAGATTTCACTCCTACCCCTGTAGTACCTCTTACCTCTCCCGGTTCCAAGTCTGGCAGTATCCCCCGATAGCCTAATAGTTGAGCTATCAGATTTCCCGGAGGACTGACCAAACCGGCTACGGACCCTTTAGACCCAATAATCACGATCACCACTCGGGCCGCCGGTGTTACCGCGGCGGCTGGCACCGGTCTTGCCCGGCCCTTGCTAACAGGTGTATTTTACACACCTGGACAGCCAGCATATGATGCTGACACTCGGTGTCCCCTTATCACGGTTTCCCGCATTGTAAAGTTTTCGCGCCTGCTGCGCCCCGTAGGGCCTGGATTCATGTCTCAGAATCCATCTCCGGGCTCTTGCTCTCACAACCCGTACCCGTCGCTGGCTAGTAGGTACATTACACCCACTACTACCTGATAGGCCGCAGACCCATCCTTGGGCGGACGAATCCATTTGACGCATAAAGCATTCCAGCACATATGCGTTATCCGGAATTATCCCCAGTTTCCCGGGGTTATGCCGGTCCAAAGGGCAGGTTATCCACGTGTTACTGAGCAGTACGCCATGTATTGCTACATATGACTCGCATGGCTTAGGCGAACACCGATAGCAGTAACCTCTGGCAGGATCAACCAGAATTGTTAATGTATCGCACACTTCAAAATAAAGGTCTTGGTCGCAGAAACTTGCACTAACAACTATCAATTCAGTTAATAGTCCGTTTCGCGATAATTGTTTAGAAACAATTATCACCCGGAATTAACCGAACCGACAAATCCTCGTCAGTCAGGAAATAACTCCTGACTCCATTAAAAGATGAGATTGAAATTGATTTTCGACCCACACATTAAAGCTGTGTGAGGGATACATACAAGACGTTTCTTGTATATAAAGCTTTGTATCGTTCATTTCACAACATAATGGATTGTGAAGAACACATACAAATTATTCCATTGAATTAAAGCTTTTTATTACTCCCACACATTAAAGCTGTGTGAGGGATACATACAAGACATTTCTTGTATATAAAGCTTTTCCCACCTTGCAGATTTTCAAAGCAGATTCCATGCAAAAGAATTTTGCTTGAACCTACAGGGATTCTGCGGCTCCGATTACTAATAATCGAAAGCAGGTGAAGGCTCGCACGTCCATTGTACGAGGGATACATACAAGACGTTTCTTGTATATAAAGCTTTTCTTCAGCCGTTCACTTGCATACAGATTTATTGTATAAGTGGTTTTACAATAAAATCACAAGCGTTTGCTGCCTGATCTCTCCTGATCAGGGAATCTCATAAATGCACTACCTGAATAAATACTTTTCTATAATTTTGCCAGCCTGTCAGTACAGAATAGTCAAAATTGATTACTAAAGTCAGGCCAGTAGAAGAAATAAAAACTAACAATAAACTAAACAGTATACAGTAAAAAAATTACTTTCGATATTCCCTTTTCTACCTTCTAACTATATTTTGAATATATTCGAATACGAATACTACGGTCTTCACACTAACAGTGTAGATATCCAGAATTGTAGTAAGAAAAATACAGTTACATGAGCAGAAAAAACAGAACACCCTGGTAAACTGAAATTAACTGTTTTCATTTTAGATCCTTAAACTGCTCAGTGAGTTTTATATATATCAAACCACAATTAAATAAAGGGGAGTTCTAAGTCCCTTTAAGAAATTGGGAAGATTTTGGGAATTAAACACCTATTAGAATCATGGTTAGGCGTCTTTATCTAAAAATGGGGAATTAGAGGGCATCTAAACCTTTTCAGGATCTATTAGGATTTATTTTTAGCCCGGTTTTTGCCCCTATGAGCCAGGGATTGCTCCTCAAGAGCTAATGGAGGTTAGATATTTGATAGAAATAAATCCCGATGCTATTCTGGTACGTTACAACGTAAAAATGGAAAAGCAAATGACACCAGAAGACGCTGCAGAAGAGCTTTATCCAAAAGATGAGATGGTTTACCCGATAGCAAAAGCCATTTTCGAAGGCGAAGAAGATGACGTTGTGGAGGGACTGGAAAAAGCGATTAAAGCTGGAAAGGATCCAATCTCCCTTATCGATGATGCATTGATGGTTGGAATGGGGGTAGTCACCAGACTTTATGATGAAGGAGTTATTTTCCTGCCAAACGTTATGATGTCAGCTGACGCTATGCTGGAAGGTATCGAGCACATCAAACAGAAGGGAGGAAAAGCACCAACAGTTAAGGGGAAAGTAGTCTGCCACGTTGCAGAGGGAGACGTCCACGATATCGGAAAGAATATTGTGGCAGCATTACTCAGGGCTAACGGATACGATGTAGTAGACCTGGGTAGAGATGTCCCTGTAGATGAGGTGATATCGGCAGTAGAGAAAGAAAAGCCCCTCCTGCTTACAGGTACAGCCCTTATGACCACCACCATGTATGCATTCAAGGAAGTTAACGACAAACTCCTTGAAAAAGGCTATAGAATTCCCTTTGCATGCGGCGGCGGTGCAGTTAACCAGGACTTCGTGTCCCAGTATGAGCTTGGAGTCTATGGTGAAGAAGCAGCAGATGCCCCGAAGATAGCTGACTATGTCAAGGCAAATGGGGACAATATAGTACAACTGAGGGAGAAATTCCATAAACACTGAGGAGGTGGAGTAGATGGCAGTAAACAGATTCACTAAAATGGCTTATGGAAGCGCAGATGAAATGGTTTTCGGAAAATGTCAAAAGCCCGTCAAAGCAGGACTTGGGCTTGAAATCGGCGCCGGATACACAGCTCCTGAAGTTAACTATGCTCCAAGACCTGAAGCAGGTGCATCAAAGGAAAAGCTGATAAAAGAGTACGAAAGGATCACCACCGACATTATGGCAAGGATGGTGCAGATTGGAGCTCCGGCCGTTGTGCTCGAAACCGAACACGTCCAGCAAATGTCCAACAACCCTTCCTGGGGAGCAGCAGTTGCCCACGCCCAGAAAACCATCATGGAAGACTACCATGATGAATACGGCATAAAGTGTGCACTTCGCCACACAATCGGTGACATCCGTGAGACCAGAGACTATCTCGCTCTTAGAGGAGACAAATACAACACCTTCATCGAGGCTTTTGAGCAGTGCGCCCAGAACGGTGCCGACCTTCTTTCTGTAGAATCAATGGGTGGTAAGGAAGTCTTCGACTATGCAATTCTCAGAAACGATATGGCTGGGATACTTTACGGCATAGGCGTTCTCGGCAGCATGGACATGGAAATGATCTGGCAAGATATTGCATCAATTGCGAAGAAGAATAATGTAGTAGCAGCCGGTGACACTGACTGCGCCCAGGCAAACACTGCAATGTTCATTGCAGGCGGCCTGCTTGACAAGAACCTTGCACACACCCTTGCAATTATTGCAAGAGCAATCTCTGCAGCAAGATCCCTGGTTGCCTATGAAGCCGGCGCAGTAGGTCCAGGCAAAGACTGTGGCTATGAGAACACCATAGTAAAGGCTATTTCAGGCGTACCTATCACTCAGGAAGGTAAGACCTCAACCTGCGCTCACTCTGACCTTATGGGTAACCTGGTCATGCAGTGCTGTGACCTCTGGTCCAATGAGTCTGTTGAATACCACGGTGAGTTCGGTGGTACAACAGTCCAGTGCTGGTCCGAGACTCTTGCATATGACTGTGCAATGATGAACGTTGCTCTCCAGTCAGGTAACGAGAAAGTCCTGAGAGATATACTTGTGGCTTCAGACATCAACAGAGACCCACAGGGCTATGTACTTGCGTACCCGCACGCCTACAGAGTCGGGCAGGCAATTGCAAAGGACGGGAATGACATATATCTTCGTTCCAAGAATGCCGCCATGGAATGCATTAAACTTGTTGAAGAGGGAGCGAAAGGTAAACTTGCCCTTTCAAGGTTCGAAACAACTGCACTTGCAAACGCACGGGCAGCTTTTGAAGGCCTTACTGACGACAAGGACAAGTTCATGAGCGACTGCCTTGACAAGTACAAACAGGAAGTCAAAGTCTTCTTGCCTGAGAACTACGGTCTCAAAAAGTAAAAAATGGAGTCAAAACCTCCATATCAGAGAATTACAGCCACTAACCAGGCTGTACTTCTTCATTCTTTTCTTCATTCTTTTCTTAATTCCGGAAAAAGCTAAAGATAATTTATTAGGTAATTTTTTAGGTAATTTTTTGAATAATCTTCAAATTCTCGAAGGACACTTTTCTTGAATCTCATTTTACTATTTAAAAACATAGTAGCTCAGGCTATAAGAGCTTAATATTAAACAGAGTTTTTACCGGCTAAGAACTTTTCTTAATTCAACAGCAAGTTTTTCTTAAAACAGTAAGTTTTCAAACATTAATTTGCAGGAATTAATTTGCAGGAAGCATAAGCTAGCTTGTCGGACTGTTCTATAAAAAATGAAAAAATGAAAAATCATTTTTTAGATACGATATAATCAAGCGTAATACTCGTTCCTGGCTTCTACCATGGCTTTAATGTGAGAGACAGGAGTCATAGGTGCAATCCCACACCCGGGAGCAAGGACATCCACTCCTTCTTCAAGGGCTCTTTTGCATTCCTCTTTGATTTTATCTACCGGGCCAGGCAGTAAAACAAAAGGACTGGATACATTTCCTACAAACCTTGCTCTGTCTCCGATAACCTCTTTTGCTTTCTTTACGCTCCCGATCTTTTCTTCAACGCTCAAACCTTCGAAACCACAGTCTGCCATATAATCAAGGATAGGATTTACATTGCCGCAGACATGAAGGACCGTAACCGAATTTACATCTGAGGAGAATTTCTGGAGTCTGGACTGAAGTACATTTTTAAAAGAATCAGGACTCATAAGGTCAGGAGATGCTACAGGGTCCGCAATGGCAATAACATCTGCTCCTGCAAGAACCATAGAATTTGCATAAGATATTGTGGCTTCGGTTGCAAAGTCAAGTACCTGCTCCAGCATCTCGGGTTTTTTCAGGGACCATTTCATAAAAGACTTTACACTTGCCAGATCCGAAGCCAGGGTAACCGGACCCTCCATGCCTCCAATAATGGGCACGTCCGGTCCCACTCTTTCCCGGATTATTTTAATTGCATCCAGTACAGCCTGAATTCTGCCCATATCAAGCAGGTTCTCAGGCATTTTCATACCTTCAAGGTCTTTAGGATAAGGGTGAGCCGTAACAGAAGGCTGCCTGTTCTTGGTACCCATATTGACCTCACAGCCCATTGCTTCTGCAAGCACGGTCAGGCAGTATGGAACCCTCACAGCTTCAAGCCCGCTTAGCTCATAGTTTGCAATTGCAAGTTTTGCCATTTTTTCAGGATCAGAATGAGCCTCCGGCCAGGGAGCTCCCACTTCATCCATTAATTCTACAATTCCCGTTTGAGTTACGGAACAAACAGGTACTTTGTCAACTTCCTTTCCTTCCAGTGCGTTTAAAAGTCTCTCCTTAAGTGTCATATCACCCATGGTTAATCCCCCATAGAAATAATTCAGAGATATATTCTGGCTGTATATAGCTTTGGTCAGAAAATACATCTAAGAAATCTTCCGGCTATGTTTTTTAACCGGTGATTTGGTTTAACAATTACTGATTTTACTATTTATACTGACCGTCCAGAGCCTTCAATTTCTAAGTCACTGATACGGAAGGATTGCCCCGGTAACCCCATAAGGCATATAAAAGCTTTCAGAACTCATTAAATGGGCAATTAAGTCTGCAGGTCACCGAAATCCCCGTTTTCGGACTGACTACTATAATCTGGGTTTTATGCTATATCATTGTTTGGGCACATACGAATCAAAAAGTTTGACATTTAAGAAAAAGGATGAGTGGAACAAATCGGACAAATAAGATATATGAACTCTTCACCAGAAAAAACTCCAAGTTCCGGTCTTATAATTACTGGCTATACAGTTACACAGAGCCATTTAATAGCAGTTCGCCCATATTTTAGAATAATCTCAAAAAGAAGATGTGAAACATGAAAAGAATTACTAAGGAAGCATGGTTTGGCAAGAGAATTCTTGGATGGGGTTACCGTCCCATCAGCTTAGAAGGTTGGCTGGTAACTATAGTATTTTTAGCTGCGATTTTTACCAGCATATCTTATCTCGAAAAGTCGGCATCTGGTTATGTCGTTCTTGCCGTACTCCTGATAGTCTATCAGGTTATTATTTATCTAACCAGTGATTCACCGGGCTCTGAATTATGGGATAAGTTAAGCAATAAAAATAAAGGGAAGCAGGTAAAGTGATCTGAGTAATTCTAAAGTATTGTAACGCTGTAATTTCTAATGCCTTATGGCTTTTCGGATAAGATACTAATTGAAAAGAAATTAGTTTAATTATTTGAGCTAATCCCAAAACTTGGAACTACGTCTATCTCTCGAATTTAAAATAATCGATCAATCTTCTGATAAGGAAAGGAGTTATAAAACTTTTATTGATGTGTCAATAAAACTGGTTTTGGGACAAGCTCTTTGTCTATCAAGTTAGAAAAATGGAATATGGAAATTGATTTTGTACTTGTATATTACGAAATCAATATCTTTCGTAATAAACATGAACATACTATATAAGTTATCAACCTGCCCCGTTGGAAATATTGGTGATACCTTTCATATAAGTATCCGTAATTGTTTACTTATCCTCATTTTGTGAAAGCCACTCCTGAACGCTTGCCTCCAAACGCACAGCTTTAAAGCCATGAGCTCTTAATATTTCCACTGCCTCTACAGACAATAAGCAGCAACGTCCACGGCAATAAGCAACAATTTCCTGATTTATAGGTAAAGTAGCTAAGTGCTTTTCCAAATCTTCTATAGGAATAGAATTAGCTCCTGGAATGTGCATCATCTCATATTCTTCTTTTGGCCTTACATCAATTAAAGTCACATTGCGTTTTTTCATTCTGACAATGAGTTCACTCATTTTTATTTGTTCTATATTATCTCTGTTCGTGTAAATTTCCTCCCGAAGCTTTTGAAGTTCAGTAATACGCTTTTCAGCTAAAAGCTGTAAAGATAGGATGAAATTCGCCACTGTTCGATCCGCCAATCTGTAATATGAGTAAACTCCATGTTTCTCGTACTCTACCAGCCTGGATTCAAGCAGAGTTTGCAGATGTTGGGATGTATTTGCAACACTCATATCCGTTTCACGGGCGATTGTTTCGACCGTTTTGGATCCCTGCATCAAAATGTCCAATATTTCCAGCCTTCGAGGACTCGAAATAGCCTTTCCGATTCTAGCGAGCTGCGCATAGACGCTATCTTTAAACACACGGGTTTCTTTTCCCATAAAAACCTCCTGATTCGTCTCGTTTTTTATCATTTTAAGTCATAATTCGTAGTTATGCTAAAATACACTTTTACCATATTATTTAAATATTCAATTGATCAATTGAATATTTAAATAATACAAATTCTAAATAGGATGCTGCCACCAGATCCTAAATTTCGCACGCTAAGACATAACTATCTAAAATCTAAACAAACTTCGTGGTCGAAGGCTATTGAAATCAACAATATAGTATGTCTGGTTAAGGACATACTCTCCATATAGGTTGTTTCAGTCCTAAAACTGCTATCTCACTTAATTTTTAATGCTTAACGTACGAAATTGGGATTTACGGGTTGTGTTTCTAGATGAGATAAATTTACACTTGGATACCGAATTAATTAATCTAATAGGTGAGTTTATGACAGCTACATTTGACCCTTCTGTAACCGGTATATTTGTTTTCGGGCTAATGGCAGGTATCTGCCCATGTAACAGCGTGTTATGTTTAGGATTAATAGGTTATCTTACAAGTGGAAAAACGAATTTATCACTCCCCAATATACTTAAACTGGTTCTTTCGTTTTCAATAGGCACTGTGCTAGTACTGTTACCACTCGGATTTATTGCTGGATACATTGGCAAATATATTTTATTTTTAAATAGTTCAATCGCTTGGACAATTGGTGGGATATTAATGATTGCAATGGGGTTACAACTATTACATGTTTACAAACCACCAATAAAAAGTATATACAGTTTTTTCAAGTTGCCTAATTCTTACACAATAGTGGGAGCATTTTTACTTGGGCTTTCCTTTGGGGCAATAACAATAGGGAGAGGTGCTCCGATGCTAATAATTGTACTAACTTATATAGCATTATATCAAACCCCGGTTCAAGGATTTCTTACTATGTTGATTTATGCAGTTGGTCTAAGTATTCCTCTTATTATAATCAGCTCTATTGGTGGTTCAATAGGTAAGAGAATCAAAGAAACTACCAGAATGAGTGGTGACCACATGGATAAAGTAATAGGAGTATCAATTATATTAATCGGTATCTATTTCATATATCTAGCTATACAATAAGTCTACTCCTTGCCAATTTAAGTGAATAATTTAAAGTCGTTTTACAAATATAGTATAAGATGCCTGAAAAAATTTAGCGTAAGGGTTTTCTTTATAATATTAAAATAATATTAAGAGAAGGTCTAAAGATATACTTATCCTGCAGGAAGTCAGGACAGGAGTCTACAACAAGAATATATAAATAAGACTAACATAGATTATTCGATAATACAGAGGAAGGAATTTACAATGGCGAAGCCTATTGAACTTGGTCTTGTTCTCGAAGGAGAAGATGCAAAGGAATTCTTCAGGAACGAAAAAAATCCCGTAGTTTCAAAGAAAATGGTAGAAATGTTCAAGCGCGCAAAGAAAATACATGAGAAAAACAGGTTTTAAGCTTGGACTCAATAATTTTAGACTCTGAACTTCATACAATACCACTTAATAAAACTCATAATCTTTCTTCTTTTAGCTGTTTAAGCAGGGAATTGAATGAATTTCTGAAAAATGATGCTCTTAACGACCAAAATAACTTGATCAGCAGAACCAGTTTATGCTTTTGGAATAGCGAACTGGTCGGATTTTATACTCTGATAGCAGATACAATTGAAGCTAAAGCCGTAATAGATGGACTTGAACATTACGAGTACCGCAAATACCCTGGGGTTAAAATTGCACGGCTGGCAGTAGATTCCAGATTTGAAAGAAGAGGAATAGGTACATATCTATTGCTGGCAGCCATAGGTAAAACGTTATCTATTTGTGAAAGTATAGGATGCAGATACATTCTTGTTGATTCAAAACAAAATTCAATCGGCTTCTATCAAAAAATGAATTCAAACTTGTAGAGAAATATAAAAATAGAGAATTCGTTCCAATGTATCTTAACATACAGCCTATAATCGCTGAAATGAATTTTGAAAATAATGATAAATTTAAGGATTTAATTATTGATAGAGTTTCAGGCAATGATAGTTTGATAAAAGTAATAGATCAATCAGATCCTGAATTAAGTGCGTTTTTGGTTATGCTAACAACTGTAAAAATGTATCCTAAAGATACTTTTATAGGTTTCATAGATAATGAGTGGCGTATTGTGAAGCGTTAAATTCTTCTTTTACTATAAGAATAGAAAAAATCTTCTAATCTGCTACGATCATAACTATATTATTTTTCAATATAAATAGGCATAACGAAAAGAGCATCCATGTAAATACCTATGTTTTTCTTTAGATTTTTTACAATTACTCATCGTTTAAAGACGAAAACTTTTGTATTCCGATGTGATATGGAATAACTGAATTTAGAAAAGCGACTGTGTATGAATGTTTTAAAATTTCTAACCGTTGATGAGATTAATATAGCTTGTCCCAGAACCTGCTTTATTGACGCATCAACGAAAGTTTCACAACTCTTTTCCGGATCAGAAGATTGATCGATTATTTCAAATTTGGGAGGTAGAGATGTAGTTCTGAGTTTTGGGACTATCTCATTAAGAAATAACATTACCGACAATAATTGCTGTACTAACCATCTGGAATTTATGCTGGCATAGAGCATGTGGAATGATCTTATAATGTAACAAAAACTATTCTGTGTAGGGATAAAAACTACATAAATTAGTATGTTCAGATATAAACATAACTGCAGAAAAAGGAGAGTAAATATTCTTCACTAGAAAAAACACCGAAGATCAGGAAAAACTCGATAAGCGGTGAAAAGAAGAATAAAAAGAAAATCATAAAATAAGAGAGCCAAGCGCAGAAGATAAGTATGAAACTGGATCCCGGCAGGATAAAAATATTCGAGGGAGATATTGTGAAAATGAAAGTGGATGCAATTGTCAATGCTGCAAATAATTCGCTTCTTGGAGGTGGAGGAGTAGACGGGGCAATCCACAGGGCTGCGGATCCCAGGCTTATTGAAGAATGCAAAACTCTCAACGGTTGCCCCACAGGAGAAGCAAAAATAACATCGAGTTACCTCCTACCTGCAAAATATGTTATACATACGGTAGGTCCTGTTTGGAAAGGAGGCAAGGAAGGAGAGGATGAGCTTCTGTCTTCCTGCTACAGAAAAAGCCTTGAGCTTGCCAGGGATTACAAAATAAAACAATTGCTTTTCCAGCCATAAGTACGGGAGCATATGGTTTTCCTTCCAGGAGGGCAGCCAGGATTGCGGTTTCTCAGGTAAAAGAGTTTCTTCTGGAAAACGAATTACCTGAAACTGTTTTCCTTGTTTGCTACAATAAAAACAGTTGCATAAACATTAAAGAAGCCGTTGAAGATAGTTTTCAGGAATAAACAATATTTTGAGCTTCTTTTTGTGTGTTTCTTTTTGTGCGTTCCTTTTTATGTGTTCATTTTTGTGTGTTCATTTTTGTGTATTTATCTATAATGTAAACCACCTTTAAGAGAATCGTTTAAATACACAGTAGACGATGTCCGACGCAAATTTTGAAAGTTTTCGCCCACTCACACTTATGGGAGATTCTTTATATAGTATGTTAGAAAAATAGGTTCTAAACAAAAATTATAATGATAGCAAATATGATATCAAATTCCGGATATCCGGTAACATCCGGCCTGGAAAAAGAAATTCTGGTTTAAAAAGACAAATAAAATATAAAAATACCTGATAAAATTTAGGTTCCTCGGTGAGCGTTTATCAGAAAATACTTATCAGTATCACATATAATAATACTGATCAAATAATACTGATCAATAGAGTTTACAAACATATCATTAATAGAATTTATACTCATACCATCAATAGAATTTATACTCATACCATCAATAGAATTTATAGACATATATTCACTGGCACAGTTTATTGATATAATGTCTTCTGGAAAAAGTGCAAACTAAGAATAAAGTAACAGTATAAAGATTAAATGTAACAGTATAAAGCTCAAATAATACTCAAACAATACCAGATGAGCCTGCAGGACCATATTAAAAAGGGAATCGGAGGAATTATTATCGTGCACGATGAAGCCTTTCAGAGAGGCCTTGACCTATTCAGACATAAAAAATATGAGAAAGCAATTAATACATTTAACAAAATTCTCGATAAAGACCCGAATCACACAGGAGCCCTTTATAACAGGGGGCTTGTTCTCCTTGAAACTGAAAAACCCCAGGAAGCCCTCAATTCATTTAATGAACTCCTGCAGCTTGAGCCTGGGAACTCCGAAGCCCTATATAAAAAAGGATCCTGTCTTGCAGCTCTCGAGAAATTTGAAGAAGCCCTTGATGCTTATGAGAGCGCCCTCGAAACTTCTCCGGATAACCCTGAAATCTGGTATATGAGAGGACTTGCATTTGCCGGAATAGGCAGAAACGAAGCTTCCATCCTTTGTTTTGAAAAAGCCCTTGAACTTAAGCCTGAATATGCAGCCGCCTGGTGCGCAATGGGGACGGTAGCCGGGAAGGCAGAAAGGTACGAAGAAGCCCTGGAGAATTTCGGGCGTGCGCTGGAAATCAATCCCAAGGACTCCGAAACGTGTTACGCAAAAGGCCTTATCTTTGCAAAGCTTGAAAAATACGAAGAAGCTCTCGGATGTTTCGATTCTCTTATAAAGGAAAATCCAAGAAACATAAGTGCGCTGGAACAGAAATGTCTTGTTCTTTCAAAGTCAGGGAAAAAAGAAGAAGCTCTCGAAGCCCTCGAAGGTTTCTTAAAGAAATTCCCTGCAAATGAAGCTGCTCTTTATCATAAAGGAATTCTCTTAAGCGAACTTTCAAGATACGAAGACGCGGAGAAAACCTTTTCAAAAGTACTGAAACTTAACTCAAGGCGTAAAGATGCCTGGTTCAGGAAAGGTTTTGCTCTTGTACACCTGCTCAGACTTAACGAAGCCATAAAAGCTTTTGAAGAAGCCATTCGGCTTGACCCTGCTTATTTTGAAGCCTGGAACTGCAAGTGCCTCGCACTTATGAAACTTGAGGTCTATGAAGAAGCCCTTGAAGCTTTTGATTCCATGCTTAAAATCTATCCTGACATGAAAGATATCTGGTACAACAGGGCTCTTGCTCTTTTGAAACTGAAAAACTATCCCGAAGCTGCAAGGTCATTTGCCCGTGTTACTGAACTTGATCCTTCAAATACGGATGCTTTGCTCCAGCAGGGGCGCCTGCTTGCAGGAACAGGAAAATATGAAGAAGCCCTCAAAACCTTTGAAAAGCTGCTTGAGTATGACCCTGATTCTACCGAAGCCCAGAAATTAAGAGGTACTTTACTTGCAGGGCTCGGGCGTTTTGAAGAGGCACTTGATCCCCTTACGAGAAGTCTGGAAAAGGACCCTGAAAACTATAACCTGTGGCTTCAAAAAGGAATCATTTTTCTTGAAGAAGAGAAATTCGAGCCTGCCCTGGACGCCTTTGAAAACGCTGCACGTTTGAAGCCTGATGATGAAATCTGCTGGATGAACAGAGGTTTTGCCCTGTATTCTCTTGAGCGTTACGAAGAGTCTCTTGAGGCATTTAAAGAAGGTTTGCGCCTGAATCCCTACCTTGAGACAGGGTGGAACAAAAAAGGAATCGTGCTTGGAAAGCTTGGGAGAACCGAAGAAGCCCTTGAAGCTTTTGAAGAGGCAATAAAACTCAGGCCTGATTTTGAAGATGCCCTGAAGAATAGAGGGCTTTTGCTTTTTGCCTCAGAAAAATATGAAAAAGCTGAAGAAGCCTTTGCTGAAGTCCTTAAGCTAAATCCTGAGGATATTGATTCTCTCTATAACAGGGGCATATCTCTTTTCAGGCTGGGAAGAAAGGAAGATGCCCTCAAGTATCTTGAAAAAGTTGTGTCCCTCAGTCCTGATTATCCTGACCTTTTTTACAGCCTTGGAGTAGCGCTAACAGAACTTGGGGAATACGAGAAGGCTCTGGAGACCTTCGAAAAACTTGCTGCAAAGTATCCTGATGACCTGGAAATTCAGTGTAGAAAAGGAAGGCTTGCAATGGAGCTTGGAAAGCATGAAGCTGCTCTGCAGGCATTCGAAAAGGTCCTGATTGAAAAGCCTGGATCAAAGGAAGCACTGTACAGGAAAGGGCTCGCTCTTCTGAAACTGGAGAATTTTGAAGATGCCATAAAGGCTTTCGACGAAGTAATTACAAAGGATGAAGATTACGAAGATGCAGGAATCCTCAAGGGTTTTGCCCAGATGGAACTTGGGGAATGTGCATCTGCTCTCGAAACTTTCGAAAAAGTGCTTGAGAAAAGACCCGACTCAGATACGACCTGGTATTACAAAGGCCTGATGCTGTACAGCCTGAAAAGGCAAGAAGGAGCGGCAAAGGCATTTGGATCAGCTTTCAGCCTTAACCCGGAACTCTATACAGCCCTGGAATACAGGGCAAAATGCCTCTCAGGGGCAGGGCAGTATGAAACTGCTCTTGAAGCTTTTGAGGCTGTGCTTGAAAAAGACCCGGAAAATCTTTCAGCCCTGAATAACAGAGCTATTTGCCTCTTTGAATTGAAGAGATATAAAGAAGCAGTTGAAGCCCTCTCAAACCTGCCTGAACCTTGCCCTGAAAAAGAAGAAGTGAAATTAATCCTTGAGGAGGCAAAGTTCAGGTTAGGGATTGAATATTTCGAGCTCGGGAAGTATGGGGAAGCTCTTGCTCTATTCGAAGGAATAAATGAGAAAGTAAATAAGAAAGTAAATGACAAACTTGAAGACGCCGGTGAGGAAGCTCAAAATTCTCAAGAATCTAATTCTGTACGATCCAATTCTATACTTTACTGGAAAGGGCTCTTATTCATCCGGCAGGAAGCTTATGACAGGGCACTTGAAGCATTTTCAAGGCTTACCGAACAGGACCCTGAGTCTGCAGAAGGCTGGTACTATACGGGACTCTCCTGCTCAAAACTAGGAAAGCATGAGGAAGCTTCCAGAGATTTCAAAAAAGCTATTGAAATCGATCCTGCACTCCGGGACACACAGGACATATGCTATCAGCTGGGCGTTTCTAACTTTGAACTTGGAGAGTTCGAAGATGCTCTGAGGGCTTTTGAAACAGCCCTTAAGACGGTGCCTGGCGAGAAAAAAATTCCTGAACCGGTTTATGTGGATCTTGTTTATAAAAAGAGTCTTGCACTCCTAAGGCTTGGGAAGTATAAAGAAGCGGAATCAGGCTTTAAGGAAGTCATTTCAAGAGACCCGGCAAATGCCGAAGCCCTTGCACACCTGAGCACTGCCTGTTTCAAGCAGGGACATTACGAAGAAGCCCTGGAGATTTTTGAAAAGGTCCTCAGCCAGACTCCTGGAAGGAAAACTGTTCTTTTCAGGAAGGGAGTTGCTTTAAAAGCCCTTGGTAGACCCCTGGAAGCTCTGGATATTTTTGACCTTGTCCTCAAGCTTAAACCTGACTGTACGTACGCTCTCGAACAGAAAGGGTACAGTCTCTTTGAATTGAGCAGGTATGAAGAAGCAGCTGAAACTTTTAAAGCAGCACTTGAGTACTGCCCGAAAAAGATAGAGATACAGTACCTGCTGGGAGTTGCTCTTTTCAGGCTTGGCAGCTTCACCGGCGCCCTTGAAAGATTCGGAAGAGCCCTTGAACTGGGGTGCCAGAGGTCCGATATTCCTTACTATACAGGGCTTTCCTGCTTTGAGACAGGAGACTATGCGGAAGCTGTAAAAGCCTTTGACAGATACCTAGAAACAGGGGCACTTGACCCTGAAATCCTGCAAAAAAGAGCTCTTGCCCTTTTCAAGCTTGAAAGGCTGCAGGAAGCCGTATCTGCAGTTGACTCCCTTCTTGAGCTTTCCACAGAAAACTTAACCTGTGAGGGCGCAGAAAGCGAGTACGATAAAAGTATGGGGGAAAATTGCCTGATCTGTCGGGAACTGCTTGAAATGTATGCTTCAACCCTTATAGAGCTTGGAAATCCTGAGGAAGCCCTGCTGCCGCTTGAGAAGCTCACAAGAGACGGATCGGCTTCAAAGAAGATAATTTACGACAGAGGAATAGCGCTTCTGGATACTGGAAGGCAGGAAGAAGCCCTGGAGATCTTCTCAGAGCTGCTTGAGAGTTATCCGGACTTTAAAAAGGCTTGGTATGGAAAAGGACTTGTACTGTTTTCACAGGGGCGCTACGAAGAAGCCCTTGAAGCCTTTGAAGAGGTTGTCCTGAACCAGGAAGGAGAACCTGAAATAAACAGTTCCGAAATTGAAGACGCCTGGACAAAAATAGGGCTTGCGCAGCTCAAAACCGAGAAATATGAAGACGCCTGCGAGACCTTTGAAAAGGTCCTTGAGAAAAAGCCGATGGCTGCTGATGTATGGTACCTGAGCGGCCTTGTCATGAGAGGCCTGGATCAGAACGAGGAGGCAGTGGAAGCTTTTGACAGAGCACTGGAAATCAACCCTGGCCTTGAAGGCGCACAGGAGCAGAAAGGGCTTGCCCTGCTTTCACTTTGCAGATATGAAGAAGCCAGAGAAACCTTCGGTTCAGCCCTTGCAGAAGACCCTGAAAACGCAGATCTTCTTTATAACCGTGCTGTAGCCGGTTTCAGGACCCTTAACTTTGAAGATGTTGCAAAAGATCTTGAAAAATTGCTCCTTTTTGCCCCTGATTTCCCTGAATATACGGAAGTGTGCTATATGCTGGGAATTGCCAGCATAGAGCTTCAGGATTATGAAAGAGCCCTTCAGGCACTTGATCTCGTCCTTGAACACGAGCCTGAACACGAGGAAGCACTCTATAACATGGCTCTTGTGCTTTTCAATCTGGAAGAGTACGAAGAAGCTGCCAGAACCTTTGAACAGCTGCTTGAAAAGACCCCTGAAGACCCTGAAAGCCTCAATTACCTTGGTCTTTGCCTGCTGGAACTTGACAGCACAAAGGAAGCACTTAAAGCATTTGAAAGAGCAGCCCTTTTCAACCCGAAAAATGAAGAAGCCCTTTATAATGCAGCCACGACCCTCATAAAATTAAACCGGGTTCAGGAGTCCATAGGATACTTTGACCGCATCCTTGAAATCTCCCCTGAGAATCTCGATGTCATGAATTACAAAGGTGTCGTCTTCTGCATGCTTGATCAGTACAGGGAAGCTTTAAAAGCCTTTGACGAAGTTCTTGCAAAAGACCCGAACAATATAAAAGCAATCTATAACGTGGGAGTCGTATGCTTCAAACAGAAACTTTACGAGACCGCAGCCAGGGCTTTTAAGGAAGCGCTTACAATTAACCCCTGGCACGAGCAGTCTCTCAGATACCTGGGCATCTCTCTTGCAAAAATAGGAGAATATGAGGAGGCTCTGAAAGCCTTCGAAAAACTGCTCAGGATAAACCCGCAGGATATTCAGTCCATGAATTATAGAGGGGTCATCCTCGGGAAGCTGGAAAGGTTTGGGGAAGCAATAAAAGCATTTGACGAAATCCTTCGCATTTACCCGGATATGACAGATGCGAGGGAGAAACTTGAGGTATTAAAGTCTCTTGAAAGTGAAGAACATTTCAGTTGAGATTTTTTCGTTATTTCAGATAGAAGAATGTTCTTAAAAAAGGACAGGCTTCTATTAAACTTTTATTTGTTTTTATCTCTCCCTTACTCAATCTTCTTTACTTCTTCTTTATTCAGTCTTCCTTTATTTTAATGTTTAATTACTGCATTGAGCAAAAAATTAAAGGGAGGATATGCAGCCTGTTTCAGTTATACTCTTGTTTCAGTAAATTAACTGCTGACTATTATTTACTTCAAACTTTTATCTTTTCGTTTTGATATTATTCTAATTTATTATTTTCATAAAATTTGAGGATTAATTTTTACTTAATAAAATAAAATGTAATCGGAATAGAGCTGGGGGAGTTAAAATAAACAGGTTTATCGCTTTAGCTGTAGCTTTTTTTATTTTCACGCTGAACTCGGGTACCGGAATCGCGGTCGAGATCTTTGTCCAGCCAGGTGAGTCGATACAGGCTGCAGTAAATAATGCAAGTTCCGGGGACGAAATAGTCATAGGTCCAGGGAATTACACAGAGAATATTATAGTAACAAAAAATGATCTTATAATACGATCAGAAACCGATAATCCGGAGGATACAATAATAGGAGCGAGCAATTCGAGTGTAATATATGTAAGAGCAAGTAATGTGACAATTAGCGGCTTTAAGGTTAAAGCAGTTGAGTACACGGATGTGACAGGAATCCACATGACTGCATGTAATAACTGCATTATATCCAACAATGACCTTTCTGAAAACTACCTTGGATTATCCCTGAGCAGCTCGAAAAACAATATAATATCGAACAACAGCATGAACCTGAACGAAAACTATGGAATCCACATCATTCGTTCGGATAACAATGTACTCTTTAACAACACTGCAAACTTAAATTCTCATGGAATTGTTCTCGAGAGTAATTGTAGCGATAATAACCTGACAGGCAATCTGGTAAATTCCAACCGGGGCCACGGTTTTTATGTTATTAATTCGGGAAACAACACCTTCAGTAATAACACAGCAATTGAAAACAATATGGGCATCTACATTGTAAGTTCAAACACGAGCATCATCTCAGGTAGCAACGTTTCCGGAAATATTTATTACGGAATGTGGATATCACGATCAAACTATGGTATAATTTCCGAAAACACAGTTAATAAAACGAGCTGCGGTATTCACCTGGATTCTTCTGACAATAATAGACTTTATGGAAATATTATTGCTTCAAATTCTGACACAGGCATTTCCTTATGTCCAGGCTGTGATAACAATACTGTTTTTAATAATTATTTTAACAATGTCTACAACATAGATGCAGGCAACAGAAAAAACTACTGGAATATAAAAAGGACTGAAAGCAAGAATATTGTTGGCGGACCCTACACAGCAGGAAATTTCTGGGCAAACCCTGAAGGAACAGGCTTTTCCGAAACAGCACCAGATAAGAATGAAGACGGCATTGCAGATCTGGCCTATAACGAAACCAATGTTACGGATTATCTGCCTCTGGTACCTGTTACAGAAGCAGAATAAGAAACCATTCATCTATGATTTTCTATGATCCAGGGGAACATTCGGGAAGAGAAAAGGGGGTAAGGTTGAAAATCCCCTTCTATCATCTTAAAAACAGGTTAAGTTGTTGTCTTGACCCGCACGAAGAATTTTCGTGCGGATCTTAAATGTCTGTTCGCGTTAAAGTTTGATTATATTTCTCTTAATAAGAAAAAATAGGTTGAAATTCTATTTAAGGGTTGCCGTATGATAGCATGACACATATATACACGATAGTGTACCGGTAAAAAGAAGAATGGCAGAATATGGTAGCATATGGCAGAATATAAAGCAGTAAAATTAAAAGCAGTAAAATATTTTTTTTCGCTTCAAATTCTTCAGCATTTTTTCCTGAACATTGTTTCCTCAAAGTATATGCCAGTCTGAAGAGAAAAGAAAAATAATACTTAACTTTATTGAGTGTACTTTTAAACCCAATAAGGGTCCGTCTGGATACGATTCTGATTAACTTATAATAGGGGGTACAGGGAAATGATGCTGATGGACATAATAACCTGGGAGCCGAAAGACGCGCCAAAGGTTGCAGAGATCTATGCGAATTATGAATATCCGAAAGGCATAAAAGTGATTGATGAATGGACCGACCTTACGGGTTACCGTGGATTTGTGATTTATGAAGCTGACGATGAGAAGACTTATGCTGCTTCTGTTCTTCCTTTAATGGGACTGTGCAGATTCGAAACCTTCCCTGTTATGAAGCTTGATAAATACATGCAGCTGACTCAGGAACTTGCAGAAAAAGCCGGAGAAAAAGGAATAGGAACTGCTCAGAGTAAAGAGACATCAGAAGGAATCCTCGAGCAGATAGAAGGGCTTGAAAAAAGAGTAGAACGCCTTGAGCACCACTCTTTTATCCAGCAGGAAGATACTACCTGAAACTTGAAAATAACTAAAGCTTAAATATACCTGAAGCTTAGAAATAGCTGAGCATTAAAAATAACTGAAGCTTAAAAAGGAAATTAGGGAGGTCTTCTGGATTTTCCAGATTTCTCCGAATTTTTCCGAATTTTTCCGGACTTTATTTTTCAAGGGCACTGTCGAACTTATCCGCGCCCATGCGATAGATGTGCCAGCCGTCAACAGGTCCGGCCCCAAAGTATTCGTAGAATTCCCTTGCAGGGTTCCAGTCAAGAACTGCCCATTCCATCCTCCCGCAGTTCCTTTCTTTTGCAAGCTTAACACAGTGAAGAAACATTGCTTTTCCTATTCCTTTGCCACGAAATTCGGGTTTTACAAAAATGTCTTCAATATACAGGCCCTGCTTGCCAACAAAGGTCGAGAAATTGTGGAAAAAAACCGTAAAACCTGCAGGCACTCCGTCAAGTTCGGCAAAGAAAACTTCAGCATAAGGCTTTTCGCAGAACATCGACTCTTGAAGGGTTTCTTCCGTGGCTGTGACAAGGTGAGATAGGTTTTCAAACTCGGCAATCCCTTTGATAAATTCAAGAATCAGAGGGACATCTTCTTTTTTTGCAGTGCGGATATTCAAACCAGGTTTTATCTCAGTCTCGTACATTTTTATTCCTTTTCAGATGATCAGTTATTATAAACAAAAAGCCTGACAGATATATGAGAGGCTATATATTGCACATAATTAATTCAAAATCAAATCCGTAAGCCTATTAAATTGTAGATAATATTTTAATGTAATTTCCAGAGGTTAACTGCGATCATGCATGGAGTGATGAATGGAATGATGATGGCCCTGGCATGATTGCTGAGAAAAGACCTATCGCAGGAGTAAATGAAAAAAATGGCAGAACAGATAAAAACCTACAAACCTGTGTGCTGTACTTTCAGAACATTCCATTTACGAGCCTCAGGAGATTCCTGATGCTTAGCCGGGAAGATTTCAAACCTGTCACACTTGCAGACAGGGAATTTTTTGAGCAACATTACTCACTTTACCCGCAAACCCATAGCAGCAACACATTCACGAATATGGTCTGCTGGAACCATTTTACGCCTTACAGATATGCATACGTGAATGAAAACGTGATTATTTCGTGCACTAACGGCGGGATTACCCGGTTTCATGCCCCGATAGGCCCCCGTGACCCTGAACTTATGCGTTCGCTTATACGGCTGGCACTGGATGTAAGCGATCATACTCCCCTTGTGCTCATCGACCCGGATTCTGCAAGAAGGATACAAGAGCTCGAGCCAGATCTTGTGATGGTACCTGACCGGGATAATTTCGAGTATGTCTACAGAGCCTCAGATTTAGCTGAACTTCCCGGGAAGAAATATCAAAAAATCCGCAGCCACCTCAACAGGTTCCGCAGAAACTGCATGAGCACGATAGAACCTGTTACACCCGAAAACCTGGAAGAGGTAATGGAACTCCTGAAAAAATGGAGAGATTGGAAAGGGTGCGATAAAAATCCGGTTCTTTCTCACGAGGTCGAAGCAGCCCTGTACGCAGTAGAACATTTTATGGAACTGCGCCTTAGGGGCTTTCTTCTAAGGGTTGATTCGGAGGTTAGTGCCATTTCCATCTTTGAGCGGCTTAACTCAGATACGGCACTGATTCACTTTGAGAAAGGACTCCCGGACTGCGAGGGAATTTACAAGGCAATCAATGCAGAAACGGCAGCGGCTCTTGTAGACGAAGTGGAATATATCAACAGGGAGAGCGATCTGGGAGTCGGAGGCCTCAGAGAAGCAAAGCTGCGGTATCACCCGCACCACATGGTTGAAGTATACTCTCTCAAAAAGATAAATTCGTTAATCAATAGTCTGTTCAAAAAGGAAACTGCTTTTAAGAGAATAGCTGAAATTTAAATGGTTGAAGCCAAAAAAGAAAAATAATAGCTTAAAGGAAAAGAAAAGCTGAAAGAAAGACTGAAAGAAAGAAGAAATTAAAAATCATTTCTTCTGCCTTTACTCTTCTTTTTTCTTTTCCCCGAAAGCTTCTTTTACGATCTTTACTGCACAGAGTTCCCCGCACATAGAGCAAGCATCGCTTTCAGTTTTGCGGGCGTCTCGGATTTTACGGGCACGGTTGCCGTCGATTGCTAGTTCGAACTGCTTTTCCCAGTCAAGGTCCCTGCGGGCATATGCCATTGCTGTGTCCTGCTTCCAGGCACGTCCCCTCGGGCCTTCTTTTATGAGGTCGATAGTGTGAGCTGCAAGCTTTGTTACAAGCAGTCCTTCTTTGATATCTTCGAGAGACGGGAGGGCGAGGTGTTCGGAAGGAGTTACCATACAGAGGAAGTCAGTGCCGTGCATCCCTGCCACTGCCCCTCCGATTGCGCCTGTGATGTGGTCAAAACCGGGAGCAATATCGGTAACAAGTGGGCCCAGGAGGTAGAGAGGGGCTCCGTCACAGAGTTCTTTCATGCCCCTGACACTGAGTTCGATTTCGTTTAAGGGGACGTGCCCCGGACCTTCCACAAAAGTCTGGACATTGGCAGCCCTTGAGCGTTTCACAAGCTCTCCGAGTGTGATGAACTCCATGAATTTCGGACGGTCGGAAGCGTCTGCAATGCAGCCGGGGCGCATCCCGTCTCCAAGGCTCAGGGTCATATCGTATTCTTTTGCGATTTCAAGGAGATAGTCAAATTCGGCGTAGAAGGGGTTATCTTCACCGTTATGCAGCATCCAGGCAATTGTAAAAGAACCGCCGCGGCTGACAACATTCATGATCCTGTCACTCTGGCGCAGGCGCTCAAGGGAATTTAAGTTGACTCCGGCATGTACGGTTACAAAGTCCACGCCCTGTTCGGCATGTTTCCTGACGGCATTGAACATGTCGTCGGAAGTCATTTCCACCACAATCTTCCGGGAAGCTGCAGCCTGGTAAATGGGAACAGTCCCTACCGGGATGTTTACGGCTTTAAGGATGCGGGTACGGATCTCGTTAAGGTCTCCCCCTGTTGAGAGGTCCATTACTGCATGGGCCCCGAACGCTTCTGCAGCTTTTGCTTTCTCGACTTCGGCATCGATATCTATGCAGTCCCTTGATGTGCCTATATTGGCGTTTATTTTTGTGCTCATATATTTGCCAATCCCGATTGGGAGGGTTTCCCTTCTGATATTCCTCGGGATGGCAATGAGCCCTTTTGCAACGCAGGAGCGAACAGTATCAGCATCTATTCCTTCAGCTTTTGCCACGGCTTCCATTGCAGGGGTAATGATCCCCAGCTTTGCATCTTCCATCAGCGTCATTTTTTACTCCGTATTTGAGGTGGATGAGAGTATTTCAGTCCTGAAGTACTCAAGCTCTGAAGTATTCCAGCCTAAAATGTTTCAGTCCCGAATAAGGATGTACTAATAAGGACATACCAGTAAAGAAAATAAGAATTACCGATAGATGTACCAATAATGAAGATAACGAAATAATGTGATTGGATGAATTTTCTAATTGAACAAAATCCCTCTTGGAACGATTATAACGACTAATCCGGAAATTCCGGTTTGTCGCTTAGAACAGAGAGTGAACTGATATATAGCTTTTTACATTCGGAAAAGTCCCCCAATAATGTATAAATAGGCAAATATATAAATAATGTAACCCTATTAAATAGGGAATACGTGTGCAGGAAATCCACGCCTGTTGTTTATAAAGCGAAGGGTTTTTACAGAGGGCAGGGGCTTTATAGACAGCGTGAATACATACCTAAAGTTAATTAGTTGGAGTCGTTAATCAGTTCAGGGTCAAAAAATAAAATCATGAAACTTTTTACTGCATAACATTACATGCTTCTCTAATATACCACCTTAATATTTATACAATAGAATATTTTGTATAACGTTTCTGAAAATTTCCTGAATCTGAGTTATTCTAATATTCCTTACAAAATTCCATATTCCAATAACAGAGGTTAAGGTACTTCATATGACAGTTGTCGCATTTGCAGAAAAAAATAAAGCAGCAGCCCAGATCGCCAGCATCCTTGGCGATGGGGAAGTGGATAAGATATCAGTCGAAGGGCTCCCTGCTTACGAATTTAAATGGAAAGGGGAAGAGTGGCTGGTAATGGGGCTGTCCGGGCACATTATGAACTATGATTTTCCTGAAAAGTATAATAAATGGAGTGAAGTTGACCCGGGCACACTACTTGGAGTTGACCCTGAAAAGTTCGTAACCAGGAAAGAGTACGAGGCTGCAATAAAGAACCTGGCAAAAAGGGCAGACAAAATTATCCTTGCATGTGACTATGACAGGGAAGGGGAAAACATAGGGTTTGAAGCAAAAACCCTTGCCGAAGAGGTTACAAACGTACCTGTTTCAAGGGCACGTTTTTCAGCGCTCTCCCCAAAAGAGGTCAGAAAAGCTTTTGAGAGCCCTGTAGACCCTGACCATAACCTGGCTATGGCTGCGGAAGCAAGGCAGATCCTTGACCTGAAAATGGGGGCTGCATTTACACGTTTTGTTACGCTCTCGGTAAGGGAAAAGGCAAGGACAAAAGACGTCCTTTCAATAGGGCCCTGCCAGACACCTACCTGCGGGTTTGTATATGAAAGGGAAAAGGCTATTCGTGCTTTTGAAGCAAAAGACTTCTGGAAAATCACTGCAATCTTTGCTGCAAAAGGCGGGGAATTCGAAGGCACCCACAGGGCAGGAAACATCCATGACAAAGAAAAAGCAGCTGAGATCTTCAAGCGACTGAAAGGAGCAAAGGAAGGGCTTGTTGTAAAGAAGACCGTAAAAGAAGCAAAAACGAGCCCTCCGAACCCTCTGAATACTACGGAGTTCCTGAAACGGGCTTCAAAGTTCCTGGGAATCAGCCCCGAAGTTGCTCTTGAAACGGCTGAGCAGCTCTACCTTGCAGGGTTTACAAGCTACCCGAGGACAGAGACCAATAAATACGCAGATGACTTTGACTTCAAGTCCCTTGTCTTTGATTTTGCAAGGCAAAAAGAGTACAAACCTTTTGCTGAATCAATCCTCTCAGCCCCGATAGTGCCAAAGAATGGGGAAAAAGACGCTCATGACCATCCCCCTATCCACCCAATCCGGGCGGCTGCAAGGGGGGAAGTAAGTTCCGCAGTAAATATCCCGCAGGCAGCAGAGGTCTATGACCTTATTTCAAGGCATTTCCTGGCAAACCTGATGCCTGCAGCAGTATTTGAAAAAACCCATCTTCACCTGAAGGTTCAGGAAGAGCCTTTTGACTCCTCAGGCACAGTGCTTAAAGATGCAGGCTGGCTCGAGGCCTATCCGTTTGAAAATAAAAAAGATAAGCTTCTCCCATTTGTGGAGGAAAAAGAAAAGGTTGACGTAAAAAAGCTGAGCAATACAAAATCCAAAACCAGCCCTCCAAAGAAGCTTACTGAAGCTGAACTCCTGACCCTTATGGACAAGCACGGGATAGGGACAAAAGCAACAGCTCCGACTCACATCGAGACAAACAAAAAGCGGGGTTATTTCGAGACCAAAGGAAAGACTGTTTCGATCCTTGATACAGGCTTTACCCTCATGGAAGGGCTTTCCCTGTCAGTCCCGATCCTTGTAAGGCCTGATATCCGCTCAAAGATTGAAGCTCTCATCCAGGAAGTGGAGGACGGGAAAAAAGAGTTTGAAGCCGCTCTCGATGAAGGCACCGTCCTGATCAAAGAAATGTATGCCCAGCTTGAAGCAAACAAAAAAGAGCTGACTTCAAACATTGCAGGCACAATAAAGGACGAAGCAGCCCTTGAAGACAAGAAAAACTACATAGGGAGCTGCAAGGCTTGCGGGCATGTGCTGAGGATAGTACAGACAGATTCTGGAAGGTTTGTCGGGTGCACGGGCTATCCCGACTGCAGAAACTCGTTCCCCCTGCCGAAAACCGGAGCCCTGACCGTTCTCAGGAGCAAGGAATGCAAAAAAGAAGGGGCAGCCGTCCTTAAGGTAGGAAACAAATACAACTGGGCCGTAGGCATAGGTCCATGCTTTAAATGTGAACTTGAAAAGGAATGCTACCCTCCCGAAACCGTGGGACCCTGTCCGGAATGCGACGGAAGCATGTTCCTGATATCTTTTAAGGATAACCGCTTCCTGGGCTGCACAAAACGCTGCGGATACACTCATTCGGTCCCAAAGACCGGAAAATTGACCCTTCTCGATAAAGCCTGTGAGAGCTGCGGCTGGAAGCTGTTCAGGCTGAAAGAAGAGAAAGGAGAAGGAGAAGGAAATGAAAGCCCTGAAG
This sequence comes from Methanosarcina hadiensis, assembly GCF_046529725.1. Lineage (GTDB taxonomy): Archaea > Halobacteriota > Methanosarcinia > Methanosarcinales > Methanosarcinaceae > Methanosarcina > Methanosarcina hadiensis. The sequence continues at coordinate 796,019 of NZ_CP136241.1, read as the reverse complement.
AAGATATCTGTATAAACCGGCGCTGCACGGAAGGAATAAAATACTGGAAAAAAGTGGGGCCCAGGAACGAAAACCGCGCGCAGCAGAAGAGAGTTTCTGCAGAACCTTCGGCAGGACCTGGGGAGAAAAGTACGGCAAGAAGTGCGGAAAGACAGGCGACAGGCAGAGTTTCAAAGGCTGCGTCTGCTGCAGGCGGCAGAAAAGAGAGTAAATGAAGGCTTTTTAAAGAGGGTGCCGGAATACAAAAATTTTGGATCTCTGACCTGCGCAACTATACAGATATACCGGACCTTAGTATACCGGACCGCTCTTATACGCTTAACGAAGGAGAGCGGCCTTTTCCGCGAGAAAGAAGAAAAAGAAGAGGTGAGCGAATAAAAGAAGAAAAAGAGGAGAAGGAGTGAATATAAATAAATTTCAGCCTGCTTTTATTACTTGCCATACTTTCAAACTTTATATTTTGTTTTTTCCCAACTTTTCTTTCAATCTTATCTCTTCAACCGCTTTTTGGGCAGAGCCGCCAGACAGGCTGGCAGGGGCTTTTATGCTTAACAATGAATTTAAACCGGTTTTTCGAAAGTAAAAAAATTCTTTGGATAAGGTTTTCTCAGGTTTTCTGATCAGTATCCAGAAAAGCGGGTAAAAATTGGGAGTCTTAAAAAATGACAACCTAAAAGAGAGAAGAAGATTTTGAAATATCAAAACTCAAAAGAGAGATAAGAAAATCCTTTCGGATTTTCTCCTGCTTCTAATTTTAGTCGAAAAATTATGCTGCTGCAGGTGCGGCTGGTGCAGCTGCTGGCATTGCTTCGACCTGGGTTTTCCTGATCTCGACTCTGCGGAGTGGGTAGATGAACTTGGCCTGCCTGTAAATGGCTGCTGAGAGCCTGCCAAGGATTGCTTCCTGCATGAAGGTCTCGAAATCGGTTTCTGATGCACGCTTTTTGACGATATCAACCATCATTTCCCTGATTGCCTGCATCTGGCTTGAGCGTGCTCTCTTGATGGTGAAGCAGGTCGGCTTTACGCGGATAACAAAGCCGTCTTTGGTCCGGACTTCGATGTTGGCGTCGATCCTGGAAGTCTGCCTCTTTACGATTGAGCGGACATAGTCGGTTGTAAGTTCGTGACCCATAAGGTCGGTAGTGGCTACATCTCCGACAACGTTGTTGATCCTGAGGATGACCTTTGTGTTATTCTTGGTCATGTCATTTGTAAGTTCCCCAACTGTGGTTTCAACATTGCGGCCTACGAGGAGCCCAGGGTCTCCTGCCATTGTGCTTCCGACAACAGCCCTGTTTAAGTAAGCAGGGGCTTCAATGTTATACCATTCCTTGGATTTCCATCCGTCAAGCTTTCTCTGTACTTTCTTTCTTGCCAAGTAATTCCTCCGAAGTAACTTCGTAGATTGTAGTTTTATTTTGCTTTGTCCTGACGCCTTCGGGCAGCCAGGTTTTTATCTTCCGAATGCTCGGTTGAGCTTTCCCATAATCAATGAGCGTGAAAGGTTTTCATGGCGTTTCCGGACAGTTCTGAACTGCCGCAAGTTCGCTCTCATGCAACCTTCTGCATGCATACAAAAATCTCTGAGCCTCTTAGCATTTCCGGACTGGGGCCCCATCCCATCTGCCGACAGCCACAGGCTCCTTATAGTCAAAAGTGTGACCGGAAATCGGCCAGATATTCTCAGAAATTAGCGGATACTAACTAGTTAATGGCTCCACTATACACATCATTTCCGTATATAAAGAAATCGGTCAGAAACATGTTCTGCCCTGTCATTCGCATACTAGCAGAAAGGGAAAAAATAACTGAAAGGAGCAGGAAGTAGTTTAATAAGGTTATTAATAAGGTTATTAATGAGGTTAGAAAAAGAGAAGGATATAAGAAACCAGTAACATGGAAAGGGGTATTGTGGAAAATAAAGAAACAAAGATTGATGCAAACAAGATTCGACTTCTTATCCAGGAAAGGAAGGACGAAATAAAAGAAAAATTCAAAGCAGAAGTCGTAGAAATTTTCGGCTCATACGCCCGCGGAGAGGAAAAAGAGGGAAGCGATATCGACGTCTTGGTGAGATTCGGAGAAGGAACGAGCCTTTTTGATTTTACGAGTCTTGAGTTTTATCTTGAAGACCTGTTTGGAGTTCCGGTAGATGTTGTTTCTGAAAAAGGCCTTAACCCGATAGTTAAAGATGACATATTAAAGGGAACTGCCGGAGGTATGAAATCTCCTCTGCTTTACCTTTGTGAGATGCTCAAAGCTGCCAGAAATATAAAAGAGTTTACAGCAGGGATGGACAAAGAAGCTTTTCTTAAGGACAGTCTAACAAAGGACGCAGTTGTACTCCAGTTTGAGATCATAGGTGAAGCCGCAAAATCCGTTTCCGGCAACATAAGGTCTCTGTCTCCTGAAATTGATTGGAAAAATATAATAGAAATACGGGACAGCCTGATATGTACTTATTTTGATATAGATTATGACGGTGTTTGGGATACCGCAATAAAAGACGCCCCGGCGCTTGAACAAGCTGTTGGAAGATTAATTGAAAAATTGAATTCCAGCAACCAGGAATTATAGCGCTGAGAAGATAATATAAGAGGGGGAAGCGAAATGAAACCTGATAGTTGTATTTTTTGTAAAAGCAAACTCGTTGAAGGTAAAACCGAGTTTGTGGCAAAGGTCGGAGAGCAGATTATCGCTATTAAAGATGTTTCCGCCTACGTCTGTGAAAACTGCGGAGAAGCATATTATACTCCAGAGGTTTCAAGAAAGATCGATATAGTTATGAAAAAGTTCCATGAGTCAAAGCTGCTTCTCCACCCGTAGCTGCCGGAGAATTGAGTTTTGACGAAATAGTTTCATGATGTTACGTTATTTTCGATTCTTGCCGCTATCCAAAAAGTTAATTGAAAGAAAAGAAGGAAAAACAACCTCTTCTTAATTATTTACCTGGCGGTTTGTACCCCAACCCCGATGCTTTCTTCATGGCTTCAATGCTTTCGCTCATCGATAGCAGTGGTGTAGTTTTGAACGATTTTACAGCACCTCCAGCCATTACAGCCATTGAAAGGGCTACTGCGCTCTCGTCATCAGGTAATGTTGCGATTTCCACCACATCATAATCACCAAGTGCGAACCAGTAACCTTTAAGTTTTCCCCCAACTTTTTCAATTAAAGAACGGGCTACTTCTTCACGGTTTTGAGGATTTGCTACTAATGTAGCTACTGCTTCAGGCGCATATGATAATTGAAGTAAATAATCTGGCATAAGTTCCCCTCCCAATTATTTGGTTAATATTTCGGGGGATAAAATATATACATATCTATTAAAGGTTTCATATAAAATTGAATGTTACCTGTCGAATAGTACATTTTGGTTATTGTAGGAATTACAGGAAGGTGCAACATTTTCAGATAAATTCTTAGTCAATCCAGAAATAAATGCCAAATATTATAAATCATAACTATGATTCGTATTCTAACCTTCAAGTATATTTTACAAGTAATTATTATCGCTCTCATGTGATTTGATGATAAAACACAATTTAAGCCCTTCATTAATAGCCAGATTCTTTTATCACAATTGCGAACGCTATCTTCGATTCCATGCTACTCCTTTGCAAATGCGCAGTAAAGCAGGAATTCCGGTTGTAAACCAGAATCAGAGTCCAGCTACAAAAGCCCTTTTAGAAGCTGGAAATAAATGGGAAGAATCTGTGATTATAAATAAACTAAAAAATAATTCCATAAACAATGTCATAATTCCGATAGGCGAAGGGGCTCTTCATGAAAGGTCACATTCAGTAGAAGCGAGCCTGGAAATATTTAGCAAACTAAAAACCGGAGATGCGATTTATCAGCCTACGATTATAGTTTCACCCCGGTTCTATCAAAAATACCATTTATCGCCTGAAATATGCCGTTTTTCCGCCTGCAGACCTGATTTAGTCCGAGTTATAGGGAAGGAAACAGGAGAAAACTGTATACAGGTAATCGATGTAAAAGCCAGTGAGGAATTAAGTTCAAGCCACAGGGTTCAGGCTACATTATATGCCTTAATGATGAAGGATGTGCTGGAAAAAAACAAAATTGATATGCAGGTTGATCTGAACCGTGCCGGCATCTGGCTTAATGGAAAGGACGGACCTGAATTATTTGATTTGAACTTTAATACGAAGATAATTGAAGAATTTTTACACTATCGGTTGCCTGAAATCCTCCGGTCTCCCCTCGAGAACATTGAGTGGCATGTCTATAGCCGTTGTGAATTGTGTGATTTCTATCAGTACTGCAGGAAAGAGGCTGAAGAAAGTAATTCAGTCTCTCTTGTTCCCTATCTTTCAGTGAGCGGAAGAAAATATCTGAGAGAAGCTGAGTGGGACCATAGAACTTCGATAAACTCTCTCTCGGAGCTCGAAGCTTTTCTCGGCAAACAGGAAGCTGACGATATTTTAAGCAATTGCGGGTCCTTAAGAAATAAAGGAGATTCCTTACGCAATACCTTAAAAGCCCTGAAAGAAAAAGAAGTCATAGTCAATAAAGGGACTTCACTTTCATTACCTAAAAACGAGGATGTAAGTCTTTTTATAACTCTTCAGAAAGATCCGGTTTCAGGCCAGATTTATACGGCTGGCTTCAGGCGTTTCAAAGGGAAAGCTGTTTACGGAGATGCAGTAAACGAACGGATCTATGTAGCTGAAAGTCCTGAAAAGTGTACGGAGATTCAGAGGAGCTTTTTGCTGGATTTGCTCAGGGAATTAAGAGTACTTCACGAATATAATGAAAGTCTTGAATGGAAAGAACAGAAATCTCTTGAAACTTACGTTTATGATAGTTACGAACTCGACCTGTTAAGAGAACTGCTCAGAGAGTCCGTTAAAGTTACCGAACTGGCACAGCCTGCGCTGGATCTACTATTCTATTTCCAGGACTCCTCTTTATTCAATGAAAAGCGACACCCCCTCTCCAGACTGTCTTTTCCGATAATTGTGCTGACAGGTGAAATACAGAAGCTTGTAAGCCTGCCTGTCCCGTTCTCTTTAAGGCTTCCGGAAGTAGTGGAAGTGCTACCGGCTCCGGGACTGGACTTTAAGGTTAATCCGAGCAGCTTATTCTGGTTTGAGCACAGCAACGCACTTAAAAGCGATGCAATTTCAATAGCATGGGAAAGTAATAAAGTTGAAGCTATTGACTGGATCAGAAAAGAACTCTCAATCAGGCTTCTCGGTGCAAGCAGCGTGCTGGACGGGCTTCGTGCAAAAGTTGGGGATTCTTTAGTCTCCTGGCCCCCCAAATTTCAGATTCCTGCGTATAAGAAATACAATTACCCTGAAGTTTCTCAGATGATTTTCATCACCCGATATGAATCATACATGAGAAACATGGAAATCCGTGAAAAACGCAGCCTGCCCTTTGACGGAAGGGTAAAAGAAGGAATCAGTGTTCCCATACAGTATCTGGAACAAAACCTGTGGAAAGTCTCTGCAGACGTAGATTCCAGATTGTTTGAACAAAATGAAAACATAAGTTACCTGATTGTGCCTGAAGGTGAAGCAGGTGAAAAAGCTCAGATTACTTTTGACGATTATAAGTACAGGACAAATCTAAGGAGCCCTGGCCAGAGCAATGTATGTTTTGCAATGGTTAATAAGAAAATAGAGAATGAAAAAACCGGAAAATTAATGGGCTTTTTCCTTGAAGTTTCATATAGCGAAGGCCAGTTACCGTTTAAAACAGGCGATAAAGCCGTACTTCACCCGAGATTTACTGATTTTTCCTCAGAGAGAATAATTAACAGGCTCACAGAACTTGACGAGCAGCTGGAACACGATTTCATTCGCCTTCTCCGTGACCCTCATAAGTTTACAGTCCCGGTAAGGGAATCAAATGCCTTTTCCGAAGCTTCCCAGAAGTATGCTGTTGAGTCCGCTTTCACGGAAAGCCAGAAAAGAGCTTTTGAGCACATGGTAAACAACCGGTTGACACTCATCTGGGGACCTCCCGGAACAGGAAAAACCTATTTCCTCGCGAGAGCAATCCTCAACTTTGTAAAAGCTAAAATGGAGCAGGGAGAAAAAATCCACATTGCCGTAACAGCCTTTACGCATTCAGCAATTGAGAATCTTCTTATAAAGATTCAGGAGCTCTCACATGAATTGGAATTCGGCAGCGGGCTTGAGATATACAAACTAAAAGAGTTGAAAACAGGTAAAGGGCAAGAGCTTTTGAAAGTCCAGTCAGAGTATGAAATTCAGGACAGGCTGGACTCTCGTTTCCTTATACTTGGCGGCACTGTCAACAGCTTCAACAAAATTAATAGGAAAATGAACCCCTTTGACATCCTTATCGTTGATGAAGCCTCCCAGATGAAGCCTGCAGAACTGGCTCTTGGAATGTCGGCCCTCGGAGAGGAAAAAAGGCTTGTTTTAGCCGGCGATGACCTTCAGCTGCCTCCGATTATCGCAGGAGATTACCCGGAAACGGAAGACGGCCTCCCCGGCCTATATGACTCGATATTTTCGTACCTGCGAAACAGAGACGACACTGAGAATTCTAAATACACCTGCCAGCTCCTCGAGAACTGGAGAATGAACGAGACTTTATCCGGCTTTTCTTCGCATACTCTTTATGGAGAGGGATACAGGCCTGCTACGGAAGAGATTGCAAAGCAAAAACTGAATATTCTGCCTTCAACCAGTAAGATTTTACCATATGAAGATTTACCGGAAGCTAAACAGGAAAAGGAAGATCAAAAAGAAGATCGAAAGGCGGATCAAAAGGCAGAAGTGGATTTAATTAATTGGGCACTTGATCCAGCCTATCCTTTAACCGTAATTATCCTTGAAAACACCCAGGCGACAATAGAAAATGAAATCGAAGCCGAACTGGTTGCAAAGCTTGCTGTTCATTTAAGGCAGACTCTTTCCAGTGACGATGCAGGCAACCCTTACCCCGATAGTGAAGCTGGAGATTCGGACTTCTGGAAATCCGGCCTTTTCATCGTCAGCCCTCACCGCGCCCAGATCTGCACGATCCGGACTCACCTGAACAGGTTGAGAAAGTGGCGCACACGTCCTTTTGTAGACACAGTAGATAAGACCCAGGGCCAGGAAGCTGAGGCTGTTATTGTTAGTTACGGAGTCAGCGATACTGATACTGCAATGAATGAAGCGGAGTTTATTTACAGTTTAAACAGGCTGAACGTATCAGTTACCAGGGCAAAGTCCAAATGCATTGTTTTTTTGCCTAGGCCGTTGCTGGAACCGCCAATGGAGATTCTTCAGAATAAGAAGGCGGCGGAAGGGTTTAACCATATGCTTGAGCTTGTGGAGTTTTGTCGGGGGGAAGGGGAAGAGAGAGGGTTTGAGGTTGAGATAGGGAATTATGGGGAAAAAGTGAGGTTAAGTGGAATTAGATCTAAGATTTTGGTTAAGTGAGATACTACTGTTTTCTTCAAAATCACATATCTTCATTAATATTCAATGTTAATTACTCTATTTTTATAGAAAGAGAAATATAGAGATGCTAAGTTTGACATCGAATAGTTTAGGAAAGAAATAAAATTGACACTTATCAGTCTCCAATAGCAAAACATTTAACGTATTTTATGAGTTAAAGAATAGTCGTTAATATAAGTAAAATTTGTCTAAGGCTTAAGTTCAGTATCATTCCTTTCGTTCAGGGTATTAAAATAAAGAAAAATTGGAAAAGTTGTTTTTTTCAATTGGAGCCCCATCTTATCTGAAAAAACGTACATCAGAGAAGTAAGAATGAGAGCGTTGGAATCATTAACGTAAACTTGGAGCTTTCATCGAGGTTGCTTGGCCTTACTTCAAAATACACTGAAAGTAACATCCGGTTCGGCCACCCCATCGGAGATGAAAAAACGGTTTGAAGAATATATTGACCAGCTTGCCAGAGGTAATGATCAGGCAAAAGTGAGGATAGTGACGGAGTAAAAGCATGAACAGGGATGAGCTACTTGAGAAGCTCAATACTTTTGAGTGGAATGATTTCGAGTGCAAGAAGGCCCTTCGGGATGTTCCCAAAGATGCCTATAAAACAGTATCCGCATTTGCCAATACAGCAGGAGGCTGGCTGGTTTTTGGTGTGCAGGAGCAGAATGGAAAGCTTGAGATTTTAGGCGTTGAGGAAATAGACCGTGTACAGAATAATTTTCTCAGCACACTCCGCAGCGGACAGAAACTTAATAGAGTAATTAAGGTTCAAGAGCGAAAATACGAGGTAGAAGGCAAGCATTTACTGGCCTTTTATATTCCGGAAAGCCCGCGTCATGAAAAGCCGATATATCTCAACGGTGACCCAAGGCAGTCATATATCCGCCGGGGAGCCGGGGATGAACAGTGCACTCAGAGTGAACTTGAGCGCTTTTTGCGTGATGCTGCAGTACATCGTTATGATAGTGAGACTATATATGAGATGTCTGCTGATCGCTGTTTTGATCAAGAAACTGTTAGCTGGTACCAGTCCCAGTTCTCTCGGCGTAACCCTGAACGCGATGAAATCAGTGATCCTATCGAGTTTTTGCTTAACTGGAACTATGTTGTAGAGAAGAACAACCAGAGATTTCCGACAAGAGCAGGAGTATTGCTCTTTGGAAAAGCCAGATATGTACGCCAGTTGCTTCCAAGGCCAGTGCTTGATTACCAGCGCATCGATACTACTTTTGAACTCTGGTCACCTGAAGAGCGCTGGCACGACCGCTATGTATTCGAGGAAAATATCTTCCAGACATGGCGGGGCCTTGTTGCACGCTATATGAGAATTGCAGAACATCCTTTTTCACTTGACCCTGATACTTTTCGCCGTATTGATGATCCTCCTGACTATATAGCTTTTCGAGAAGCTGCTATCAATCTTCTCGTTCATCAGGACTACGGAGACCACGGCCGTAAAGCCTCAATCAAATTGTTCACTGATCGGACTATTTTCTGGAACCCGGGAGATGCCTTTGCTACCGATGCTGAACTGCTTGACCCAACTGAAAAAGAGTTGAGAAACCCTTCCATTATCAAGGCCTTTCGCCGGATCGGGCTGAGCGACCAGGCAGGCACTGGAATCCGGGCTATATACCGAAACTGGCATGAACTGGGCAGGGTGCCTCCCAGAATCCACAACGATAAGGCACACAAACAGTTTGAGCTAATTCTCTTCAAAAAACCATTGATTACTGAAAAAATGTTACAGTTTCAGCATTCCCTCGGGGTTACGCTTTCGGCTGAGCAGACTGAAGTAGTGGCATTAGCTGTAGAACAGAAACGTATTACCCTCACTGACATACGAGGACTTGTTGGCGGCAATTTCAGGGAAGCAAAAGCCGCAGCCGATTACCTTGTACATAAGCAATTACTTGAAATGCTTGATGATACTTTGTTTGAACTTCCCGATGACCTGATAAACCGATACGAAAAGCTTACTTCAACGGCTGTACAGGCTGAAAGTAAAACCCTGAAAGCCACCAAGGAAGTCACCCCGCAAGTTACCCCGGAAGTTACCGCTGTTGGGACTAGGTTGGGACCAAGTTGGGACCAAGTTGGGACCAAGTTGGGACTAAGTCTGGATCAGATGAAACTATTGACTAACTTTGAAGGCCCTCAATCTATTACGGAATTAATGGAGTGGGTGAAGCGGACAAACCGAACAAAATTCAGAGAGGAGATCCTTAATCCACTTATTGAAACCCTATTAGTCGAGATGACAATTCCCGATAAACCCCGCAGCAGTAAACAAAAATACCGCCTGACTGAAAAAGGCCGGGCGCTGCAGGCACAACTAATACATGGTGATGATCAAAAATGAGCGCTCAGAAAACTCTGGGATTCGATTGCGACCAGCCCCCAAAGAAAACTCTGATTTGTAAGCAGTGGTTAAGCAAAACACCTGCTAATCCAAAAAAAGAGAAGTTAAAGCCTGTAAATCAACGTCGCCCAACTTCTTTCAAGGCAGAGCGATCCCAGGCTTCATTTTTTGACAATTCAACCTAACTTTGACAGTTTTCACTAATTTTCATTAATTTCATTTACAGTTTGAACAGATTGAATGTGGCGGGTACCAGGGCAAAGTCCAAATGCATTGTTTTTTTGCCGAGGCCGTTGCTGGAACCGCTAATGGAGATTCTTCAGAATAAGAAAGCGGCGGAAGGGTTTAATCATATGCTTGAGCTTGTGGAGTTTTGTCGGGGGGAAGGAGAAGAAAAGGAGTTTGAGGTTGAATTAAGTTATGGAATTTACGAACTTACAGGAGTTAGGCTGAAAGATTTACAGCAGTTATAATTCATTCTTATGGTCATAAACTTCTATAAGCACAATCCTCTCACCAAACCCTCCTCTTTCCATTCTCTTCTTCTCCTGCACACTCTCAACATATTCAAATCCCCTGATTCCTGAAAGCGCATCAATAACCTCTTTCACATCAGCCAGTTCTTCAACGCAAGGATTTTCAGTAAATTCCATAACTTCCTCCTGAAGCTTCTTGACAAGATATCTTAAATATTCTTGATCGTTTTCAAGAACTCTACACTCAGGAACCCTATTTGAGCTTTTTATTATTTCAGGAATTTTATCGCGTACAAGTTTGTCGTAGGATATCTGGTTAGTTTTCTCAGTCATTTTGACTCCTTTATTTGTTTTTTAGAATCGATTTATTTTTTTTATTCCTTATGATCGCTTACAGATATTTTGCCTTTACCTCTTCAATATCAGGGACTCCATCGAGATTTCGGTAATAGTTCTCAAGATCTTCTATCATTTTATTTTGAATCTTTCTGATATCGGATTCATTGTTTATCTTTTGCCACAGGTAAGAGGAAAAAGCTATGCGGTTCAGGTCTTTACAGTGGTACATAAACCTTTTTCTCTCAAACTTTTCAAACGGGTTTGAGAGTATACTCCTTTTGACACCATCTCTATCTTTGATCACTTCAGGGTTGTTGAAGGGGCAGTTAGGTCTGTCAACACTGAGTCCCTTTTCACGCCTGTCCAGATAAAAACTTGAGTAGAGGTCGGCGAGCTCATCAAGGCTGCACTCTCCAGTATGGTCGGCACACTTCAGGAAAGAGAGCATGAAGATGATCTTGTAAGAAAAAGAGTAGTCCCCTTTATCCAGAAAATCAAAGAAATCTTCGTAAATGGTTTTATCATCATGCTCTTTAAGTCCTTTTTTCTCTCTTAATTCATCGATCTTTTCAGGTTTGAAATACTGGAGAGTTTTTCTGCCAAAAGGGATTTCCACATCAGGCTCCACATCCCCTTTCTGTATCCAGCTCTTCAGGGTTCCTGTTGAGATGAAAAGTTCTCTTGCAAGCTGTTCAGTGTTTATATAATCAGGGTATTCCTTCTCAAAGGTAAAAATATTGATTTTCTCTATCGCCCTTTCTTCTTCATAAAGCCCTGTCAGGATAAGCTCTTCAGGGCTAAATTCATATCTTGCTTCAGGGTCTTTAAGGAGATTTGCCCAGGGGACATACCTATCGATCCCGAAAATCCCGTGGCAACTCCATGGCATATTGAACGGGCCATAATTGTCAACGACATCGATTACGTAAAGTGCTTCTTTTCCCGGAAATAACCTTGTTCCCCTCCCGAGCTGCTGGAGGTAGAGTGCTTTTGACATCGTGGGTCTAGCCATTACGATAATTGAAGTTCTTGGAGAGTCCCAGCCTTCCGTAATTAAAGAACAGGTGCATAGGAACTGGATTTTTTCATCTTCATACTCTCGAATATAGTCCATTGACTTTCTGTTTTTTCCGCTTACTGCCCGTGCACTGATTCCCTGCTCTCTCATCCTCCTGGCAAGCGATTCTGCATGTGCAACCGATACGCAGAAGATAAGACCGGATTTGAAGGGAAGCTTTTCCTGGCTGTCATCGTCCTCAAGGCTTGTAAAATATTTCTTGAGTATATCAACAATCAACTGGTCTCTTGAGGGCACAATAAGGTTCTTCTGAAGGTCAGAGATAACGTAGTCTTTTCCGTTGTACCTGATTTCACTCAGGTCAAGGTTGCTTTTTACTCTAAAAGCCTTTATGGGAGATAAGATTCCTTTTTCAATAGCCTCTTTTAAGGTAAGGTTAGTCTCATACTCTCCAAAGATTTCCTCAAGCTTTTTCTTATCAAGCCTTTCGGGCGTTGCAGTAAGACCAAGAAGAGTATTGGGGTTAAAATATTGGATTACTTTTTTAATTGTGGGAGCAACAGAGTGATGGGCTTCATCAATTGCAATATACTGAAAATGGTCCTGCTTGAACTTTTGGTATCTTCTTGCCATTCCGGCATATGTCTGAACCATTATTTTACAGTCTTCAGAGTCTCCTATACTAATTGAATAGGTCTCTTTTTTCTCGGTTACTAAAGCCTGCTCAACCGTGCTCGCAGTCAAAAGAGGAGACGGAACAGTCAGGTTCTGTTTATTCCAATTCGTGTATCCTTTAAGAAAATTATCCATTGTCTGCTTCTTCAAAGAAATTGAAGGAACAAGGACAAGTGCCTTTATGGACAGATCCCTCTCATATTCCCTGAAAAAATCCGATATAAGAATATGAGTTTTCCCGGTCCCAGTTGGAAGGTGTACAAGAAATGCCTCTTTTCCGCACCTTCTTCCACTTTCGATTGCTTCAAGCACATCTTCCTGATGCTCAAAAAGCTCAAACTCCCTTTTTGCAAAGACATGGTGACTATCAACTATTTTTTCAGGTTCAGGAAAATACCTCTTGATTTCCTCGCAAAAAACATCCCGAAATTGCATGGACCCAAGAGACCACCTGTAAACTTTTCCTCCCTGCGAGACTATGGAGTTCTGCTTCAAAAGCTGGTCCATATACCTCTCTTTTCCGATAATCTGAGGATGGTGGTAACTTTCCCCGTTTTTCTCGATCCCGATAAAGCCGTCTTCGGTATGGATAACATAATCGATCCATCTAGTCCTCCCGTTTACATCGAGCATGGGGTACTCCCTGCTTATTCGGGAAAGGACTTCCCTTCCGAAAACCTCGCAAAAAGCATCCTCAAAATAAGATTCAGGAATAGTAGGATCTATACACTGGATTCTACGATCCGGCCCTTTTGAAACCGGAGTAGTATCATCACAGAACTCGCCGGAAATTAGAAGAGGAAGCGTTTCTTTCATTTCAAGAAAATCAATCTCATCATCAACAACAAACCTGAAAACCCTATCACAGGAAAAAACGATCTCATTTTGCTCCTTTGTGTATTCGCTGTAGTTAAAAGGATGCTTCCGGTTGCAGATTTCATGATCCACTATTACAGCGAGCTCTGTTTCGGGAGTTAAATAAAGAAACCCTCTTAGGAGAAATTTTTTTCTGGTAAGGTTGAAAGTTGAAAGAAAACTATCTATCTGGTTGGTCAGGATATTGTTTTTGAAGGATAATTCGTGCATGTTATTCATTATAAGATATTTTGGTTTAAAAAATTTTATAAATAAACCTGTTGGGTACTCATCTATAAACTAAAAACATGAACTTATAAATCCTGGTTAGGGAACTTTGCTATAAAAAAATGAGAATTTTAACGAAAGAGAATGTAAAACCTATAGAAATATTACAGATTTCCTAGAGGAACATTAGAAAGTAACTCCAAAAGAATTAAACAATGTATTTAAGGCATCTTAACTTCACCCCTTCGGCCAGTCGCGGTTCTACTTCCCGCCATTCTGCATACTTAGCCTCTAATTCTTCCTGACTTTTGTCGTCAAGATCAAAGATCTCATCCCAGAGGTCCATAATTTGGCTTTCTATCTCTTCTTTTGTATGCATTGTCTTCTCCCCAATTCATTAGATCTTTTTATAAGGGCACTCCTGTTAACTCCTTCAGTAGCTTTTTTTCTTTCAGCTGTCAAGCCAGTTTTTCGATTATTATTAAGGAATCAATAATACTTTTATGTGTTCAAAAGATAAATTTGTCGTGGGGAAGAAACTCAGATATTCCCGGTCCTTATCGAGAATTTTTCATTCCAGGGTCCGGTTGAAGATTTCACGATCTAGAGATTCTGTCGTGGACCGGGTTGGTGCAGATCAGAGACTAACAAACAGCAAATGGGGAGAGGGGAGCAGCGGGCGCGGGAAATATATTTTTACAGAAATAATTGGACCACATATTTTAGATATTCTGCCTTATCTCTTCCGAAGATAATCGAAGATTCCAGTGTCAGTCAATCAAATCTCATACAAATTAAGTTGTTCAAAAAAATCACTTAAAATTAAAGGTGCTCTAACAATTCCTCAAGTGAAACGTCGGCCTGTTTCAGGATTGCATTTAATGTAGATTTTTTAATAGGATCATGAAGTGGTACAGTGACCAAGTTTGATTCTCTTTGCAAAATTGCGTGACTCCCTTTCTGCCTTACAACTACAAAACCCATTTTTCCGAGAGCTTTTATAACCTTTTTTCCGGAAGTTGAGGGCAATTTAGCCAACTGAAACCTCCACAGTAGCGATTTCTCCCAGTACCTGAGCCTGTTCTCTTGTTACTTCAAGAACAAGCTGGATAGCTTCCTTAATGTTTTCAAGCGCCTCTTCTTTAGTATCTCCTTCGCTGATAGCGGCAGGAATTTCGAGGCACTGGGCGGTATAGCCTCCTTCCTCAGATTCTTCAAGTTTAATTGTGAACCGCATAAAGAATAATTAGTAATTTTGATATTTAATATACTCTGCCTCTGATGATTTTAGCGGTGTAAATAAACGGCAGGTAAGGTCAGAGGGAAGCAGCAAGCACCATAATCTGATGAAAGCAGACCTAGGAAAACCTATTATCAGCTATCTTAACTTCTACCCCTTTCCCCCCTAAAAAATCAACACACCTTTACATCCTTTCTTTTTCCTTATTCAGCGCATCAATTCTTGCCTGTATCTCATCCTTCTGCTGCCTGTACCTGACTTTGATTTCCTTAACCTCTTTGTAGATAAGCATGCTTTCGTCACTTATTCCTGTCATTGCCTCTATATGTATTATGAGTTCATCTACCCCTTCGTCTAGTAGCGGTTCAACCTTCCGCCATTCCGCATACTTAATATACAGTTCTTCTTTGCTTTTGTCTTCAAGGTCAAAGATCTCATCCCAGAGGTCCATAATTTCGCTGTCTATATCTTCTTTTGTAGGCATTGTTTTCTCCCCAATTCATTAGATCTTATTATAAAGGCACTCCTGTTAACTCCTTCAGTAGCTTTTTTCTATCAGCTGTCAAGTCAGTTTTTCAACTATTATTAAGGAATCAATAGTATTTTTATTTGTTCAAAAGATAAATTTATCGTGGGGGAGAATCTCAGATATTTCCGGTACTATCAAGAATTTTCCATTCTGGGGTCCGGTTTGAGAATTTCATGATTTAGGAATTTTATCGCGGATCGATTTGGTGCAGGATCAGAAATTGATAAGAGGTAGGTGGGGAGAGAGGGGAGCATGAGGCGCAGAAAATATAATAAAAAGGTAATATTTTTGATAAAATTGCTGACCGTTAGTAACTAAACAGGGAAAATATAATAAGAATTAATACAGTATGTCTGAAGTCATTATTTTTCAGGATCTGATATCTTTGGGTGAGAAAACAAATCTGCCTTGTTTTGAAAATGTTCTTAGTCAGGCAGTCAAGTACTTCTACCGATGTGAAAAATGTACTTATTCTGATCTTGAGGAGACACTGATTGATGACTTCAAGATAAGAAACGATTTTCAGCAAGAAAAATTAAAGGCAAAAATCCTTGAGTTTAAAAATGAAATGTACTGGGTTTTTAAGTACCTGAAATTGATTCAATTTATTCAATTAGATCCTGAAGGGTTTATTTCAATCAGCTCAAAAGGAAGGGACTTTTTAAGTAAATATCCACCTGAAAAGGGCCAGCTGGAGAATATTGATTATCTTGTAAGCATAAAGGACTATTTTGTCTCTTTTGACTTAGAACTCGACCCGATTGTTGTCCCTTATAATAAGTTCATACAATTTAGTGATGAAAAAAAAGCAAAAAAAACGTTAACCAGTTTCTTTTGTTCTAAAGACTATGATATACAGGACTTTATCTGGAATAAAATTGGAAGGTTTGAAGACAGGTCAATTTGCAGGTCTTATCTCATACTTGACAGGAAGAATAGTGATGATGAAAACTTCTATATTCTTGGATTTTTCTCGCTGGCTTTGAAAATATTGACTGTAGACCAGGAAAAATTAACCCGAAAGCAAAAAAAGGATATGAATCTCTTGAGAGATCAGGATGGAATCCCTTCTTATTTTATTGCTCAATTAGGCAAAAATGATATGTTTAAGTATAATTTTAAGGGGAAATACCTGCTTGATGAAGCTGTCAATATTGTTTATGAATGTATAGAGATGCTTGGAGGAAATATAGTCTGGCTTGAAGCAAATAAAGAAACTGACTACGTTTTGCGTTTTTACAAAAATAATGGCTTCATAGAATTACAATCTGAAGTTCAAGAGGATAAAGTGGAAAGAATTCAGTTAGTTAAATATTTAAATACTGAGTGATTGGGATAGGATAAATTAATATGGATTATAACTATACTATAGTGTAGTAAGAAGAAAATAGACCGGACAGTTATACTAAAAACATTATTTGCAGCAAGTATAATTATACACTCAAAGGCAATAAATACAAAATTAAATGGATTGATTAATATGGCTTCAAGATATCTGGAACAGAACTCTTTACATATATCAGACCCTGTTGCCATTAATAAGTTACACTCATTATTTGAAAAAAATGAAAAGTCCAAACCTCCTGTATCTCGCTTTAGAAAATCCGATAAGGAAGTAATGGACTTCTTAAAAGGTAATTAACTTTACATAAGACATTCTCTTTTTTAAAGTCTCTATGGAAATATTTCATCTCTTGTTCTATCACATTAAACCTGCATTTGTTATAACTAGCAGTAAACTGATAAGAAAGAAACCTAAAGATCCTCTTAGTTTCTATGAATTGAAAAGCACGATGTAATTTTTTGAACTTATGAACAAGCCACAACATTATCCAATAGTGTTTGAACAAGCAATAATATTCTGAGTAACTTATGGATTTTAAATCTTCTTTAAATCTTCTTCCTGAAAACAGACCTGCAAACAGTAAACGAGAAAGTTAACACAGCTATAAATAAAATCATTGGAATATGATTTGTATCTGAAAGACGAGGCCAGTCAATGCGAGAGTTTACTGTCATTATCGAACAGGACGAAGACGGAATTTACGTAGCTTCCGTGCCTGAACTTCCGGGATGTCATACGCAGGCAAAGACGCTTGACGAGTTAAACAGGAGAATAAAAGAAGCAATTGAGCTTTACCTTGAGGTTGAAGCCGAAGAGGGAGAAAAGGAACATCTTGATTTTGTTGGGATACAGAAGGTCAAAGTTGAGGTTTAAATGGATAAAATAGTACCTCTTCCCAGCAAAAAAGTCATAAAAGCACTTGAAAGTATGGGTTTTGTGCAGATAAGACAAAAAGGTAGTCACCTTTTTTATGGCATCCAGATGGAAGAACAACTATAATCCCTGTACATCCCACAGATAAGATCGGAAAAGGAATGATCAATAAGATAATCAAAGATGCAAAAATTACGCGGGATAAATGGATTGAACTTATAAAAAGCCTGATTGTTTTCTAACGGCTGGGACTCGGATAAGCTTGCAAATGGCGCAAAAAGAGGAGGAGGCCGGATGAGGCAAGAATCTCTGGTAACTAAGTACGATTACGATTTCGAAAATGACAGTATTTTCTTTTACGGAAGCAACAAGAAGTACAGGCCTTCCATAGATCTGGATGGAATAATCCTTGATATTAGTGAAGACAACCAGATCATGGCTATTGAGATCCTTGACGCTTCAAACAGGTTTAACCTTGCAAAAGAGGATTTGAGGAACATAAAATACTTTGAAGCTCGCATTGAAGTTAGCGAAGAGAATATAAGACTTACAATGAAAATGAGTGTCAATAAGAAAAATAAACTGGTTGACAAAGGTCTTGATGCTCTCGGGCTGAACAGCATGAACCTTCCTATAAGTACTCAGGGGATAGCACTTAGTTGTTAATTTGCTTTTCAGGAAAAATGAAGGCAATTTAGCCAAATGAAACCTCTACCGTTGTAGTAAAAACCTGTCCGGCAGTCGGGATCTGGGCATTTTCGTCCTCAAGGTAGAGTTCAATTGCTTCCTTCAGGCTCTCGATGGCTTCTTCAATTGTTTCTCCCTGGCTTGCAATGTCAAGCTCCGACACCAGGAAACATACCATTTTCCTTCCTTCTGAACTACAGCTGAAAATCTGTACGTTCCTTCCATAATTAAGAAATCTCTGCATTGTTATAAAATGTTTATCTTGCCGATGCCGGCTTGAAAATTCTGACATGGATTAGTCTTTTTCCATGAGGTTTTTAGAGGAGACTCACAGGAGACTTGAACTTGCCTGGGGTTGAGAAAAGGATGTCATCTGGTTTGAAAAATATATTTCTCAAGAAATACACTTCTAAAGAACTTGCCAGTGACAACCTTGCATTAAAAACAGATGAAAAAATAATACGATGTACTGAAGGTATCTTAACTTCCACCCCTCTCTCCCTAAAAAAAATCAACACACCTTTACATCCTTTCTTTTTCCTTATTCAGCTCATCAATTCTTGCCTGTATCTCATCCTTCTGCTGCTTATACCTGATTTTGATTCCCTTAACCTCTCTGTAAATAAGCATGCTTTCGTCACTGATTCCTGTCATTGCCTCTATATGAATTACGAGTTCATCTACCCCTTCGTCCAGTCGCGGTTCTACTTCCCGCCATTCTGCATACTTATTATTCAGTTCTTTTTTGCTTTTGTCTTCAAGGTCAAAGATCTCATCCCAGAGGTCCATAATCTGGCTGTCTATCTCTTCTTTTGTAGGCATTGTATTCTCCCCAATTCATTAGATCTTATTATAACGGCACTCCTGTTAACTCCTTCAGTAGCTTTTTTTCTTTCAGTTGTCAGGCCGGTATTCTCAACCGGTGCCAGTAAAATTAATATTATTTTATTTGTTCAAAAGATAAATTTATCGTGTGGGAGAATCTTAAATATTGCCGATCTTATCAAGATTATCTATTCCAGATCCGATTTGAGGATTTTATGATTTCCTGAAAAGGCGAACAGCGATAACATAAATCTTTGCCCCGGAGATCACAGCATCGGATTCGAAAAAGTAAATTGAGCAGTATTTTTTATATAACGAGCTGATAATAATCAATTAAGATAGTTACTTATATTCTATAATTCTATTTTACTTAGATTCTACAACTTAATTTGTAAATACGGAGGAAACAATTGTGGCAAAGCCAATTGAACTGGGGCTTGTTTTAGAGGGTGAGGACGCCAGGGAATTCTGGGAAAACGAGAAGAAACCTGCAACCAGACAACAAATAGAAATGTTTAAGCGGGCAAGGAAACTTGCAAGTACAGTCAGGTTGTAAGCGTGCAGCATAAAATACCGGATCTGGAACTTGTTACTTATTCGCTTTCTAAAAGAAATGATGTTTCATCTTTTTGCTGTGGAAACGCCGATCTTAACGATTTTTTAAAAAACGATGCCCTGATAAATCAAGAACAGCTAATCAACAAGACCTATGTCTGTTACTTTCAGGAACAATTGGTAGGGTATTTCACTTTAACTACTGATACCATACAGGTTAAATCAATCGATAACTCAGATTGTGTAGACGGGTTCCCATATTCAAAATACCCAGCCCTGAAACTTGCAAGATTAGCCACACACGAAAGTTTCGCGGGCAGGGGAGTGGGGTCGTATATGCTACACATTGCAATATATTTGACTCAAAAAGTATCGAATATCGCCGGATGCAGATATGTCACAGTCGACTCAAAACCAGAATCTGTGGGTTTTTACATAAAGCATGGTTTCAAACTTGTTAAAGGGTCGAGTAAGAAGGAATATCCCGTGCTCTATTTGAACATGCAGCCAATTGTAGAAGAGCTTGAGCCAATCGAATCTCTGGATCCATTTGTGTAACTGATTTTCTATTGCAGTTCAACTTTCTTTTATAAATAGTTCGGACACTCTTTTTTGCAATCTCAATATCATTACCATTATTGGACTGCCTTTTTGGTAACGCCAATAAAATTCTCAAGTAACCAAAAGGTAAAGTTCTACGATTTTTGAACAGTCAAATTTAAAAATATTATTGTTCAATGCACCTCAATGCACCTCTAAAAAAATATAATTTTACAGTAATTTTTAATATTTGATATAATTTGCCTCTGATGATTTTAGCGGTGTAAATAAACGGCAGACTTCCACCCCTTTTCCCTTAAAAAAATAAACCCCACATCCTTACATCCTTTCTTTCTCTTTATTCAACTCATCAATCTTTGCCTGTATCTCATCCTTCTGCTGCTTATACCTGACTTTGATCTCCTTAACCTCTCTGTAGAAAAACATACTTTCTTCGCTGATTCCTTTCATTGACTCTATATGTATTACGAGTTCATCTACTCCTTCGTCCAGTCGCGGTTCTACTTCCCGCCATTCTGCATACTTAAATTTCACGACTAGAGATTCTGTCGCGGATCGGGTTGGTTCAGGATCAAAAACTAAAAACGGGAGGTGGGGAAGAGGGGAGCAGCAGGCGCAGGAAATATAATAAAAAAGTGATATTTGGACAGTCTAGCTGATAACTTCTAACTCCTCATTATTCAGTAATTTTCCAGTGTCCACCTCTTGCAGGGCCAACTCTTCTGAGGAAGCCTTTTTTCTTCAAAGTGCTCAGGTTCTTCTGGACCGCAGATGGATTTATTCCAATTTTCTCAGCAAGTTCTGTTTTTGAAATCGACGGATTGGTTTGGACTAAAAACAGGATAATGCGCTGGCTTTCATTAATTTCAGACCACCTTTCAGACCACCTTTCAGACCACTTTTCTTCTACCTTTTCTTTGCTTTCCTCAAAATACCGCCTCTTAAACGTGACAATAAACTGAGTCCCAACCTCTTTAAAATCAGCGTCGGGTTCCATCTAGAGGATAAGACTTATTCCTCTGCCCCATTTTTCAATCCAGTGAATTTCATGGAAGATTTCAGCTATTAGCTCATTTCTTCGCTCAGAAACCATTTCCGTCTTGATCTGTTCGATGGTAAGTCCTCCATAAAGGAGACCTTTGTTTCTGATTTCCACGCGGTTTTTGAATACTGCTACATTTACAGAATCATATTCATAGTAGTCCCGGTGCAAAAGGCGTTTATTATGGCTTCTCTTATTGCTTCTTTTGAGATTTCAGGGACGTCGATTCTCTTCAGACCTTCAAGCCGCATTCCAATGTGGATGTTTTTAAGAATGTATTTTTCAGCCTCACCTATCAGGTAGAAGAGATCACCTGTATAGCCTTCCTGATACTTGCTGAGCATGGCGACTATAGAGATTACGGCAGGTTTCAATTGTGCAGTGGATTTTTTCAGTTCAAGGGTTTCGGATTCTTTCAGCTTAAAAAAAGGGTTCATATCAGGCCCTGAGAATAATTCTTCTGCTTTTAAGATAATATCGGCTCTGTAGAAAACCTATTAGAATCAGCTTCAAGAGGCTGAAATTATTATATAAAAATGAATCCGGTCTTCAGTTCAAATTGATGGAGATTTATTGTTTCAGAGGATTTCTACAGAGCCATAATATCCAAATGTTATAAAAGATACGAATTTTGAAAAATTTATGATGTTGAGAACTATATATTTCGCCTGCACAGACAATAAAAAGACCCATCCCAGTGCAAGATTTGACTGAATCTGCAACGCAGTGATTATGGGAGGGATTTATTTTACATTCCTATTAAATTTCCCTGTTCACCTGCGCAGCAGCTTTTCATTTGCAGTTAAAATCTCAACCCCAAGCTCGCTGAAGTCCTTGTCATGGGTTACAAAGACCAGACCTTTGGCGCGGCAGATCTCTGCAAAGAGGAGGTCATTGAAGTCGTATTTTCCTTGCTGGAAAAAACTCATGATTTCAGGGAGATCTATAACATTTAAGTTGGGATCGCAGGCGAGCGTGTTTCTGAGTATTTTTTTTACATTTGAAGCAATATCCTCGGCAACAGGTCGGAAGCTGATAGAATTCCTGAAATCCTTGAACCTTGAATAAGTTGTCTGCTGTTTGAACTCGATTCTTGAAAAGGCATTTATGAATTCCGAAATAATCATGCAGTTTATATAAATCGTGCCGTTTGAGTTCCGGATTTCCCTCAAAGCTTTTGAATAAACAGCTGACTTCTGGTCAGGCCAGCCTATAGGGCCATAAATATAGAGCCAGATATTGGTATCAAAGAAATAACCCTTTTCTGGAGGAAAGTCGTAGGTTTCTATGGAATGGATAGGAGCCGGGCTTGGTTTTACAGGCAGAGTTTTTCCAGGGCGGAGCCTCACACTGCGCCTTACCGGATAAACCGTTGCGCGGTGGGCACTCTTACGCATCCTCTCCCCCTATCACATCCCTGAGAGCTTTCCTGCAGGAATAAGCATGTTCAAAATAGCCTTTTGCACGCTCCATCACCCTCTTGAGAACGATCTCGTCTTCAGGGTCAAGGTCTATAAAAGAAAGGTTTTTCTCAATCAGGTCAGCGTGGAAGGTTCCGTAAAGCTGTCCCACAGCCGCATTTAAAAAGGCAGGCGTAAGTTCATTAGTCTCTGCAAAAGAGAGCTCTACCTTACTGTTTTTTTGAAAGGCAACTGTAATCCTGTCATGCACTTTCTGTCCATCGCAGGCTGCAACGCAGCAATTGATTCCTGCAGTCTCAATAATTTTTATTTTTACCTTCTCTTCTTCAGACTTCCCCATTTAAGCACTCCCTGAATGTATACCTTTTTCGGTTTTTTTCAGTAAGCTCAACCATTCCTGCCTTAACTTCTGCCAATAATAGTTTTAACGGTTTAGTCGGCTTTTTTCTTGAAAAACAGCCAGCCCTTATCCTCTTTTCCATACTTTGTTTTTATCAGTACATAATCTCCTTCAAGCTGTTTCCCATGAAGCGTTACAATGATTTCTTTCTCGTTACTTTTCAAAAGCTCAAAAATACCTCTGTCCCATATTTCAACCTTGCCGGCTCCGTACTGTCCTTCAGGGATTTCCCCTTCAAAGTTGGCGTACCCGAGCGGGTGGTCTTCGGTTTCGATGGCAAGCCTTTTGGTACCGGCGTTTCTCGGAGGCTCTTTAGGGACTGCCCAGCTTTTAAGGACGCCATCCATCTCCAGGCGAAAATCATAATGCAGATTGGTTGCATCGTGGCGCTGAACAACAAAAATAGGTTTACCGGAGCTTATTTCTTCCCCGCTAGCGGGAGGTTCTGAGGTCTTTTCAAAATCCCTTTTCTTCGCATATTCTTCAAGCATGGAAGATCAATAGAAAATATGGCAGCGCCGGGTATAAATGGTTATGCGGTAAAGCTTGGGAAAAGGATAGGAAAAGAAGGCAAGCAAAAAGAATACAGGAATATAATAAAAAATAATAAAAATAAAAAGCTATGAAAATATCAACTAAATTGCTTGCCAGCTGTTTTATTAAACTATTTTTCTTTCATTTTCTGGCAAGTGCATAATCCCCGTAGATCTTCAAAAATTCCTTATCGGTTTGCAGGAGTACTGTCTCAAACATGGCAACATGGATCTTTTCCTGCCTTGCGATATCAAGCAGAATTATACGGATTTCCTCGTTTTTTGTAAGGTTTGACATCTGCTCATAGAGATTTATGGCATCCAGTTCTGCAATCATTGCGGCTCTCAGAATTTCCTTATCAAGGTCTTTCTGGCTGGTATTTTCAAGGTCTGCAAGTGTTTCCGAAAACAGGTTTTTACCCCCTGTAACTATGCCCTGTAAGAGTATGGAAATGCAAACTTAATGTCTCTTTCTATTAACCGCTTACAAAAGCAAATCCGAATTCATTAACAAATGCAAATCCGAATTCATTAACAAATGCAAATCCGAATTCGTTAATGCAAATACAGGCAAATAAATACAGGTAAAAGATTTTCTAAATATCTGAATAAGTTTTCATTGCTTACCATGAATAAATTTTCATTAGTCTACTGTTCTTCTTTTAACAGGATGAACTCTCCAATTATATCATATCTGCTTTTCAAAATACAGCCTCAGGAGAAGAATATAATATCTATATACCAAACGAGTTCAGTAAAAAATTAATTATGTTAGAAAAACACTTATACATAAATTTCATAAACTAAGTATATGAATTAAGATTGAAAAGGGGTTTACTGGGGAATATTAATTATGCTGATAGATATCGAAGGTTCGCTTGCTATTAGTAAACAGTATAAAAATTAATATTCGGATATATGGTTACCGATCCAGTTGCGCCGTACTATATTTCAATTAACTAAACAAATCCACCCGAGGCCGAGAAATTTTGAAAAAAATAAATTCCCTCCTGCTTTCATTTATATTTTTATTTTCGCACCTATCCGTCAGCCCTGGGCTTGTCGCCGGAAGTGCCGAAAGCTTCGAACCGCCCGTAAATAATACATCAATTTTAGACTCTGCAATTGAAGAGGCTCCTCTGAACCCCGAATTTTTGGATCCCGGACAATCAGATTCCATAGAGCCGATTTCACCTTCGGACTATGGACACGCTTCAGGCCCGGGGTATACCCCTCCTCCGGTAGATATACCAGCACTTTCTGTTCCTGAGGAAAAACTTCTGCTACGTGTAACCGGTTCGGAATTTCCTTCAACCTATGACCTGCGCGAAGAGGGAAGATTAACTTCAGTAAAAAACCAGGGAAATACCGGAAGCTGCTGGGCATTTTCAAGCCTTGCATCCCTTGAATCTTACATTTTGGGGACAGAAGGAGAAAATAGAGACTTTTCCGAAAATAACATGAAAAACCTTGTTACAAGATACTATGCCGACGGTTTTGATCTTACAACCGATGACGGAGGAAATTCCTTCATATCCATGGCATATCTTACCCGCTGGTCAGGACCGGTCAACGAATCTGAAGATCCTTTTAATGTAAGCTCGACTTACTCTCCGACCGGACTTGCCGTACAAAAACATATTCAGGAAGTATTTGTATTGCCAGGGAGAACAGGACCTCTGGATAATGATCTAATTAAAGAGGCACTTTTGGACTACGGGGCAGTATTCTCTACAATATGCTGGAACCAGCTGGATTACCAGGATAGAAACTACACTTACAGATATACAGGTTCAAGCTCTGCCAATCATGCGATAACTATCGTAGGCTGGAACGACTCCTTTGACAGGAACAGGTTCAAACAGGTTCCTTCAGGAGACGGGGCTTTTATAGTAAAAAACAGCTGGGGTCAATCCTGGGGAGAAGCTGGATATTTCTATATTTCTTACTATGATACCAAGCTTGGATATAATGAAAATGCAGTTTTTACAGCTTCAGAAAAGGATAACTTTGACTACAATTATCAGTACGACCCTCTCGGATGGATAGCTCAAATCGGCCTTCCAGAAGTAAATACATTAACCGCCTGGGGTAGTAACGTATTTACTTCTGAAAGAAATGAAAAACTGGATGCCGTAGGATTCTATACTACAGACCTTAACACGGGTTATGAGGTTTATGTTTACAAAAACCCGAGAAACGGTCCGGTTAGTTCACCAGAAAATTATGTTATAAAAGAAACCGGCGCCTGTAAATTTCCTGGATACCATACCCACCTGCTAAATTCTTCAGTAAACCTGAGCTCAGGTGAGAAATTTTCAGTAGTTATAAAATTTACCAATCCTTCATATATTTACCCTCTTGCAGTTGAGAAGCCGTACTCAGGTTACAGCAGTAATGCACAGGCAAGTTCAGGGGAAAGCTATGTGAGTAAGGATGGAAACAGCTGGCAGGACCTTACAACGGCATCCGGTCACTCGGAAACGAACCTCTGTATTAAAGCGTTCACAACTGTAAATGAGCTTCCAGAAGCCGGATTCTCTTCAGATATTACCAGCTGGGTTTCTCCTCTTACTGTCCAGTTCACAGACCTTTCAACAGGTGCCTTTTCCTGGGAATGGGATTTTAACGGGGACGGAATTATAGACTCGACGAACCGGAATCCGGTTTATACCTATACTTCCTATGGAGACTATAATGTCTCATTGAATGTCAGCAACAGAATAGGCTCTGACTCAGAGGTTAAGAGCCATTACATAACAGTAATACCGCTTTCGATATTCTCTGCAAATCCCACCGGAGCTGTTACAACCTATGAAGGAGAAGGGCAGGCATTCAATATCAGCACAAACCATAACGCCACTATAAACTGGTACCTTAATGGAACGAAGAAACTTACAGAATCCGGTGTTAAAACGAGTTCGTATTCTAACAACACCCTCTCTCCAGGCACATATAATGTTACCGTACTTGCCACAGCAGGGAACGAAAGAGTTACGCGAACCTGGATATGGACAGTCCTTGACTGGAATCCCTGGGACGATTCGACTTCTCCGGAAGGCAAGAATATAAGTACGGAAGAACTCCAGGAAGCAATACATATCTATGAAAACAATCTTCCAATCCCGGTAACAGGAGTGGAACTAACAGGCGGAAGGCTCTTAGAACTGATAAGAATCTGGAAAGAAGGAGCTGTGGACTGAAAAAGGGATATGAGATTTATGACAAACGGGAAACAAATACAAGTTTTCCGTTAATTTTTTGGATTCCATCCTTTATTTTTTTGATTTTTAGTTTTTGATTTTTAGTTTTTGATTTTTAGTTTTTATTTTCTTATTTTTATTTCCTATCTTTATTTTCTTATTTTTATTTCCTATCTTTATTTCCTATCTTTATTTCCTATCTTTATTTCCTATCTTTATTTCCTATCTTTATTTCCTATCTTTATTTCCTATCTTTATTTCCTATCTTTATTTCCTATCTTTATTTTGTTTATTTTCGATTCCTTTTGTTTTTGCTTATCTTTGCTTTTTGCTTATTGCTTTTCCCTTGCCAGAGTCTGTTCGACTCCTTCCCCTATCTTAACGTTCATGAGGAAATCGTCGATTGTTGCAAGAAGAGAACCGATCTTCTCAGAGTGAAAATGTACAGCAACCCTCTCATCGCTTATCTCGCTTTCCATGCTTCTCAGATTATCAGGGGAAAGAGCTTTCAGGATTCTGGCTGCGGAATTTCTTGACTCAGGGTCAGGAAACTCGATGGTGCCTGTGATTTTCATAATTGCAACTCCACTTTTTACGACTATAACTCTATGTTTTTAAGCTAATTCTGCGCCTTTGTTTCTTTTAACTTTTTGCTTCGTTTTCATTGCTCAGCTCTCTGCCGCTTACTTTCAGGCTTAATTTTACTTTTCATATCTATTTTTACTTTTTTGCTTTCCCACCTGCGTTTTTCCAGAGTTGCTCTCCAATTATCCGGTCTGCGATACTGAGGAATTCTTCCGCACTTCCCGGAGGGATCGAAGCTCCGGAAGCAACACTGTGCCCGCCTCCGTTTCCGCCTACTGCACCTGCGGCTTCCCTTAGGGCAAAGGCAAGGTCAAGCCCTTTTGAAACGAGTTCGCGCGTACCCCTTGCAGAAACCTTTAAAATTCCCTCGGACTCATTTACACAGATGAAAGGAAGCTCGGGATGGAGATATCTGACCATGGTTGTTGCAAGGTTTCCTGTAGACAGGGCTTCAACCGTTTTGATGTACCAGAGATTTTCTCCTTTGCGAATATTTTCCACGCTTTTCCTGATGTCAGTAACAAGGTTTTTTTCGTGCTCTTTTGTAAGGGAAAGAGCCTCGTCAAGGATAGCTGAGTCTTTCAGGCAGAGAGAAAGCGCAAGCCCGTAAACTTTTTGCTTCCCGCAGGCATCGAGTATGGAAATAAAATCATAAACATTGCGGACAAGCTCCCGGTTAAGCAGGAAAGCCTCTCCAATGACAGCTTCAATTGCTTCAGAGCTTGCCTGTTTGACAAGCTTAAGGGCAACAGCATTTGCAAGTTTAGAGTTCTTTTCTTCAGAAAGGTTTTCAATGTTTCCGGAAAGCCCGAGCTGATTTATGAATTCTGCTGCTTTTTCAGGACAGCCGGTTACGTCAAGGAAAGGCTCCGTGCTGTATGCAAGCACATCTACAAGGTTTCCATCCCCTACTTTCAGCCCTTTTCTGATGGACACGACTCCAGATTTTAAAGCCTCTTCAAGAATAAAGGCATTTGCAGTCCTGAAAAGCTGCCTGTCTCCGACTGCCCCTGCAATTGCAAGCCCGGCAAGGTCAGTATTTCCTGTCCCAAGCTCTCTGGCTACGAGGTAGCATGTACCTGAAGCAGAGATATCCGTTGCCCCATCTATTCCAACTATATGGGCATTTACCACAACTTTTGCAGGCGACTGCCCAACTGGCTGATGATGATCGAGTATCACAACGTCAGAAGCTACCTTCCCAATCAGCCCCGAGTGCCCGCTGCCCATATCACAGAAAATGACAAGGTCTCTTTGAGAGATGCTTTTGTTTACTTCTTCAATTACAGCCTCATCCAGCTTTGCTACTATCGAAAGCTGGAAAGGGATCCCTGCTCTAAGCAGAGCCTGGGCCATGATCCCGGCTGAAGTCAGCCCGTCAGCATCGTTATGTGAAACTACGCGTACAAAATTATGCTTCCTTATTTTATCGGCTGCATTTTTTGCAAGATTTATCAGTTTTTCAAGCTCGCTCAAAGCCTATCACTCATAAAATTTAATATCCGGTGAAAAGACAGGTACAGAGATCAATATATTACAGGGATCAATTAAAAATTTAGCTGCCAGCTCACAGAGATGCCGTCTATACTGGCTTGATAATATAAAATACTTAATGCAGAGGCAACAGAACAAAGAGAGGAGTACAATAAGAATTGTTGAGTTAAGATAGGATAACACGGTAAAAAATGACCAAATAAGTTTCAGAAGATATAAGTTAGTCGAGTGGTAGGTTGTATGCTGGTGGTGAAGTAGTTGTTGGTTGTCTTTCTTCTCGAAAAGACAGAAAACGGGTTGGGCTGAAAGCCATATCAATTATAACCGGATTATTTTCTTTCAAAATTAATCCTGCATCGTTACTCATTATTATCATCCCATATTAAACCGCGTTTTCCACACCTGGGAGCACGTAAACTATTTTCAGTTATCATCCACTTTATATGATTTATCAGGTGATTGAAAGGAAGGTTATGGGTCCACTTATAGTGTATCTCATCGACAATGTTTTTCAGCAAACGGATAGTACATTTTATATGTTCTCTTCTTATGCTGTCGTTCAGGAAGCTGGGGTCATCCGCCTCAAAGTTCCATAGTATCCACTCATCAGTAACAGGATATCTTTTCGTTGACAGCAATTTCAGCTCACAAACTAAATCCAGGCTAGGGGTTTTTTCAAGCTCCTCAGTTACAGCCCTTAACTTTTTTAAGTTAGCAAGTTTGGTTTCTTCACTTACTGCCATTTTTAATCTCCAGATTCCTGACAAAAACTCTTAACTCTAACCATTTGTAATAGTTTCCTGCATGGACATTACCTAATTTGTAAACATGCCTATCAGGAGCTCTTCTCATACACCCTTATCAAGTTGTATTCTCTGGCATATATACCCTGAACTCGTATTCAGTTTGTCAAAATTCTGCCCAGCGTAAAGGTTTTCTTACTGTAATTTAAAAGCCATTTATAAAATAGCAAAGAATAAATCCAGAATGAAAAGAAACAGAAAAGAAACGGATCCTCTCTCAAATACATGGAAAATTTCACAGGGGTCAACTTAATTAATAAGAAAATCCATAATAAGAAAAGCGACAGGGCGCCCTGCCAGCCTGGCACATCAGTAGTGTAGCGGTCATCACCGGGCGTTGCCAACGCTCGAACCCGGGTTCGAATCCCGGCTGATGTATATCTTTTTATAAAAAGAGTATATCTGTCCCTTGATAAGGTCGCTTTCTTTTTTCTTTCTTTCGCTGATCTTTTGTTTTTCTTCGATTTACAACCACAAAATAGTCCTTTTAGTGATCTCACTGCTAAAAACTATACTTTAGTCCCTTTGATCTCAGATCATTCTATAACTTTATAACTTAAAAATTAGTCCCCTTGAGCGAAGCAGAGCGAGCGAAAAGGACAGCGTACTGTTGCGATTACATCGCAACTCCCGTGTAATCTATGATTTCATGTGATCCCGAAACGCAACTCGGGCGAGGCGGAATCGGGTGGAAAAAAGAGGAAAAGCAGCCTTAAGCTGCTTTAAGCCGAAAATTTATTTGGCATTAAAATCTTTTTCTCAGTACGAAGTATGCAGCTCCAATTGTTCCCAGGAAAACGGTACATTCAAACCCGGGCATGGAACGCCAGCCTCCGCTTGAAGATTTATTGGTTTCGGATGCTATATTGTTTTCAGGTTCTTCAGTAGAAACAGGCTCGATATCTTTTGAACCGGATTCTTTGCTCTCTGCAACAATCACAAAGGGTCCGAAACCAGGGGTCTTGGCTTCATAATACACGTAAGTGCTGTTGCTTTCATCCAGTTTCCTGGTTTCGAGTTTTTTCCATGCCTTGTCATAATACCAGAGGTTGAGAGAATCTTTGTCATTCGTGTCAACCCCGTTTTTCTCAAGCCATGCTTTTTCTACTCTAAAGCCGACTACAGCATTTTTGATGTTGTCGGAATTTGCGATTCCTCCAGAACCTACCCAGATATTTACATTCTTATAAACTGTGCCTTCAGGCAGGCTCGAGACCAGCTTTGATTGGCCTTTAAGCATTTCGACAGTGGTGGTGATTTTCCCGAGAGTCTTTTTGGCGTCAAACTCCACATATCTTATACAGGTCACTCCATTTGGAAAATCAAACCTTACATGTGTTCCGTTGGTAACGTACGATTGGGACAGTTCTTTGGCTTCAACATTTTTCTGAGGCTCGGGTGAACCTCCGGCTCCGCCGCCTGAACTGCTGCTTGAGCCACCGCCCCCTCCTCCGCCACCGCTGGAGGTTGATCCTACTTTAATAGAAGAACTGGAAGGAAGGACAGCGAATTCATTTTTGTCGATATCTCTTAAAATACCTGCAAACTGGTAAGTACCGGAAGATTCGGGAGCTTTAAGAGTATAGCTGAAACTTTTTTCAGTCATAAGGAGGAAAGAAACCTTATTGCCGTTTACGGTTACAGCTTTTTCCGGAAGGGTAGAGTTAATGTATGTAAAACCTGAAGGAAGTTTTTCAAGCACCTGTCCTGCTGCGCCATAATCAGCTACTTTGACAGTTACCTGAAACACTTCGTTAGTTTTGACTGAAGAAGGAAGAACCCTTTCTGCACTGCCTGCACAGGCCGGAACTGCAAATAAGGTCAGCAGCAGAAGCAACGCAAAAGCAATTTTGAACTCAGGATGTTTCATATTTTACCCCACCCGTCATCATAGTAAATATCCAGAATTGCGTATTTGATCCCGCTGGAGATCTTACTGTCGCTTACAATGTTTTTGATTTCTTCGGCAGAGAAGCTTTTATCAGCCCCTCCGTATCTTGTTGTAAGTTCATTTTTATTGACCGCAGTGATCAAAATATCATTTGTAGCTTTATTTCCGAAATTATCCGTAGCCGCAAGCGTGAATTTGAATTCCCCTGCCAGGATGCTGTTAACGTTGCAGGTGTAAATGCCTCCGTTTCCAGGTGTCACTGAGACTACGCCTCCACCAATAGGGGTAAGATCGAGGGTTACTGACATAATTCCAGATGCTTTATCCGAAATTTTTGCGGTAACAGTTGAATAATCCTTTCCGTCATTCAGGATGTATACAGGGGATACAGAGCAGCTTTCTATAACCGGAGGTATAAAATCCCCGGTAAAAGGAAGATCCAGAGTTTCTGGTGCAGCGCCATGCCTGTATGTTGCAGTAACAGGCGATTCCACGAGACCCAGCTTGAAGATTATTTTCTTTCCATTATCTTCTTCGGAACCCGAGACTCCAATTTCATATTTTCCTGCTTCATTGACTACATTACTGCCAACAAGTTTTGAGTCCATATAAGCCGAAATTGTAATTCCTGCCGGTACATCTGCGCCTTCTGTAATCAATTTTCCTTTGAATATGCAGGGAAGCGAAGGAATAGTATCGCTAGCAGATGCAACCGGAGCAAGGGATATGCCTAGCAAAAGAATACCCAGGCAGGCTATAATTTTTAAGTGTTTGTCCTTGATGGTCATCATATCACCTTGAGATTTTTTACATTACCCGAAAAAACCCTAATAATAAACCTTCAGGGCTTCCTTTTCGATTCCCTCCAGAATTCTAATCCGAAAGTAAGCAGAACGACGCCCGCAACCGCATAAATAATCTGGAAACCTGAAGTACTGGCCGTTTTAGAAGATCCTTCAGTTTCTTTAACTTCTGCCTTATCACCTGTACTTTCCGGTACAGTTTTCTCCGGGACTGCTACTTCCGGTTGAGTGACTGCACCATTTTCGATGACCTCTCCGTCCTCTTTAGCGTCTTCAGATTCTGTCAATGATCCAGAACCCGAATTTGAGGTTGAGCTCTTAGAACTTCCGGAGTCTCCCGCATCACCGATAGACAATTTGACAGATGAGACCACTTTTCCTGGTCCCCATGCAAAACTCTTACCCGTATCCTCCTCATTAATTGTAAAAGTAACAGGTTTTCCTTCATCTTCGGTTTCTCCAGGAATAAGTAAATTGAAACTTCCTTCGGGGGTATTTATGAGATATTTTTCTACATATTCTCCGTCAAGATAAGCTGCAATAACAGTGTCATTAGGAGCAGGGGAGCCGTCAATAAGGGCAACTCCCTGCACTGTCATGGGGAGAGGAGGGACGCCCTCAGCCATACCCGGATGGGCAGCTGTTATGAAAAATAACATCAGTACAGCTGTTCCTAATAAACTATTTTTCAATGTTTTGTTCATGATTTTCCTCCAATTGTTATGCAAACAAAAAAAGAAAAAATGCCTTCAGCCTGAAATGGCTGAAAAGCGATTTGTTTTTAAATTTGACCTTTCACTCGAATTCAGACAGTATTATTAATGTAGAACTCTACACTTTCTACAGATGCGTAAGTACCGTCTTCCTTCATGAAGACCCAGTATCCCTGACCTGGAACCATAACGCCGCTAGATTCAAGTGCTTCTACCGGGTACGGAGTTTCATCAGATTGGGAAACCAGATCCAGGATTCCGAGCGAAATTGTCCCACCCCAGCCTTCATTTTGTGAATAAGTGATCAGGTTGGAGAACTTATACTCAGCACCAAGAAGACCCTGTAATGAACCTAGAGTCTGAGGCCAGCCCACAGGCTGCGTGGAAGTGTGCCCTATCATCTGCCAGCCGGAAGCGAGGTAAAGAGAAGGAGGCACATCAGGGCTTGCACTGTCAATCGGCATTGGCTTGAACTTTACATTGTTCTCGCAAGCTTTCGGAGTGTAGACCCAGTAACCCTTACATGGTTCAATAGTCTTCGGGAATTCCCAGCAGCTGCCGTTCCAGTAAATTACCGTGCTATCTTTTCCAAAGACTGAGCATGCGTCAGCATTAAATGTAGCCAGCCTCTTTGGTACGGACTTCAGGTTCCAGCCTTCATTAAGTGCGATATCCATATCCTCGTATGTGTGAACTGGTCCGCATACGGCAAAACAGTCGGCATAATTGCCAGCTCTATCCAGGGCGATAACTGCAACCCAGTAGTCTTTACCGTAAACAAGAGGTTCTCCACGATATGTTGAAATGTTCATGCACAGAGATTTACCTTTTTCAATCTCATAGATGGAACTGTAAGGTACTGCCACTTCCATTTCCTTAATGGATGAAGGCTTGCTGTCGCTGATGAAAACAACATATGGCAAATTATAGGGTAGACCTGCTCCGTCATGGAGGTCTTTTTCGGTGTTTTTATCCCAGCAAACGTACAGTCCAGGCTCATCATACGTATAGTACCATGTGGTATCACTGAGAGCATCGGTAACAGTCAGGTTTGCCACAGCAGCCGGGGCAACGCTATCAACAGAGAAGTGAAGCGGATTGGGTTCATAGACAGTTCCCGCACAGTCTGTGATGCGTACAGTCCAGGGTATGTTAACCCCATCAGATACTTTTGCACTCACAGAATATTCGCCAACCCCGTCTTCATCAATAAAGAGGGTGCCGTTCTTTACTTTAGTTTCATTGATAATCAGTTCGTAACTAAAGGGAAGACCTGCTCCTCCCGAAACACTGAAGTTAAAGTCCGGGTTTCCAGAAACGAATTCTCCATTCGGGGAAATAAGCTCGACTTTAAGCCCATTGTTGTTCACGTAGAAGTTCCTGACTTTACCTGAACAGTTGTTTTCAGATCTATCCTCTGCATAAACAGACCAGTTGTGAGCTCCATCATTAAGAGAAATGTTTTGAATGTTTATGTAATCCCCTGAAGTCATATACCCGGAACAGTTGTCCCCGGAATAGTCAATACCATTGATGCCATTGAAAGGCTTTCCATCGATATGCAGTTCATAATATAACTCCATGTTATATTTTTCACATATAGTGTCCTGGCATGTGAAATTGAAAGACAGGGGACTCTTTGGAGTACAGATAAAGAAATCTTCCGGAGAAACAAGCGTTACATATGGGTCCTTGGTATCCACATACAGGTCAAAGGATTTTTCAGGGACATACTTATTTCCTGCATCATCCTGAAGCTCGATTCTCCATGGATAATAGCCATCAGCCAGTTCGGGCTCATACTTTACATATCCGTTAGAATTTACAGTTCCGGTTTTCTTCTGGGTATTGTTGATATAGATGGTGTAAGCGATTGTATTGTCAAGTTTATCGAAAGCACTGAACTCGAAAGTTACATATTTTTTGTTGACAAAATCGGAGACTGGCTGGATTCTCTTGAATCTCGGAGCTTCGTTGTCAATTACAAAGGCATCAGTATCAGTTTTTTCGATTAAGCCATTTGCACTTACCCCAGAAACAGTTACGTCTACTGCATCGTTAATGTCTGCCGGGACTATGTAATCAAAAGACCAGACAGTGTCACTGATATTGCTCATGTTGTAGGAAGCGGGAGTTACAACACTGTTTCCAACAACGGCCACCGCACTGAAGACGGGCTCGCTGAAGGTTGCAGTTATCTTTACAACATCTCCCATTCTGAAATGGCCTGTTTCGTTGTATGCAATACTAACGCTAGGCCCGGTCGCTAAAACCAGTTCATCTTCTGTATTTTCTGATTCTCCAATCGCACATGCTGTCCCCGCTAGGAGGGATATGATCAGCAGTACGCTGAATAGTATTAACTTTTGTTTCATGTTCTGCACCTAGATTCCGCACATGTTTAATTATAGCTCAATTTTAACGTGATTATTATTTCATTGTCAATAACATTTTAAAGTTGTGAGTTGTAGCAGATTCCAGCTAAATAGAATACAATCCCATAAACAGTCTATTAATCTTAAGAACTAAAGAGCAATCAAAAATAAACAAAATAAGACTGTATTAGTCTGCAATTTATACATTGCGAAGCTTCTCTGCTCTTCACCCCCTGAACGAAATTATCCGGTTGACATAGTGTTTATTAATTGATAAGAAAGCCAGCACCTCTCTGAAATCCTTTCGAAAGAAGCACGGTAGCTTTTCCTCTGAGCAGCAAGCATTGACCCCATTAATTCTTGTGCAGCAGGGGAACTTTGAATCAACCCCGTTTTCATTACCTTACTGACTGAACAGTCAGGTATATCAGACATGCACTTACTAATCCTGAAAAATGAATTTGCTGGCGAGCAAATTCCGGGGATAACACATTATGTACTTAATCTGGTACATGTCCTTTCATATTATCTTTTGACGATAATATGAGATAACTTACGCAAATATTTGATATAAATCTTTCTAAAAAAATTTAGAATTGAATATAAAGTAAAGATAAAATTTAAGTTAAATAATAATCTTTTTTAAAAAAA
The DNA here is from genome assembly GCF_046529725.1 of Methanosarcina hadiensis. GTDB lineage: Archaea > Halobacteriota > Methanosarcinia > Methanosarcinales > Methanosarcinaceae > Methanosarcina > Methanosarcina hadiensis. The sequence continues at coordinate 760,077 of NZ_CP136241.1, read as the reverse complement.
TAGATATTTAAAAGTAGAAATATTTCACAGAAAAATTAGAAAAAATACAAAGAAAATATTAGATCACATTTAAATAGCCGTTATAAATAGATAGCAAGCGATGCTCCGAGAAAAATTAGACTAACGAATAGAAAGATTGTATCGTTGTTTTAATTGGAAACATATCAATCATAAGAAACATGCTCACACATTTAAACGTGGAAAACGTATTTCCTGCAGGATATTTTTGTCAAGGGGAGTAGCTAGAAATGAAATATACCTTTCAGGACTCAACGGAACTTCCCGTTCAACGGGACTTTATTCAGGACCTTCAGGACTTTATAAGGATCTCAAAAGAAGTAATTCCTCTCGAAAAATCGATTATAAAGATAAAGCAGGCAAACATAGAAGAGATAGGGGTCTCCAGATCAAGACTTGAGGAAATAGAGAGGTTCCAGAAAGAAGTAACCGACTGCGTGGAAGAATATGCACGGAGAATTGAATCCAGAGAGATTCTTGAAATTAAATCCAGGACAATTGAGGCCTGCGCAAACACCTCTCTGTTAAAGAAGAATGAAAAACTTGAAGAAATCGATAAACAGAATAGACTGGCAATTATAGAAGTACGGCAGCTTGAAGACAGAATACTCTCAACTCTTGGCCCTTTTTTTGATGCTAGCATCTACGGTGCCGAACACACATATTATGCTTCAACAGAAGATAGAAAACTCAAAGGATGGCAGGTAAGTTCGGTAAATGGAATAAGATACGAATTTGAGATGAATTTCGTCCAGGATACGCTGAAAGTTGAAGACTTCCAAAAACTTGCTTTGCCTGTGCGGTCAAAAAGCGGATTTCTCTCCAGAGAAGAAAAAGTAAAAAAGCTGGATGTATCAGGTTTTTATATTACAAATATTGAATACGGAAAAAACATTACGAGAATAACTCTTGAAGATAAGGATGCAGAGAACAGGTTCATGATTTCTTCAGACGGCGGAACTTTTCTGGTCATACATGGGGATCACGAGATAACAGGCGACGAAAAACTTGCCCCTGCAATAGATAAAGATAGCCTTTCCATACTCATAATGAAAATCAAAGAGTTTTTTACAGAATCGGTAGTGCTCAAAAGGCTCAGGTTAATCCTTATGAACGGCAAAAATGCCGTAGAAGAAAATGTTATTTTTGACTGCCTGAAGCTCATAGCTGGTATATATGGAAAACTTGCAGAAGAATGCATTGAAAGAGGGTATACCAAGGGAGAAATTACGATTAAAATCGAGGAGCCCGGTAGTGTCAGAACAGAAAAATACATTTCAAAGTCCGAAGCCTCAAGTGAACTCTCATCCTTGGGACCTGAAGGCAATATACTTGCCGGGATACTGGGAGTGAGTGAGGATCGAAAGTTTAATGGATATTAAAGAATTGCCAGGGTAGGAAGGAAGCTTAAAATTGAGCTTAAAATTGAGCTTTAAAAGGAGTTTAAAAAGTAAGGATTAAAAGGATTATAATATAGAAAACTTATAATACAGGTTGCCGTTAAAAATAATTTATACTTTTTTAAACTTTTCTTCCTTACAGTCCCCAAGGTTTTCTATTTCTTTATGGCATGATACTTCAGGCAGGTCTGTTCCCTCCGGCAGAAAAGGAGTGAAAAGAATTATGGAACAAAGAAGTAAAAACGTCCCGAGCATTCTGGACTGATCTTCAAAAGTAGCATAGAAAAACAAAATGCCAAGCATAATCCAAAAAATAAAACTCAATTGAAGAGCGAGTTTAACTCTGTCTAAATTTTCAGTACTTTCGCTCAAGTAAATCCCCCAAATATCCCATTTAAAATGATTTGGGATTGAATAAATAGTTATTTATCCGAAAGATCCTAACATTTTAAGTCCGAAAATTCGAGATGTTGTCAGCCAAAACAGGGTTCTTAAAAAATTTCAGATTTAAGATGAGTATTTAAAATACAGGGATATAGAATTAAGAACTACTGGAATTCAAGCAAAATAAAGGTAAAAGAGGAAGAAAAAAGAAGAAAAAAAGAAAAACCGGGTATGCAATATTACACAGAGTCCCGTTTTTTAGAATTAAATTTCGATAAAATCAACAATTTTTTCCCCTTCACTCACTCTTTTAAGAAATTCTTCTTTATCCGCATAAGGGATTCCGGCAGCTATAGAGGCAGCTGCTTTTTTGCCCACTCCCGGAAGCTCACGAATGAGAGCAGAAGAAGCTGTGTTGATATGCAGAGGATAAGGGATTCCGGTAATGGAACGCATACCATGCCCTGTAACGGTAATATCCGTGAATTTCCGCAGAGGAAGAAGAGAAGGAATACCTACGAGCAGAGGGTAAGAGCCTATCTGCCTGCCAAAAGTGATTTCTTTTTCATGCACCTCACACATAATGTCTCTAAGCACAGTTCCTTCCGGAACTACCCGCCTGAGCATTGGAATGTCGATATTCTTCCGGACCTTTTCTTTATAGTCGAGAAAGAGTTTCTTATGTTTCTTTGCAGCTTCATCCCTGCCATACATTGGAGTCCCTGGAAAAGCCATAACCTGCCTGATATTGATCCTGCGGAGAAGCAGCCCTGACTCAAGCACCTTTTTCAGGAATTCATAGTTCAGCTGGAAAGTCTTTTTCGTCTCACCTATAAGACCGTGCACGAAATTGATGCCAGGAAGAATTTCCGGAAGCCCATTTGCTCCGCGAGAGGCTCCAAGCCTGTTTACCAGCTTGATAGCTTCAAAGACTTCTTCCGAGCTTGCCTTGAGCAAGTTTGCTTTAACCACCGCAGGGTCAGCAGTCTCCATCCCAAAAGCTGCTACGTCTCCCGGGGTATGGTATTTGATAATTGTTTTAAGAATCTGCTCGGATTCTTCAGGGTATGTTGCAAGAGTTATCGGGTTTGCATTATCCATATGAAGCACGGCAAGCTCAGGTGCGGAACTACGGATGCCTTTATAGAGCCTTTCAAGAACCTCAGGCACAGGTTTGGGGACAGGCCCTCCTGCATCGGTCCCGTGATAGGAGAAGAGATCCGGCTGTCTTCCAATTCTGAAATAACGGGCTCCATGAGAATAAAGTGCAGAAACTTCTGAGACAACATCCTCTACACGCCTGTAATCCGAAGCTCCGTAAAATGGCTCTGTACAGAAAGAACAGTGAACCTTCCTGCCGCAGCCCCTATAGGTTTCAAGTTCGCACATGCAGTAAGGATAATCCGGGTGTTGCCTGATTAAAAACGCCCCTTCGGATCCCCAGCGACCGATTTCCTCTGTTGTCCTGAAACGGTGATCAACAGAATCCGGGGCTTTCAGCCTGATAGGAAAGCTTCCGATGTTTCCTTTTCCACTTACACCTCTATCCTCAAAAAGGTCGTAAACAAAAGCTTCGAGATCCATTTTTGCAAGTACGGCATCTCCAAGATTTATTCCTCTTTCCGTACCCTTTGCAGCTTTCCCTCCTTCGTTGCTGAAACCAAGCCTTATAGGTCCGCCTATAACTTTTGCCCCATGCGCAGCCCGGAAAATTGCTTCAATTTCTCCTGGAGAGATAGGAGATGCCCGCAAATATTTACCCGGTACGGTTGTTCCGGCAATTACTACCACAAGGTCTGCTTTTCCTATGAGCTCGCCAGCTCCGGGTGGATTTTCCCTCAGTGCATCAATAGTCAGGTAATGGATATCGCTTTCGAAAAATCCACGCTCTCTAAGGGCTCCTGCTATGTAACGGGGATAAGGGGAAATATACGGAGGAACTCCCAGGCATGCGGGTTCGTCCACGTAGCCGTCTATAATAAGTGCTTTCATATCAGTTTCTCATTTCATTTGTTTGATACCTGAAGATTTGAATATAGAGCGCATCTGGATATTAAACTACAGGTAATTGGATACATCGTTACAGATGATCAGGCATCATAAGAGCAGAATTAATAAGAAAAAAATCAAGAAAATAAGTTAGGAAATAAGTTAAAGGAAAAATAATTAAAAAATAGTTTAGGGCCGGGACCGAGAATCGAACTCGGGTCGTAGCCTCCACAGGGCCACAGGATGGACCTCTACCCTACCCCGGCCACAGGGTGTGGTACTTCAGGTTTGAAGCAACCTATAGAAGGAGTTTTTTTATATAAAGTTTTTGCCGGAAAAAATATACCTTTTTAATGGAAAGGAAATTTTCTGTTTTCCAGCACTAAAAGGCACCGGAAAACAGGAAGAAATTCGGCTTCTGACGGTTAAGGCGTAAATCAGAACCTTTTAAGCCTGTCAAGAGCAAGTTTTGCAGCTTTTTCTCCGGAAAGGAGCATGCCTCCAAAGACAGGACCCATTCTTGGGGCGCGGGTCGCGGCATTTGCAGCCATGCCTGCGACAATCAGCCCTGGATAGATCTCCTGAGTTGCGTCCACAGCCAGGCGCTCCCCGACTTCAGACCACATTGGCTTTTCTCCGAGAATCCCGAGCTCTCCTATTTTTGCGTCAGGGATTTTCCGGAGAATCGTATTACAGACAACAGCATCGTGCCCTGTCCCGTCGATCACAAGTTTTGTGCGGATCATAAGAGGATCCACATGCAGGCGCTGTGCCGTAACAGGTCCCCAGTTAATAACTATGCCGGTAACCCTGTCATTCTCCCGGATCATGACGTCTTCAAAGCTCACAAGGTTAAAGACTTCAGCTCCTGCGGATGTTGCCTCTGCTATCAGTTTTCCAACGGATTCCACGGAGTTTGCCACGTAATACCCGGGCTCGTATTCTTTGTACCTGATCCCGAAATCGTCCAGGACATGGCAGGCTTCCTCCTGCACAACTATGCGAGGAAACATCATGCCTCCGGCCCACATGCCGCCTCCGAGAGACAGCTTCTGCTCATAAATGGCGACCTTTGCCCCGGATTCAGCCAGGTATTTTGCAGCTACAAGGTTTGCAGGTCCTCCCCCTACAAGTGCCACATCGATATCCGTGTATTCAAGGAAGGTCTTTGAGTACTCTTCAAAAATTGCCCGTGTGATTATGACTTCGTCGAGTTCCATTTTAATCTCTCATAAAACCTGTAGGTTAAAATTCCGGAGAAATATCCGGCTTTCAGAAGTAAATCAGGAATTGTTAACCCTGATCCGTAACAATGAAATTCACATTTTGATACAGGGCATTGCTTTTAAAGCTGTTGGAATCTCGAAGCTAAGATAAAAGGAGAATTTCGATCACATGGCTACTTCCACAATAAAAAATCTAATTTTTGCTAAAGAGTTGAATCCATTATAAACTATTATATCCTCACAATGAAATAAACGAAGAGGAAGAAAGGATGAAAAATTTACTGGCTATCGAATTAGGGATCCTGGTTATTGCAACTGTTATAGTACTTCTCAGAGGAAACTTTATACTTGTCATAGAAATCATAGGCTATATTGGTTTGATATTTATGATCACTGCAGCGATTTTGATGGGTTCCTTTCCGAGCGTGGGCAGGATTGGAGCGGATTATAGCAGAAACAGGATTAGAGAAATTATAATCCTGATAAAGAAGAGCGCAGGCAGAAAAATAGATTGTCGGAAGAATTATTTTTAATTGGTCTCTTCAACATTGCTATATCGGCAGTGGCTTACAAAATGATATGACAGGAATTTTCCATAATACATTGAGCAGCACATATTAGACCAATCAGAAAAAAACTGTAATAGACAAAAATAAGAGAGAAGCTCAAAAGATATTCGAGCTTCAATTAAATGAATCCTTTTAATCAGATCTTTACTGCTCAGCCTTTCCACCATTGACAAAGAACATTTTGTCGCCTTCGTTTCCGGGGTAAAGGACAAGCTGTCCGTCCTCAAGAGCTGCTGCTTCTACGGTGGGTATAAGCGATGTATATTCGACATCCATTGACTCAGGTCCGCAATCAACAAGCGTGGTAACAGGCAGGTCAAAGGTAAGGCGGTTTCCTTCAAGGGTGTAAGTTCCGCTGCCAGTGTTGCAGTCGGATTTAATATAATACGCGCCGTCAGCAAAGAGAGAAAGCGTATATCTTTCAGGGCTGGGTACTGTTACCTGGCTGTCAGGGCTGTCAGAATCCTGGAAACCGGTCCACTGCCATTCGATATTTGTAATATCGTCAGCAGAAATTGGCTCGAGTTCCTTTATAATTTCATCTGTCTTTCCAAAGTTGTCTATTCTCCCGGAACTTCCAGAGCTTACTGCAGACCCGGCAGGAATGCTTTCTTCGGGTTCAGCAGTAGCGTTCTCAATGAGTTCGGTAGAAATGTTATCTGCTGGTTCGACAGAGGTATTTCCTGCAGGCTCTAGGGGAGTGGTTTCTGCAGGTTCGACAGAAGTATTGTTTGAAGGCTCAGCAGGGGCTTCTTCCTGCTCAGTACACCCGAGCGAGAAGGAGACCACGGTTATAGCTCCTATGGTAAGGAGTAAAATAAGAATTATAGATGCACTTCTGGTTTTCATCGTATGCCTCACAAATTAATTGCATGGAAAGATGCGCCACTTCGATATAACATTTATTTAAACTACAATTTGATTTGCAGTAACGGAATGGACTTTCAATCAATTAGCAGAGCTGGTATCCATTGCGAATGCTTACCCCATATTTCTCTTCACTTGAGAAGGTTTCTTTAAAGAAATTTCCTGGAGGCAAAGCATCGTCGCATCATGAAGGTTTGAATGTATAGATAAAGAACTACGACTCAAAATTCAGAACTTAAGTTTAGAAATAAAGATTCCTATGCTTCTATAATTCACGACACTAACCTTAGTGATTAAGAAATAAAAATCAACAAATAAAAACCGGGACTGGGGAATAAGAATGAAAATAAGCGCACGCAACGTCCTTAAAGGCAAAGTCAAGAGTATAACACACGGGGCAGTTAACTCGGAAGTCGTGGTCGAGCTTCCGGGCGGTACTGAAATTACTTCGATTATTACAAAAAACTCAGTTGAAAAACTGGGTTTGAAAGAAGGAAACGAAGTTTACGCAGTAATCAAATCCACAAGCGTAATGTTAGCTTCTGACTGAACTGGAAGTCTGGAACTTTACATAGAAGATATTCAACAGAAAAAGTATCGCCAGTTTAGAAAAGATTTTCAAAAACATGTTTCAAAAAGAGTATTTCGGATTGGTACAATTGTTAGAGGGGGAATTATTTTGCCAAAAGAAGATAGAGAACCATCTTTTCAGCCTGAACCCATACCTGAACCTGAACCTGAACCGGTTCCTTCACCCGAACCGATACCGGAGCCTGAACCCGAAACTGAGCCAAAACATAGACCGGAAAAAGCAAAATAAACAAGGTCATAATAAATCGGGTTATGATTACAAAAGTCTATATTTCCCACTGCGAACAGGATGAACCACTCGCCCAGGAACTTGCACGGGCTCTGTGGGCAGTGGAGATTGAGAGCTTTTCATCTCTTTACAGGAAAGCCCGGATTCTTTCCCTTGCGGAAAGAATACGTTTTGGCATACGCCAGTCGGATTGCGTTATACCTATCATTACACAGGAAGGAGTGCTATCCCCTGAAGTGAACCAGGAGATCGGGCTGGCTGTAGGAACTGACCAGTTAATAATTCCGCTGGTAGAGACAGGGATTGAATTGCCTGTTCTTATCCGCCATTTCCAGCCGATCAGTTTTTACCCTGAAGCCTATGAGGACGCTCTGGGAAAGCTTATTCAGAGCATAAGACAGCTTACGAAACTGGACTGGTTAAAAATAAAGTGCCCGTATTGCGGAGAAGAAATGACGCAGTATATCTCGCCGGAAGAAGAAGTGGAGAGGGCTATCCTTGCAGGGAAACATCTCGAGACTATTTGCAGTTACTGCCAGAGAAATGTTTACCTTGATCCAAGGACCTTCAGACCCGTACCCTGATGTTCTTAACATAAAAGGAGTGGTGTGTTTATGGAAGAAGAAGGCGAATTCATGAAAGAAAGAGCCAGAGACAAAGGCCAGGAACCGCTGGTCGCTAAAGCCAAATTAGGGGAAGCTGCTGTCAGCGAGGTTGAAGTAAAGGGTATAGAAAATCTTACTCCTGTAGAAAAGAAGCACCTGCTTCTACAGCTTTCCAGGGATAGGGTAAAAGACAGTTCTGCCGGCCCCTGGGAAATTATTGATATCCACAGGGAAGAATGGAGAGCGGTTAAAGATACACTGGTTGAACCTGTAGAAGTTGATGTAAGAGATACCGGAAAGGATGAACTGTTCAGGGTATTATTTGATATAACAAAGCTGGAAAGAGAACTCGAATTAATAACCTGAAATAAGTTGAAGGGAAAAAAATCAGGGAAATGACTTCTTTATCCATTCCAGATGACCTGTTTAAAGAAAATTTTGAGAATGAAACGTTAGAAAGCAAGATTAAGTTTAAGAATTAAATCTATATCAATAGACTAAAGTTTGGATAAATAAAGTTTGGATAAATAAAGTTTGGATAAATAAAGTTAGGATAAATAAAGTTAGGATAAATAAAGTTAGGATAAATAAAGTTAGGATAAATAAAGTTAGGATAAATAAAGTTAGGATAAATAAAGTTAGCATAAAAAAATTAGAGATATGAGGAAGACTCGGAAGCAAATTAAGAATCATCCGTAGAAGCATATCCGTATATCTGTTAAAAATTAGCTATTTGTGTATCTGTAAAAAAGTTAACTATCAGATAACCCATAAGGCTCAGAATTTTCTGCTTTTTCTCTTTGCATAGCACTCCCTGCAGTAGACTGGTCTGTCAGGGTCCGGCTTAAAGGGCACCTCTGTTTCCATATCACATTCAGAACATTTTGCTTTATACATCTTCTGCGGCTCTCTACCGAAGCTGCCTTCCCTGCTGGAACCCCAATCTCTACTCTGGCCCCGATCTTTACTCTGGAAACCTTTCCGTTCCATTATATTTTCCCCTCTGGATACTCCTGCTTTTATATCAAATAATTCAAGAGGCCTCACTCACTAATGGGTCATTCTGGTGTGTCTCAATGAACTAATTGAACAATAAGTATCTGGTATGGTGGTATTTATTGTTGTTGTATGGGGACCAGATGCTTTCAGGCATCCGGCAGTTTATTCTAGATTTTAAACAATGTTTTTAGAACCATGCCTGCTATTTAATACAGCAGTCTATTCAGCCAGATACAAAATTCAGAAATAGAGTTTATTCGATTAGGAAAACTGGTTGGAAACCATTAAAGAACTGATTAAAATCATATAAATCTGTAAATACCGACGGAAGAAGTCTTCGTGTTACCTCTGTTTATCTTTAGACAGCTGTTCAAGAACCAGAAACATTAGAAGAGAAGCTGACAAAAAGCTGATAACTAAAATACTTTATGAAAAGAAGGAGGCTTTTAGCCTCCGGGTTCTTTTTCTTGTCTCAAACGGGAGGCACTAAGTTTTTTCAGGAGATACTTTAATGCCATGAATTTCTTAATCTGGATCTTCTATTTAGGCTTGCCTGGAAGATCATCCTCTGTCCGGATAACCGGATAGCTTAAAGCTCCTGAATCTCAGTCTAATAGCTATTATAGTTGCCTCCCATTGAGAACGGTTCTTTCTGAAGTTACTTTCCCGAAAACTCTCTGCTGACGTCAGCAGCATTTGTGTATTCTTTGTCAGGAAGCTCGTCGAGAACCTGCATTACTTCCTTGCTGGCACTATGCTTCTTAGCATGCTGAATAAGCTTCTCTTTACTTGCAGGATAATCCATATCCTTTAAAGCTTTCTGAACTTCAATCGGACTCGTTTGCATAATTTTCCCCCTTTTAAATCCCTTAATCTGAGCCAGTCATATATGTTGATTCCCATTTGAAGAGCAGGCTCTCTTCACATGGATTTACTTCTCTTATTTTCGACCCCTTTTCTCTCCTTTGCCTCCCCTTTCTTCGATATGACCCGTCTCTCCACTGAATTCTTTGCTGACGTCAGCAGCGTTCTGGAATTCCCTATCCGGAAGATCTTCAAGGATCTGCATTACCTCTTTAGGAGCATTGTTTTCTTTGGCTTTCTTAAGAATCTCCATCTTCCCTGCAGGGTAATCCATTCCTTTTAGAGCCTTCTGGGTCTCAATGGGAGGGCTTCCAGCGCCTCTGTGACTTATTCCCCCTCCTTCTTCACGGCCTCTGCTTCCTTCCCTTCCACCCATCTCTTCAATGTGTCCTGTTTCTCCTTTGAATTCCTTGCTAACATCAGCAGCGTTTTCATATTCCCTGTCTGGAATATCCTCAAGGATTTGCATTATTTCCTGAGGAGCATTGTTTTGTCTGGCTTTCTCAAGAATTGCCTGCTTCCCTGCGGGGTAATCCATCCCCTTTAAAGCCTTCTGAGTTTCAATAGGAGGGCTTCCAGCACCTCTGTGGCTTATTCCCTCTCCTTCTTCTCTTGCCATAAATTTCCCCCCTATTCAGTTTTATTTGCCTGAGAATTCCCTGCTAACATCAGCAGCATTGGTATATTCCTGGTCAGGAAGATCCTCAAGAACCTGCATTACTTCTTTGCTGGCGTTATGTTTTTTTGCATGCTGAATAAGCTTCTCTTTACTTGCAGGATAATCCATATCCTTTAAAGCCTTCTGAACTTCAATTGGACTTGTTTGCATAGCTTTTCCCCCTAATTACAATTTTCTACCCGGTCCCTGCTGACAGAAACAATATTGAAACACTTTCATTAAAAGACATCGTCTGAGCCTTTCTGCCATCAAATCTCTGGCACCGTACTCCCGATTTATTTGCCATTTGATCAAAATATCTTTTAAGATATACCTTTCATAGGATAATCGCTTCCAGTGCAATCTGGACCTGTAGAGATTTGATACCTTAGATAGAACTCACTGTTCATCATGTATGATATGCGCCTTTTCTGACCAGGTTCCATATAACGTCAGCAGGAGATATTGCACTCTTATAGAGGAGGCTTCTTAAGGGACCAGATCGTACTATTTGCCTGTTTTCATTCAGCAAATATGTAAGGTCGTCCTCTTGGGATAGCTCATTCCCCTTTCAGCCAAACTTTCTCGATCCAGCCCAGATTCATTTCTATAAGTTGACATTCTGGATTGAGAATATTAACTACCTTTCCCAATTTAAGTTGCCCACCCTCTATTCAGTATTATGAAAGGTATAATATAAAAAAGAATTCAACTCAAACGTTTGTTAGAAGATGACTATTTTCGTCTAAAAACTTCACATTTTTTATCAGAATGGTGAGATGCCAGTACTGCAGATTGGAAACGCTTTAAGATAACTCCGATCTGAGTTTAATCCCGGAATAGTGCCCAATTTAAAGCTTGATGAATAAAAGAAAAGTCCCTTCAAGATGGCTATCGAATTGGAAAAGCCACTTTTTTGGAAAATAGATTTATCACTTAATAAAAAAAAGTTCCTTTAGAGTACTGAAGTCCCAGAAGCCTTGAAGAAAAAAAGCCGTATGTAATCGAATTCCGGTTACAGGATATATACCTATCGTTTGGTTTGTCTTAAAGATTGTTTGTTGTCTCTGCTACTCTAACTGAAAGCTGGTTATCCCACATCTGCATGAAAATTAACAAAAACATTCCATCCGTGATAGAAAAAGCTAAGTCACCCAAATTAATAAAAATTTTAATTCTCCTTTTTAACTGAAAGCCTTTAATAAGAGTTCTTCAGATTAAAGTCCAAATCAATAATAGAGTAAGCAGAAAAAAAATAGATCAGATGTTATTATATGGTCATAACAAATTTTCTCATTCTTTTGCTTGGCCTGGTTTTCCTGGTCAAGGGATCAGACTATTTCGTTAAGTCTGCCTCAGCAATTGCAGAGAAGCTTGGTGTCTCGGAATTTGTTATAGGGCTGACCCTTGTGGCGGTAGGAACATCAATTCCGGAACTTGCTTCTTCTATAGTTGCTTCCATCCAGCATGCAAGTGGTATAGTAGTAGGAAACGTTGTAGGTTCAAACATTGTAAATATTGGTTTAATTGTCGGGCTTGCTGCATTTCTTACCCCAATAAAAACAGAAGTTGAGATGCTCAGAAGAGATGGCTATATAATGCTCTTTGCAGCTGTTCTTTTCTTTGTTTTTGCACTCAATGGGGAATTATCAAAAATCGAATCCGTCTTATTTATACTGCTGTACATCGCTTACACTTTCTTTTTATTTGAAGAAGCAGAAAAATATAAAGGGAAACTTCACTTCAAGGAGTTCCTAAAATACTTCTTTAAATTTCAGTATATTAGCAGTGCTAAGCAAAAAATCAACGGGATGGCTAACGGTTCAAACCGCAATAACGGAGATTCGGGTAATAAAAACAGTCAGTCAAAAGATGGTTTTTCAAAAGATATCCTTACCCTTGTGTTAAGCTGTGCAGCAATCATAATAGGGGCAAACTACTTTGTGGAGGAGTCAATCTTTTTTGCAGAACTCCTGGGGGTTCCGGATACTATTATAGGCACGACTCTGGTCGCATTAGGGACCTCCCTTCCTGAACTCGCAGTGACGGTATCAGCAGCAAGGCAGGGTTATGGGAGTATTGCCCTCGGTAATGTAATAGGTTCGAATATAACAAACATATTTATGATTCTCGGAGTCTCCGGGCTTCTTTTCCCCATAGCCGTTGCGGAAATAAGTCTCTTCTTTACAACTCCTGTAATGATATTCATAAGCATTGCTTTGCTTATCTTCATCAGTACGGGCTGGGAAATAAAAAGATGGGAAGGAATATCATTGATGGCTATATATGCGGCTTTCCTTCTCCTTCTCTTCAGGGTTACCTGAATAAACAGGGAAAAAAGTAATTCGAAAGCATCTCTAACAAGATTAGAACATCAGTATGACCGGAAAATATGCCATCAATCCGGCGTACTGTCAACTATCACTTAAGCATAGCCATCACTTAAGCATAGCCAGCAGAGCAATTAAACTGTTTTCCTGCCTATTAAAGTAAACTCATCAGTAACTGGATCAGGATGATGAGAATTATCAAACCGATAATCAATCTTATAATCCCTGTCATTTGTTTACCCCCCATATGAAGATATATAATAGAAAAATATAATTTTTAGATAAATAAAAATATAAGTTTCATGTGATTTAAACCTTGAGCACAAAGAGCAGGGTTTCGGACGTCAGAGAAGTCCAATAATAAACATGAGCAAACCTGAAAATATCGGAATTAAAAAATTATCATTAAGAAAGAATTTGAGTGCTGCCTGAGAATCGAGTTCTTTTATTGTCTGCATACCCACAACGCTTTCCAGCAGCATTCCACCCGCTGAGCCGACCAGAGCCTGAGCAGGGGTTACAAAAACCACTGCAGCAATAAAGGCTGCTATAATGCCAGCAAGCGTTCCTTCTACGGTTTTTTGTTCAGAATAAGGCAGCTTATGCCTTCCCAGAGTAACGCCTGCAATCGTTGCAACCGAATCTCCAAACCCAACAACTGCTATTGAAGCATATACTATTTCTTCAGGAAACAATATGAGAGAGACGACTATCCCGCAAACCAGAAGGATAGTCCCTTTAAGAGGAATGTTCTGCTTTCCGGGCCTTCCCCATCTGCACAGGAAAGCATAAAGTTGGGGGGGAAGCATTTCATTTAAAATAATATAAGTTACTGCCAGATAAAAAACCAGCAAAAGGAGAAGAAGGGTCAGTGCCCGATCCCCTGTCAAGTAAACAAAAATTATAAAGAAAATTCCTGTAAACAGGTGTATTAGCTGGCGCTCAAGCTCACCTTTAAGGGAAGCCTTTTTGTCGCGATATTCGCATTTAGCCTCTTCTTGACCAAGAGTTACCATAGAATCACTTCATGAGTTACACTGCTTAGCCAGTTACTTACCTGGTTACCTGGCCGAAACTCTGCGGAATGAACCAAGAAATGTGATTCTGTACGGTTCACCAATCCCGGTAACCGTATTCGATAAGAGAATCAATTTTGTGATTATTAGAGAATTATTTCCTTAATATAATAAATGTATGCAGAATAAATTTGTAAATGGGAGCTTTATTCACAGAAAAAATAAGAGCTTTTAACGCCACTCGTGAGACATTAAATTACAATGACCTGAAGGCATTTATACAACCTTAAAACCAGATTACAACCGGATATAACTGAGCTCATCCCAAAACCAGTTTTATTCTCATAGCAAGATCACAAATTGTAGATCAGAAGAGCTAATTTCAAGTTTTGGGATTGCCTCAATGATTGTTCCGGGTTAGACATTAAAGTTTCACCTGTTAACAACTATAGCCTTTACATTCGTAAATTCCTTGAGCCCGTAATGAGAAAGCTCTCTACCGACTCCGGACTTTTTAACCCCACCAAAAGGAAGTCTTGGGTCAGACCTGACCATTCCATTGACTGCTACGAATCCTGACCTTATTCTTTTTGCCAGCTTTTCGGCTCTGTCCAGGTTTCTTGACCATACTTCGGCTCCAAGCCCAAACTCTGTGGAATTTGCAATTTTTATTGCTTCATCTTCATCCTTTACCGTTATTAAGGGTGCGATTGGCCCGAAAACCTCTACATTACAGGCTTCCATTTCAAGGTTGGCTGCAGGAATAAGGGCTGGCCTGAAGAAAAAGCCTTTCTCACAATCCTTTCCACAAATAACCGGTTCCGCTCCTTTCTCTTTTGCATCTTCCAGAATTCTTTCGAGGTCCCCAACAAATTCCTTCTTTGCAACAGGCCCAATATCGGTTTCCTCGTCCATAGGGTCTCCAACTTTCAGTTTGTTAACTTCCAGCTCGAATGCCTTCTTAAAATCTTCAATGACAGTATCCAGAACAATGAACCGCTTGGCAGCAATACAGCCCTGTCCTGTATTGAGGAAACGGGATTTTACTGCAACCTGAGCAGCCTTCGTGACATCGGCATCTTCAAGCACTATAAAAGGGTCTGACCCTCCCAGTTCAAGGACAACAGGCTTGATAGTTTTTCCGGCAAGTCCTCCTATATCAGAACCTGCATTTATGCTGCCTGTAAGTGAAATCCCGTCCACAAGATCCTTATTGAGTATTTCCACTGCAGTACTGGAGCCTATTAAAAGGGCCTTAAGAACATTTTCCGGAAACCCTGCCTCCAGAAAGGCTTTCTCAATCTCAAGGGCTGATCCGGGCACGTTTGAGGCGTGTTTGAACACACAAACATTTCCTGCACAGATTGCGGGTATAGCATATTTGAATACCTGCCAGAAAGGAAAATTCCAGGGCATTATCCCGAAAATGATTCCAAGCGGCTCAAAAGTCACATAGCTTTTTTCAGCCCCTGTATCAATGTACTCTTCTTCCAGAAACTCAGCCGCATTTTTAACATAATAATTGCAGACCAGAGCACACTTCTCAACCTCAGCTCTTGACTGCTTGATAGGCTTCCCCATTTCCTTCGTAATAGTCTTGGCATAAGAATCGGTATTTTTCCTGAGCACCTATGCGAGCTTTGCAAGATACCTGGTTCTTTCTTCGATAGACAGGGAACTCCACTCTGAGAAAGCAGCCCTTGATTTTCTGATCTGGGCTTCACATTCCTTAAAAGAAATAGAATCGTATTCCCAGTTTATTTCTTCAGTATATGGATTAATTGACCTGAGCACCATGGTCCCACCTCAAACACGTTTGTTATAAAACAGGTTTAATACATAAACAAATAGATAAAGTAGATTTATCCAAATTCATAGCATAATTGATTAAATAAAATTATAAAGTAGCCGAGATTCCCCTTCTCAGATTAATGTGCTATCTGTTAAGCACTAATTCCCTGACATATATCTTTACATAATTCTTTATATAAAAATCAATGCATTATCTGGTAATTAACAAATACTTCCAGTGCCTGTTTTTATAAACCGAACCTTAAAAGCCCGATTTTAATAATAGAAAAAACTAAAGGTAGAAAAACCTGGAGGCAGAGTGTTTATGCTAAAAATTCCTATCCCTAGCTGAGGTTATCTTGCAGCATGCCTGGACACTGAGAATAATATTTTGGTCTCTGGCAGGATAAGAAAGAAAAGGAATGATACTACAATAAGGAATGAATGATATTATAATAAGGAATGAATGATATTATAATAAGGAATGAATGATATTACAATAAGGAATGAATGATATTACAATAAGGAATGAATGATACTACAATAAGGAATGAATGGTACTACAATAAGGAATATCAGTAAAAAAAGGAAATGCTTATTTGCTTAAGAGTAACCTGGAAATTTAATAAATAAGATGATAAAATAAAATTTTCCGAATTCCTGGATATGATCACGATTGTTATGTTAAATCTTCTTCCTCCCCAGGAAATAGTAAAGTACTACTCCAAAAATAGACAGCAAAATAATAATAAGTATCCAGAAAAACGTTATCACAGGAGTAAGCTTCCTGTTCCTGGTAAATACGTCAAAAAGAACGACAGCAAGAGAGATAATTATTGAAAGAACCCATACCGTAATCAATGTGTCAGATACCAGCTTTCATTCCCCCCATGAAAGAAATCTCGGAAAAATACTATCAAATTCAATTTATACTTCAATTTGAATAAAATCCTTCCTTATCAGTTTTATCTATAATAAGAGAATTATATATTATAATAAATAATGTTATTCATACTAAAATCATCTATTTAAAAAAGGAGAATAAGAGAAGAAGAAAAAAATAAACTAAAGCGGAATTCAATTCAACTCCATCATTCGGCTATTTCAGTCCAGAAGAGAGAAATACATTCTCCTGTTGCTTTTTCCTTTATTCTGAAGCTTCTCGATTTTTATTCCTTTTATCTCTCCCGTATTTTTCAGATGAGTCCCGCCGCAGGCTTCCATTGTCACACCTTCAATTTCTACAAGGCGGACTTCAGCTATATCTTCAGAGAAGCCTTTGGCAAGAGTGGAGAGTCTTGAGAGTTTTTCTTCAGCTTCCCTGCGGCTTACAAGGTAAAGGTTTACGGGATGGTTTCCTGCAATAATTTCATTTGCTATTCTTTCGTATTCGGAAAATTTGTCCCTGTCAAAAGCTTCAAGACTGAAATCAACCCTGCTCTGGTCAAGCCCGAGCTGGTTTCCGGTAATCTGGGCTCCTGCTTCTTTTTCTATTACGCTTGCAATCACATGAGTTGCAGTATGCATGCGCATATGCCTGTAGCGGCGGTCCCAGTCAATAATCCCTTTTACCTTATCTCCTGCTTTCAGAGCTTCAGGCCCTGCTTCGCCTGCTAAAGCAATCTCGTGGCTTATGTCTCCGTTGAACTTGCCGACGTAAACAACCTCAAATTCAGCCCCATCCCCCTCCCTGATTAATTTTCCCGTATCACCGGGCTGCCCACCGCTTTCGGGATAAAAAGCAGTACGGTCGAGGACAATATACTTGCCATCCGTCACTTTTTCAACGGTCGCTTCGAATTCTTTCAGGTAACAGTCAAGAAAGTAAAGCACTTCTGTCATTGGCAAACCTCTCAAATCAAGAACTTTTATATAAATAATCAAATCAGTAAGGTTAGCATTCAAAATTATCAGGAGCCCGGGATTTTTGATGAAATCGAAATATGAAATCAGCACAGGAACCAGAATATATTATCAGGTAACTGAATGCTCCTTTAAAAGAGTTTCCAAATAATACACTCTTTCCCGAAAGCCGGTTTTAATTTACAATTAAATATAGGAAGCTTCCTCCAGTCTGTCTGGCAGCCCTTCCCATAAAGCAGAAAAAAGCTGAAGAGAGAAGAAATAGAAGTGAGAAAAAATAGATGAATTATGAAAACCTGGAGAACGAAGTAGATTACTATTTTCGGGTCTTTTCTTTTTGTCTTTTTAAGAAGATTGCTCTCCTTCGTCGAGCGGGATAAGAAAGGCTCAATATAACGGGTAAGGCTGAATGGACCAGAACCAGGCAGTCTAAACCAGCCCTTACTACTTTGATATGGAAATATCAGAGGTATGGTAATTTTGATCTGGGTTTCATTTCCGTTTAATCCACAGGTCGACAGTCAGCAGAATAATAATACACATCCCAAAACTGAAGAATGGGATGTTCCTTTCATTTTCTCTGCTCGCTTCTGGCGAATTGCTCTCATTCTCGCGTATGACCCATACTTCCGGCGCCCCATCCGGACCTGTTTCAGGCGAATTTTTCTCTGAAGTTGTTTGAGAGGAAAACCGCAAAGGACCTCTCTGAGCCAGCTCTTTGTTTTCAATGTTTTCAATATTACCTAGTGATACAGGAGAAATTGCAGTCCCATCGCTTCCTCCGCTCTCCCTGTCTCGTAAGCTTTTTTTGCTTTCTACTTCTGAGCTGCTGCTCCTGACTATACTATCTTCACTTATGCTCTCAGATGCGTCTGTTCTTTTCTCTGCAGGGCTGACGGTCAGGTTCCAGCTGTGCTGCAGGGTTGAAGAATTATTTGCTGCAATAACGGTCAGATTGTATTCACCCTTTAAGGGAGCATCATTGCTGATTTCATTAATACTATCCATTAATTTGCCAGTATCAATTGAAAGGACAGCAAAAGAAACAGACTCATTTTTCTGCAGCAAAATTCCGTTTATCAGCCAGCTGAAAGTGCAATTTCCTGTAGACCTGACTGCAAATTCCACAGTATCCACATCAGTTAAGGCAGGGTCCCGGGAAGGAGTTATATTCCCTATTTCAAAACCGGTGGAGTACGCTGCAAATCTGGCAATAAGCGGAAAAGAATCGCTGCCATAAGGAAGGTCTCCTATGCCATTGCGATCTGCATCAGACCCCTGGTAATTCGAATAAAAGTTTCCAAATCGGCTCCTGTAGATCCCGCTATTGTACAGATAACTTGCATCTGAAGTTGTGTTCCAGGCGTTCGAAAGTCCTGATCCGCTTGAAGAGTCTTGACTGGAATTTTCGTTGACATTGATACTATTATCAAATTCATTTTCGAAAATTGTATTCAGGAAAGAATCCGTTAACCTGAGACCTTCAGTATTATTTGAGATGTTGTTTCCAGCAAGAGTATTATTGAATGAGTTTTCAAGCAGGATGCCCTGGGCGCAGCCTGATATTTTGTTATTCGTAAACCTGCATCCATCTGCACTTTCGAGGTATATGCCAGCTCTAGCAGAGCCGTTTATTCCGAAGCCGCTGATGTTCACAGAATTTGCAGTCACATGAAAAACAGCCTTCTCCGAATTTTCAGCTTCTAGAACGGTATCCCAGGGTTTTCCGGAAGCGGAACTCAAGTTAAGGGACCAGGGAACATCTATATTTTCCCGGTATGCTCCCGGATATGCAAGAATGGAATCTCCGGGTTTGCTGTTATTTATAGCCTCAGAGATTGAAGAAAAATCTCCGCTTCCGTCAGTCTTCACGGTCAAGATGGAAGGAGCTTCTGACGCCTTTTCATGCATTCTGGAAGCGTCCACAAGGCCATACCCGAAAATAGTATCATATCCTGGTTCACCGATGTCTGTTGAAGAGGTATAAAGCAGCCTTTTTATATCCATTGCCGACTTTTCTGGAAAATCGCTCCATACAAGGGCTGCAATAGCTGCAACATGAGGGGAAGAAGCACTCGTACCGTAAAATCGCTCCGAAATCCCATCCACACCCGTGATGCTTACTCCATCAGGCCCTGAAATATCAGCTTTCGGACGAACCTCCGGAAAAGGATAGTAAATTGTAGCCGGACCTACGGAAGAGAAAGATTCTATCTTATAATTTCCTGATACGCCGTTGCCGACTGCCCCCACAGTTACTACTTCAGGCAGTGCAGGATGTCCGAAAATTGAGTCTTTGGCGATAATGTTTTCGGGACTGACCGTTACTCCGGGCCAGTAGTAGATATAAAGTTCAAGTTCTTTTGTTTCCCCGGAAACTTTTTTAATTTCAATAGAAGCGTTAATAGTACTGTTTCCTTCATTTGCATACATTATATATTCAAGGGGCAGATTGTCTCCGTCCTGGAAAACTTTACTGGACGCGATGGTTTCTGAAGTTTCTTTATTCATAAGGTAAAGGTCATAATTATTTCCTGATTGTTCCCATCTGTCGTTCCATTGAAGAAAAACCCATGCCTCACCCGAAGGCTGGATTTCGAGCTGCAGGTCCGTTACCTCTTTTTTGCCGCTGCTGAAATCATGCCAGCCACTGCCATTATCGTAAAAGGCTCCCTGGTAATGACTGTCCCCGGAGTTCCCTGCAGAACTTATGTACAGGATGTCGTGATCTCTTATAACTTCCTTCACATGATCTGCCACTATTCCGTCTTCAAAGAAAGGTTCGGAGAGCCAGCCAATATCGTCACAGATGATAATACAGCCTTCACTTACAAGAGCATCAACCGCCCTGTTGAACTCAAGCCTGCTGGACCCACAGTCATGGAAATAAAGTTCTGCCCCCGGAGCAATATCCTGCACGATTTCAAGCATAGCAGTACCTTCACTCCCCTCCATCCTGTTGCTCAGGATATACACACCATAGGAAACATCCCCAGTAGCCTGTGTGTCCTCCAGGCGGTCCACGCCGTCGGATATGATTCCGATTTTTATTCCTGTCCCATTCACTCCGTAAGACTCCCTTAGTCTGGAAGATTTAAGAATAAAATCTCCCTCTGAGACCGTATTTCCCTGCCTGACAAAAGGAGGAAGGACCGTTTGAATATCCCTTACTTCTGGAAGAGAAGCAAGAGACTCAAGGGATTCAAGAGGAACCCAGGCTACTGCAATATGGTTCTCTTCATCCTTTTCTATGACCTCGCAGTATCCGTCAAGTATGCTGCTGTCTGACAGAGGTTCCAGGTAAATATACACATATACCTTTTCAGCAGGAAGAAAAGATGACTTACTGGCATTCATCCCCGAACCGGCAGGGTTCTCCGGGCCTTCTACCGGGCTGGCTGCTTTTCTCAAAACAGGGTCTTCCTGGCTTAACTGCCCCAGCTTAACCATACGGGCACGCAGAGTCGCAGAAGACTCTTCTTCTGAAAGATAGCGCCCGTCACAGAGCTGAAGCAAGTCTCTTGAAAGCTTTTCATAACCAGGATTTAAAGGTTTTTCGGATAGGCCGGGGACCTGATCTCCTGCCCCTGTCAGGATAATACTGCTATTTTTACTGCTATTCCCGCCGTCATTCCCGGCCAGAATAGACTCAGCCGCAGAAACTCTCTTCAGCTCCGAAAAACAGGAAAACATAGCTCCTGAAAGAAAAACAGAGATCACACATAAACTAACAAATAAACGCAACAATGCCCTACCCATAAATACCAGCACATCAGCATATTGAAATTCCCCGGAAAGCCTCTTCAGTTACACAAAGACCATATATAACGGATAATGACCTGAAAAAGCTCCCGGTTCCCCACGAAATTAAGTTTCCAGACTAGAATTAAAGAGCTGATGAATTATATATTTATAAGATAGACAGATAAGATAAATTGTTAAGCTAATCGGTAAGAAAACTGTAGTGTAAGCGGTATTTTTGAAGTACAGGCATGTTGCAGTTCATCAGGTGCGAGTGTCCTGAAATTTCATTGCGAGTGTTGAATTTTTACACCGTTATCAATCGCGGCAATACTCTCCTGAAGTTTTTCTTCTCTGGATTTAAGATTCTCTTTTAAAACAGTCAGTTTCTTTTCGGAACTTTCGATTTCTTCTTGAAGAAGATTGACTCTTGCAAGGAGTTCTGTTTCCTTACGTTCAAGTCCGACAAGTTCTCCGGTATCCGAGTTTGCAAGTTCGGATTTTTTGGCTTCAAAAGCATTCCGGGCCTCAATGTACTCTTTTTTCTTCTCTTCAAAACCCAAGGCTGCGACCCTGACCTGTGTAAGAGCTTTTTCTTTTTTCTGAGCCTGTATATCAAGGGCAGGGTCCTCGAAGACCTTCTGGAGCTCAGGTAAAAAGGAAGGATTAAGGCTGGCAGGATCTTCAAGGCTGATATCAAGCTGCTTTTTTACCTCCGGTTTTAAGGTATATTTGCCGCTTTCATGGAGTTTCTTTATTCTTGAGAAGTTGCCTGAGAGAGGAAGGATAAGAGAGCTCAGACCTGTCTCGGCTTTCTTAAACCTTTCTCCTGCCAGGGTTAGTTCTTCCTGAAGGCTTTGAAGTTTTTGCCAGGCTTCCCCGTGTTTGAACTCTTCAAGAGCTTTGCCTGTCCTGGCAGCTTCATCTTTTAAAGCCTGAAGCTTCTGGTTCTTAGATTCGAGTTCCATTGTTTCAGTTTTTATTAAAACAGATAACTCCCTTAACTCGGCTATGTTTTTGGAGGCTGCTTCAATAGATTCCATTTCTCGACTATGGCTGCGGATTGTTTCCCTGAGCTGGTTAAGGATGTGTCCGATCCTTCCAAGGCTGTCAGTAACATCTTTTGACTCCTCGGGGAAGACAGGTCTGGTATACCGGAAGCTCCGGTTCATATGTTCGAGACAGGTGTTAAGGTTCTGCATAGCTGTCTCATAAAACCCTTTCAGAGCTTTGAAATCTTTGTTTTCTGGAATTCCGAGCTTATCTATGAATACTCCGACCTGCTTTGTTACATTTTCTCGGTTGCTCTTCGCTCGCTTTACAGCCCTTATATCAAAATTACCTTCAACTTTTGCTTCGAGAAGCCTTTTATTGCTTTCCTTAAGTTCAGAGATCGCAGCCCCAAGCTCCTTAAAAAGGCCTGAGGCATCATTTTCTATCTCAGAAAATATCTTTTGAGAACTTCTATCCAGCCATGCAGGCAGTTCATCAAAACTTATTTCACTGGAAATATTATTCTCGTGTGAGCTTTCTTGCTTTCCGAAGAGCTTTTTAATCCATTTCAATTTAGGCCTTCCCTGAATTTGATAATATAGATATGAAAACAATGGGTTTACAGGCATATAACTGTATAAGTTTCAGGATTCAGTAAAGATTAATACAGGAAGTAATAAATAATTTAAGAGAGATTGTGGTATGGTAAAGTTAATCATTTGATGTGGTTTTATCATCTGATGCAATTTAATCACTTGATGCAATTTAATCATTTGACGCAATTATTCAAGACATATTTCTTTAGTCTCTGTATATGTTAAAGTTTGCTCTAGATCCTGTTCTTTAGTTCTGTTCCTGACTAAGAGCAGGATGCAGTCGACAGGAAAAAATAAGGTATCTTTTAACCTCTTCTATACTTCGATAAAAATCCAAGAAACAGAAACAGGAGATTTAAAAAAATGGATGGCGAGGTAAGCAATGGAATATTAGAGCAGATGATTCCTTACACTGACATAACACTATCCAGACTGATTTTCGCAATGGCAGTACTGATTGCAGGTATTTTTACAGTAAAACTCCTTGCACGTATTTTCAGGAAAGGAATCGAAAAAGCAAAGCTGCCTGACCTCACAATGCATTTTCTTGAAAATTTTCTGAGTATTCTCCTGTATGTCATAGTTGCCCTGGTTTTTTTGAAAAGCCTCGGTCTTGATGTGGACAGTTATGTGGTAGGGCTTTCTGCAGTGATAGGCCTGGTACTGGGACTTGGCATGCAGGATACCTTTACCAACATAGCATCTGGAGTATGGGTTGCTGCCGTCAGGCCAATTGACATGGGAGAAATGGTTATTTTAAACGGGCAAACAGGAAAAGTAAAGTCAGTAGGGATTATGTCAACGGAACTCCTGACTGCTGACAACCAGTTAATAACAATCCCGAATAAGCTTGTCTGGGGAAGTTCAATTGTTAACATGACCCGCATGCCTACCAGACGGGCTTCCGTAGACGTGGGTATCAGCTATTCTTCGGATATCGAGCAGGCTATAAAAATAGCCATTGACCTTATGAAAAGGCATCCCCTTGTACTCCAGGACCCGGGACCTTCAGTAATCGCCACGGAACTTGCCAATTCTTCCGTAAATCTGCAGCTAAGGGCCTGGACAAAGACCGGAGATCTTATGGCTGTAAAGAATAACCTTACCGCCGGGATCTTTGAGGCTTACAAAAGAGAAGGAATTGAAATTCCCTTCCCTCAGATGGATATACATGTAAAGGAGATAAAAAGGGAAGCAACGGAGATTCAGGCAAAGGGTATTGGAATAATAAACCTGGACTAATAATGCTGGAATAAAAGCACTGGAAAAGGAGTAAAAGTACCAGGAATAAAAGCACCCGAAAAACATTGGTTAAAAGCAGAAAAAATACAGTTAATGCTTGAACCGAAAAGTAGAGCTGTCACATCAAAAATACAGACAGCTCTGACCAATTTTAGATTGACTATCAATTCCTGTCAATTATCCATTTTATTTCCAACAGGCGCGTTTTTTTTCCAACGGATCTATTTTTTATTCCTGATGGATCTGTTACCCTATTTAACAGGTTATATGAAACATTGCAGCAACCCTGCCTTCTATCTCATTCCAGCGCTCAATTGCCCAGGGCGTTGGGAAGAGTTCTATCCCGCATCTTTTTTCCCTGAAAAAATCTTCAGCTTCTTCAGAAAGTTCCACAAAGCCTGTCTGTCCGGTCCCTATAATGATTTTTTCTGCCCCTTCCTCGTAAATTTGCTCTGCTTCTTCAAGAGAAATTTTATGGGAAGTCCCGTACTTTTCCTTTGAGAGAGCTTTTTCCCGTTTTTCCACCCTCCCGTCAAGACGGATAAGGATATCGTAATCAAAAGCCTCTCCTTCTACAGTGATTGAACCAAAACTTGTGGAATCGATCTTTGGTTTCATGGTCTGCCTCTTGAAACTAATTCTGAAAAACGAGATCTTATGTTTTACAATTGTTTTGCATGCATTATATAAATAACAGGGAGTTGCTGGTTTCTTATTTCATTGCTTCTCAGAAAAACACAGGAATACTTATTTATATTTATTAGAATATATTAAACAGAAACAGTATTAAAAAATATAAACTATACCCAGAGGTAAAATATGGGCGGCTATTTATTGGAAGATTTTATAAGAAACACTGGAAAGAAAGCCCCTGGGCAGGGAGTTTTTGAACTGGAAAAAGAACACCTGCTGGGAGTAAATCTCCGGGGTGTTATATGGACAAAGATGGGGTCAATGGTAGCATATACAGGGAATATAAGGTTTACACGAGAAGGTACACTCGAGCATGGGCTTGGAAAGATGGTAAAGATATCCATGGGAGGAGAAGAAGTAAACCTTATAAAAACAGAAGGAGTTGGAAAACTCTATCTTGCAGATAAAGGAAAGAGAATTTCGGTCCTGAAACTTGAAAGGGACTCTATATATGTAAACTTCAATGATATACTTGCCATAGAAGATTCGATCAGCTGGGACATCAGGATGATGAAAAAATTTCTGGGAGTAACGGAAAATGAGATTTACAATATAAAACTTGAAGGAACTGGCATAGTTGCCATCACTACCCATCATGAGCCTCTGACCTTCAGAGTGACCAGGGAGCGGCCGATCTTCACAGACCCCAACACCACAGTTGCCTGGACAGGGAACCTGGAGCCGGAAGTAAAAAGTGAGCTCTCGCTGAAAACCAGCATCGGAAGAAGTACCGGAGAATCCGTCCAGATGATTTTCAGGGGAGAAGGATTCGTAGTAGTACAGCCCTATGAAGAAATTAATTCCCAGACGCAGACAAGAAAAGGGGTTTCAACCGTAAACGTTTATACTTAACTTGATAACTTAACAAATGTTTTTTACCTGAGGAAAAAAGGCACGGAAAAAATGTGCCTCCGTTATTTCCTCTTTTCAATTTTCAAAAGCCGGAGCCTGGGCTTCATCACAGCAGGTATCACTGCAGGTTGCCGAAAACCTTTCTTTCTCCTTTTTCTCACATTCCATTCCGTCTTCCACAGCCTCTCTTATGATATATCCGGCTTTGTGAAGGATAGTATCCCCAATCTGCGGGTCTTTGTCCATGCTCGCGGTACAGGGATAGGAATGGTGGGCTCCTGATATGGTTTCCTTGTATCCCGGAAGGTCGGTCCAGCCGAGTTTTTTTGCGACAAACCATGTCGAACCGCAGGGTGCATCCCTGATTACGCCTGCACCTATGAACATTTTTCCGTCCGGGCTCATTTCTATCCTGAGCACAGGCTTTCCGAAACCGAGATCCACGAAAGAATCTATTACCGGCTTTCCGGTTTTTTCGAGGGCACAGAAAGGTTTTGGAGCCTCGAATTCGACACCTGTGGCTTCGAGTTCTTTTCTGAGCTGTTCAAGAACCCCTGCAGGAGTCTTTTTTGAGTCCTCGGAAGGTGCGATTACGGCTTTTGCCCCCGTTTTTTGAACTACTTCCGGAATGGCTGCATAGAGGTCGGGATGGATGCCTATAGCAAGTATCAGGTCACATGCCGGAAGATTCGGAGGCATATACTGGGAGGGCTCTTCGATAAAGGTTGGCAGGTCGTCCGGAAATTCATGGATTCCCACTATCAGGTTTGCATAAGATTTCCTTGCCTGACGGCAGTGGTTGCAGAGCTCACCGCACGAAACACAGAAGGTGGACGAGTTTACCAGATTATGTATAACCTTTTTTCCCAGTTCGCCTGAATAAAGTACAAGGATTTTCATATTTTTATTCCCCCTTTTAAGGACTTCAAACCACTTCATAATTCAATTTTGTAAAGATCCCTCACCTGTTTTATCTCTCGTGATGGAAAAGAAGAGAAAAAACCTGTTTTGTAGAGGTTGCTGATAAGCTATTAAAATCCAGTTCTGGCAGAAGGAATTTCAGACCGCAAATACTTCTGACAGAGGCAGCTTTCGCCTGTTATTGTCTTGCTGTACATTATAATTATTTGTTTCAATCTATAAATAATGAGAGTTTCATAATAGAAATTGGTATCCACTCCTATACTCCCATTTGATGTTGCAGGCTGAAAAAGCTGAAAGAATAGCTGAATAAAAAGCTGAGAAAATAAGCTGAATAAAAAGCTGAGAAAATAAGCTAAACAAAAACTAAAAAACGCACATGAAATTCTTTGAATCCTGACTTTGACAGTTAGATAAAAATAAGTGCTCTCTATTTTGTGTAATTCGGTCAAATGAACATCACAAAACAGAGAGCGTTTCCTACAATTCCTAACAAGAATATAAGTGTTCCTATCGGATCAATTCTTGCTGTCCAACTCTTTTATGAAAAGCTTAATTTCTTTGATATTTTTAGCAAACATAAAAGCAGGGGTCTTGATCTCAATAGTTTACTAATTGGATTGTTAAGCTACAAATTAACTGAGAATTTTAGTATCAAAGAAGCTGGTAAATGGTTAAATCAGGGAGAAATTCTTGATATCTTAAATCTTGAAAGGTTTCATGAAAGAGTTCTTTACAGAACTCTTGAACTTTTAGGACGTAATAGAGAGGAAATCCTCTCTGACATTCTTGATTCTCTGTTTTCTGTCTACGATTTTGAAGAGACAAATATAAACCTTGATTGGACGAGTATAGTTCTTTACGGGACTAAATCCAACCTTGGTAAATACGGGTATAGTAGAGATCACAGGCCTGATAAGCTGCAGATAACCGTTGGAATCAGTGAATTAACTAATCCCATTAACATTCCTATTGGTGTTACCGTGAATCGAGGAAACGTTCTTGACCTGGAGCACTTCTCTGACACTTATAACCAGGTAAAAAGCAGACTTAAAAAGGGTTCTCTTATTATTTTTGATAAAGGAGCTAACACCACTGATAATCTCAAGAGTATACAGGATGCTGAGATGGACTATCTCACTGCCATGAAACTGAATACAAGTGACGATAAAATAATCGAGAACTTTGATCTGGAAAAAGCAGAACTGATAGATTCCCAAAAAGGTATATATGGGATAAAAATCGTCAAGCCTAGCAGCAGTAAGTATTTCTATTTCTCTGAATCTTTACAGAAAAGACAGTTAGAAGCAAAAGCAAGAGCTGTTCTGAAGAAATTAAAGGAAGCAAAAGAGATTCAGAAGGCTTTAGTAAACAACAAAAAGCTTCCTAAGAAATTCAGAATAAATAATGAGTTGATTGAGATTGATTACTGTTTTAGAACTAAGCTCGAAGAGCTTAGTGATGAGGAAGCTATAGAACTCCTGAAAGCTTCATTGATTAACGGAAGAGAAGGATTTTTTTGTCTGAAATCGAACAGGGATTTGACACTTCAAGATGCATTGATAACATACAGAAAAAAGGATTCTATTGAGAAAATATTCCATTCGTTGAAAAATGAAATCCAGATTAAGCCGTTGAGAGTCTGGTCAGACGATAGCATTTATGGAGCTATTATCCTTGGATTTATAGCCCAATTATTCATATCGCTGATGCGATATGAATTTGAGGAGATAAAACATACGTCTACAAAATTCATTAAAAAAAGCTTGAAGAATTTGACACTTACAATCAAGTTCAAGATAAATGGAGTTAAAAACTATATTTTTGCGAATTTTGATAGGATCAATAGCTTATTAGTAACAAAAAGGAATGGAATTATATAGAATATGTAATAAATTTTAATAAATTTTAAAGAATCGTCAAATCCAGTTGGGACAAAAAAGAAAGGAAAAAAAGTATCAATTAGTGGAAACTGTCAAACTGAGGTTGAATAACATGCCCAAAGAATGAAAGTCCTTCTCAATTACCTTTTTTGTTTACTTACTCCATCATTACCTTTGGACAGGCAGGTTGTTTTCTCTTTGGTTCTCCGAAGCCGTCAAAAAACTAACCAATGAATTGCCATCGAAGGCCCAGATGTGACTTTGATCACGGATGCCAAATTGCCTTTGAGGCAATCCTACTGTCCATGGAAATGATGGAGTAATGTAAATTGGACGGAGAAATAAACAAATCTTGTGGTTTAGACATTCACAAACGTTTTGTTATTGCTACTATCCTCAGCAGATCAGGTGAAAAACAGCAACAGCGTTTTGCCAGAGATAATGATGGGATTTTAAACCTTAAAAATTGGGTAACATTAGAAAAATGTGATGTTGTTGCCTGTGAATCAACAAGTGACTTCTGGGTTCCGATTTATGAGGCATTGATAGATCATTTGCCTGTTATAGTTGGGAATGCTCGAGATATGAAGGCATTTACACATAAAAAAACGGACAAAATAGATTCGGAAGTAATTGCACAACTTGCATTGAACAAAATGGTTCAACCATCAAGAGTTTTTCCTAAAAAGCATAGAGAATTCAGGTCATACGTTAGGCTTCGCTTAACTCTTGTAAGAAAAAGAACAGATATAAAAAATGAAGCTCATGCTGTTCTCTCTTCCGAAATGTTACATATGGGTGATGTGCTGACTGATATTTTTGGAAAAAATGGTAGAGCAATTCTAGATGGAATCTCTTCAGGAAAAAATGTTGACCTGATTATAGAATCTCTTTCTCCAAATGTAAGGAAAAAAAGTGTTCAGATAAGAGAAATTCTGGACAGAGAAATATCCCAGAGTGCTTCAATCAGACTTCAGATATGTCTGGACCTTATAAAACATTTAGATGATGAAATTAAAGTTCTGGAAAGGGAAATTTTCAATTATGCTTATCAAAAACATAAAAGGGAAATGGAAATTTTAATGTCAGTTCCGGGAATTGGAGAGCTTGGTGCGGCAACTCTGATTGCTGAAATAGAAAAATTTAGCGATTTTCCATCGGGAGATAAACTTGCTTCATGGCTTGGCCTGGTTCCAAATGTGTATCAATCTGCGGATAAATACCACAACGGAAGAATCACTAAGAGAGGATCTAAAGTAGCAAGGTGGATTCTGACTCAGATTGCTCAGGCAGCAGCAAGAAAGAAAAATAGCAAGTTAAAAGAGTTTTTCAACAGAAAAAAGAAATCAATTGGACATGCAAAGGCGATTATTGCCCTGGCAAGGAAAATTGCAACGATAATATGGCATCTGATTACAAAGGATGAGATGTACGAAGATGAAACAGGATACGAAAAAGGAGAAATTCAAAAGAGGAAGATTGTGGAAACTGAGAGATTCTCAGTTGATGAACGGATAACAATAATTAGTGGAATTATTGCAATTATGGGAAAAAAGGAAGGAGAGAGTACGTGATGGATTTCTCATCACGGACTTTCATGCCAAAGAGAGAAAATAGAAAAGAGAGAAAAGAAAAGAGAGAAAAGAAAAAAAGAAAAAATAAGCTGATAAAAGCTGAGAAAGAGAAGAATAGAAAAAAGAAAAAGCCTGAATCAGTTTCTTCATTCTCCAAGCTTTAAAGCCGCATGCGGGCACATTTTGATGCACATGCCGCACTGGATGCATTTCTTTTCGTCCACACAGAGGCTCCAGTTTTCATCAAAGGAATAAACGTTCATCGGGCAGACAGAAATACAGGCTCCGCATTCAACACATTCCTCTTCATCCCTGTGAATGGGGCGATCAAGAATTGCAACTATTGCTCCTCTTGACTCAAGAGCATTTTTAATTTTATCGAACCTGGAATCCTTAACGTCTGCAATCAGCTCTCCATAGGTTGAGTCAATGTTTGCGACCATAATATTAATTGAAATTCCTGTTTCGATAATGGACTCGGAGATAATGGGGTTATGTATCCTTTCAGTAGGGATGCATATCTTTATTTTCATGCTCAGTACCTCCTTGCAAAGAGCTTGCTTATATTGTCGCTTGTGATAATTCCAAGTACCTTTTTCTGTGCATCGATCACAGGCATTGCCGAAACGCCGTAGCGGTCAAGCCTGCGGGCTGCAAGGTCCACAGGTTCGTTAGGGGCACAGGTAAGGACCTTTTTCGTCATCACACTTTCTACGGAATCGTAATTACTTTGTGCAACGGCTTTCGAGATGTCCCAGGCTGTGAGGATTCCTACCAGTTCACCCGTATCAGAAACTACTGCAAGGTGGTTGAAAGAATTCTCCCAGATCTTTTTTGCAGCATCCTGGACAGTCTGGTCCTTTTTAATGGAAACAATAAAGTCGGACATAACATCTTTTACAAGAGGCACTGCCTGAGTCTGTTTCATGGGCTTTGCAGAGCCTTCGCGGATAAGTTTTTCCACAGGCGCGCTGACAAAGAACCTGCCGTGCTTTACCCATTCCTTGAGTTCATTTGCAATCTTTCTTGCGTTCTTGAAGCTTGACAGGGAAGAGGTTGGGACATCCTTTCCTTCAATCTGCACGGAACCTGACCTGAGTTCGGCATAGTTTACCTGCCTGATCACAGGCTTATCCCTGCTTCCCACAGCGTAATCAAGCACACTGGTAGTGACGTCCTCATCGCGAACCGCAGTTGCAGCTGCGAGCTTTTCGTTCAGGATAGGGATAGGAATTCCGATCCCCATGTAGAGAGTTGTCCCGTAACCTGTAAAAGAGGCTGCTCTTAAATATTCAGGGCTCATCTCTTTCAGGTTTCCTTTAAGCATAAGGGTTCCGAACCCGCCCGAAGGAGAATGCTGGGTCCCGTTTCCTATAACATAGCCCTGGGCGCCTCCCAGAAAAATCCTTGTGCCTGTACCTATGGTTTCATAGCCGGGATCGTTTGAAAGGGGGGAAAGCACTCCTGCACCGGAGTAAGTAACGTTCCCGTAGTTGGGGAGAAGCTCGCCCATATAAGTATTGAGGATTCTTTTGGAGCTGTTTGTCGCAGCATTATATTTCTGGTAGGCGTTCCTGGGATTGAGAAGAACCGCTTCGTTCAGGTCTTCAAGGGTGATTGTTGTATCAAGAACTTTCCTTGGGTAGCAGTCTGTTCCATAAGAAGTTGCATGCACATTGATTTCTTTTCCCCTTAACAGGTCTTCAATGACATGTGCTCCGCCATACTGTATCCCACGCGTGTTTGAGATCTGGGCGGCCCCAAGATAAGCGTCAACAGCGGCAATCCCGCTGTATGCTTCAACATTATTGAACCATACTCTCTGAATCTTGATAGGGGGTTCCGAATGACCAAGGTTAAGCATCAAACCTGAAGAGCACATTGCTCCGAAAG
This sequence comes from Methanosarcina hadiensis, assembly GCF_046529725.1. Lineage (GTDB taxonomy): Archaea > Halobacteriota > Methanosarcinia > Methanosarcinales > Methanosarcinaceae > Methanosarcina > Methanosarcina hadiensis. Next base: position 728,290 of record NZ_CP136241.1, on the reverse strand, counting down.
TGCCGGTAGTAACCACATCCACTTCTTTTGCAGCACCTTCTACGCCAAGGTTTTCGACAATTCCGACCATTTCCTCGGCGGTAACTACATTGACACTCCCTTCTTCAATTTTTTTATTAATCTCATGAATAGATTTTTTAACCATACGGGTTTCCTCTTGCTATAAACTTATCTAGATGGTAATTTTTGCCAGAATTATATATTACTTGTGATAATCCCTTGGGTAACAGCCAGCTATAAGAGGACTCAAACATTCCGGCATTGCATTATTTTGTATCTGATTACTTTTTTTACTGCTGTCATGTTTTCGTTTCAATAATTATTAGTCATATTTTCGAACCATATATATTACTTACGGTAATTGCAAACTCATTAAGATTAAGATTATTTCCGGAATAATCAATAACCGTTCACACTATCTACAGCCTGTATAACATAGAATTCTTATGGGCAGGGGATTGAGGGTATTTTCAGTAAGTTTCTTATGCTTGCAGGGTATTACCCGAGACCAGGTGATTTATTGACGCGTGTATTAGCTACCGGAACTTTTGACATTCTCCATCCGGGGCACGTTTATTTTCTGACACAGGCAAAAGCTCTCGGAGATGAGCTTTTCGTCATTGTTGCAAGGGACTCAAATGTGACTCATAAGCCAAAACCGATAATTCCGGAGGAACAGAGGCTTGAGATGGTAAATGCACTTGGAGCGGTAGACAAAGCCATTCTTGGCAGTGAAAAAGATATGTTTGAACCCCTGAAGGAGATAAGACCTGATATCATTGCTCTTGGCTATGACCAGCGTTATGATGCAGAGATTCTGGAAAAAGAACTTATTAAAAGAGGGCTTCACGCAAAAGTGAGGAGGATCCCGCTTTCAAAAGAATGCCCACTTTGCAGTACAGGCACAATTATAAAAGAGGTCCTTAAACGGTATGGGTAAATTACTTACCCTACCTCTATACCGTTTATGCGAATACTTTTTCAAGCCTGTCAAGAGCTTCACGAATTCTATCAATTGACGTTGCATAGGAAATCCGGATAAAATCCTCGCCTGAAGCCCCAAAAGCAATTCCCGGGGTTACTGCCACATGAGCTTCTTTAAGGAGCTTTTCAGCTACTTCGGTACCGTTGCCGTATTCGCTCACATTGGCAAAAGCATAGAAAGCCCCATCCGGCTTTTTACATTCCAGACCCATTTTGTTCAGCCCGTCAATGAGGATATCCCTGCGCATTTTAAAGCGGTCTACCATTGCCTTGACCCCGTCCTGCGGACCCTGAAGGGCTTCAAGACCGCCGTACTGGACAAAGGTGGTGGCGCTGCTTACCGAATGAGACTGGATCTTCTGCAGGAGCTTGAAGATTTCAGGAGGAGCTGTAAGGTATCCAAGCCTCCAGCCTGTCATTGCATATGCTTTGGAAAAACCGTTTACAGTAATAGTCCTTTCCTGCATCCCGTCGAAACTGCCAATACTGATATGTTCCCGGTCATAGATGATTTTCTCATAGATTTCATCTGAAACTACCAGGAGGTCATGATCAATTGCGAGGTCGGCAATGCACTGCAGGGTTTTTTTACCGAATACGCCACCCGTAGGATTGCCCGGGCTGTTTACAACAATAAGCTTTGTCTTGCTGTTAATGTAATCGGCAAAATTGTCAGGCAGGAAACCTTTTTCAGGAACCGTAGGAACCCAGACAGTATCTGCCCCTGAAAAACGAATGCAGGCGTCATAAGTCACCCATGCAGGATCAAAAAGGAGTGCCTGATCCCCGTCATCGAGAGCCGCCATCATTATTTCGAAAATTCCCTGCTTTGCACCCGGGGTGACCAGCACATCTTTTTCGGTCACATCCAGGCGGTTTTCAGTCTTCATTTTTTCGGCAATTGCTGCCCTCAGTTCCGGAATGCCTGCAGATGGGGCATAATGGGTCTTTCCCTCATACATAGCCTTTGCCGCAGCATCACAGATATTTTTTGGGGTATCGAAATCAGGTTCGCCAAGGCTAAAGTTGATAACGTCTATACCCTCTTTAATCATTCTGGTTGCAATGTTGGAGATCCTGATCGTTGCGGATTCTTCCACACGCTTAAGCCTTGCGGATGTCATAGCGATGGTCCTGGTTTTTGCATTTTGCTAGACTATTGAGGCAGGTTTACAGCCGCCGTACCAGCTTTACTGCAGCCTCGACTGCCCTTTTGGCATAGTCGACACGTTCATGAGCAGCCATTCTGGTCATACCCGGACCCGGAATTCCAAGCGTTACTGGCTTGTTGAACTCAAGGGAAAGATCCATAATCTTTCTTGCGGCATGCTGCATAACCACCTGGTCATGGTCGGTCTCGCCTTCGATTACCGACCCTATGGTAACTACTGCATCAATATCTTCCCTCTGGCAGAGCTTCTTGATTGCAAGAGGCATGTCAAAGACTCCGGGCACGAGAATAGTCTCTTTAACCTTTGCCCCCAGGAACTCTGCATGCTCTCTACCAAGCAGCTCCATCTGATAGGTAAGATCTCTGTTAAATTCAGCTACAACGAATCCTAGGCTGATAGTCATCGAATAAGGTCTCCAGTCATGTTTTTAATTATGTCACTAAAGTCGTTTCACATTCTCAAAGGGCCTGCGTCTTCAAAACCCTGCCTCTGACCTGTACCGGCTTCCTTTACGAGTTTTTCAGGTTTGAAGAGCAGTTTTATTACGTTTAATGCATGTTCCCGCGGCCTTCTGTCCATAAGGAAAGCGAGTTCTTTCTCGTCTTTTCCTTCATCCTCATGGACAAAGACCTCGATAATATGGGTATTGGTCATGAGCTGGGCCATAATAAGACCCTGAGAAGCCTCATGAGCACACATTTTATCTTTTTCTTTGCCTCCGGGCATACCAAGGGCCATTACGATATCGCAGCCTTCTTCTTCAATAAGCTTTTTAGCTGCTACCGGAAGGTCCTTTATCCCGGGTACGGTTACCCTCTTAATCTGCACGGATACATTTTTCTGTATCTCGTCAATCGCTGCACGCCCCATATTATAGCGCGCAAACGTGGTATCTGCAATTCCTATTATTGGCATGTGAATCCGATCGGGATTTAAAGATATTTCTGGATTTTTTTAAATATTATTGACTCTGGTATGGAGAATTATTAAAACCCTCTCATAGCCTGTCAAGAACACTTGCTGCAGCCTCAGTGCCTGCTCCCACGCTGTCAATATGACCGCGCTTGTTCAGCACTATCTCCAGCTGCTGGACGGTGGACAGAACATCCCTTGCTGTCACATTTCCCATGCTTCCAATCCTGAAAATCTTGCTTTTCAGGCGTTCCTGCCCGCCAGCGATAATTACACCGCGCTTCTTCATATCATTTTTGATATCTTCTTCATCAACCCCTGAAGGTGATTTCATTGCAGTGATAGTGTTGGAGTACTGGCTGTATTCATTAAGCCGAGGAAACAAAAGAGGAATTGCAGGCGTATAGGGTGTTTCCGGCCTTGGCCTGTCTCCGCTCTTTTTATATGCTTTAAGGTCATTATAGTATGGCCTCTTCTTTATACTGTCCATTGCCCCAAGGGCTTTTTCGCTTACGGAGACAGCTGCCATTCTCGGGGGAGCTGCAAAGCATTTCTGTGAGCCTGCAACTGCGATGTCAACGCCCAATTCATCGACCTTAACCTCGTCTCCTCCGAGAGATGTTACGCCTTTCATAATAAAAAGGGCATCGTGCTTTTTTGTAAGTTTGCCTATTTCAGCAGCAGGGTTCATAATACCTGCAGAGGTCTCATTGTGGACAAGGGTAATTGATTTTGTCCCTTCCTCGAGCTTTTCCTTGATAAGCACTCTCGACGCAACGGGTACGGGACCGGGCATCATGAGGAGGGCATTTTCCAGATCCATATTTTTTTACTCCAACTTTATCAAAAATTAAATTCGCTTTTGTCGATTATTTATTAAGGAAAGTTTATGAAGTTAGATAAATTTCAGTCATTCAATTCCGAAATAATTCCGGGTAATATTTCATAGATAAATGTGCCATGGGTGCTCCATGTTTATGCCCTTATCTCCTTTAACCAACACTTACTATGATAATATGATCACGTCAGAGAGGTTAAGCATTGGATTAAACAAGGATTCAGGATTATGAGTCCCAGTATATAATTTATGTGTTTCCCTGCCAAATCTCAGATTCCTGCACTCAGGGAAAACAAAAAGGAATTTGCTCATTGTCCCTGAAGGAGCTTCATCACGTCGTGTTTGGTTACAACACCAACTACAGTTCCTTTTTCTACTACGAGTACGGCAGGATTACTTTCGAGTATATGCGAAACTACTGAGATTGATATCCCGGGAGATACTGTCGGGAACGACTCCCCCATTATCCCTGAAATTTTCAACTGAGAGATAGATTTTTTCTTGCTCTCAGCCATCAGTTTTACAATCATATCCTCCGAAACACTTCCAACCGGAACACCCTTATCAAGCACGGGAATCTGGGAAAAACCATGAACGTGCATAAGGTTTACGACCTCCTCTACAGAGTCTTCAGGAGAAACATGCAGCACAGGGGAATGCATCAGGTCCTTTATAATAATCTGCCGCTCCTTTTCAGCTTCCTCAAATGCATCAAGGATTTTCCTGACTGTTGAGAGCCGTGGATCTACATCTCCAGATTCTATGCGGGCTATTAGTGGCTGGCTTACACCTGCCCTTTTAGCCAGATCGCTCTGGGTAAGCCCGAGTTCATTTCTTCTTTTTTTAAGATCTTCGGGTGTTGGAAGCTGCATATATATTACCGATAGTAATTATGATATTTAACGTCATTGGTTAACATAATTTTAAGAGATTATATATAAATTATTTTCAAAGTCGCTTGGTACGGTTCCGTAAATGTTCCCAGAAACAATTTATTAACGGGAAGTTCCATCAGAAAATAGCTGCTTTTTAAGTAAATGCGTTATAAAACGGTATTAAAAAATTGATTTTTAATGAATAAAAAAGAAAGAAATTGATGAAAAAGCAGAGAGCATAAAATTAAAAAGTTAAATGCTGAATTCCATATAAATAACCAGCTTAAGCTGAATCCATTTATAATAAAATAATTCGAGGGAATAGAATAAGGATCGGAGATGAGAGAAATAAAACAGTGACGACAAATCAAGAAATAAAATAGAAATAAAAACCAAGGAATAAAACAGAAATATAGAGTAAAAAAACAGAAATTAGAGTAAAAACAGAATAGAAAAGAAAATTTCCTCTGACAGGGTAATCCGGTTCAGATGTAATAGGGACTTTCTATTTCCTTTGATTTTCTCTTCCTCAGTTCGCCTTTTATTGCCTGGTAGTATTTCATGGTATCCGGAGTGACAGAAGGCCCGGTCTCTTCAATTGCCTGAAGGAAATGTTTTTGTTTAACATTTTTTGCATGAAGGTCTTCACGGAGAGCATGCCTCCCCGCTTTTTTACATATAGCTGCAATATCCGCACCTGTATACTGGTCCGTAAGGGAAACAAGTTTTTCAATATCAACATCTTCCGCAAGAGCCATATTCTCGGTATGGACCCTGAAAATCTCCCTTCGGGCTCCTTCATCCGGAACAGGAACAAGGATGAGTTCATCAAAACGCCCTGGCCTGAGAAGAGCTGGGTCTATCATATCAGGCCTGTTGGTTGCCCCGATTACAACAACAGCCCTGAGCTCTTCAAGCCCGTCCATTTCCGAAAGGAGCTGGTTAAGGATTCTTGCTGTGACCTGAGGCTCGCCCGTAGAAGCGCCGCGTACGGGTGCAAGAGAGTCAAGCTCGTCAAGGAAAACTATGGAAGGAGCGACCTGCCTTGCGCGCGTAAATACCTCAGCAATCCTTTTTTCGGACTCACCGTACCATTTGGAGAGAAGGTCACTTCCTTTTGCTGTAATAAAATTGGCATCTGACTCGTGTGCAATGGCTTTTGCAAGGAGGGTCTTTCCAGTACCCGGAGGGCCGTATAAGAGAACACCTTTGGGAGCCTCAACCCCTATGTCCCTGTAAGATTCAGGGCTTTTCAACGGCCATTCCACAGCCTCTTTCAGGAGCTCTTTTACCTCCCCAAGCCCGCCCACATCATCCCAGCCCACGTTCGGGACTTCTATAAGGATTTCTCTTATAGCGGATGGCTGGACATCTTTCAGGGCACTTTCAAAGTCTTCCCTTGTGACCTGAAGGGAATCAAGGATCTCACTCGGGATTTCAGGCTCATTGAGGTTAATTTTGGGTAAAATCCGTCTCAGTGCACTCATTGCTGCTTCCCTGCATAATGCAGCAATATCGGCTCCTACAAAACCGTATGTAATCTGAGCAAAGTCCATCAGGTTTACATTATCCGCAAGAGGCATTCCTCTTGTATGGATCTGGAAAATCTCAAGCCTTCCTTCGGTATCCGGAACCCTGAGCTCAATCTCACGGTCAAACCTGCCAGGGCGGCGGAGTGCAATATCTATGGCCTCCGGGCGGTTGGTTGACCCTATAACAATCACATTTTTGCGAGCTTTAAGCCCGTCCATCAGGGACAGAAGCTGGGCGACCACTCTTCTTTCCACTTCACCTGTGACCTCAGCCCTTTTGGGGGCAATCGAATCGATTTCATCAAGGAAAATAATTGCAGGAGCATTCTTCTCTGCATCCTCAAAGATTTCCCTTATTGCCCTTTCGGATTCCCCGTAGTACTTCGACATGATTTCAGGGCCGTTAATGGAAATGAAATAAGCATCCGACTCATTTGCAACCGCTTTTGCTAGCATTGTCTTGCCCGTCCCCGGAGGCCCGTGAAGCAGCACGCCTTTAGGAGCATCTATTCCGAGCCTGTCAAAGAGTTCGGGATGCTTCAGAGGCAGCTCTATCATTTCCCTTACCTTGCCAATGGCATCCTTGAGCCCCCCAAGGTCTTCATACATTACAGTAGGGATATTCTGCTCCGGAGTGATCTCTGTTGCTTCCGGTAAAAGCTCTATCTGAGTCATGTCTGTTATTTTCACTATTCCGGAAGGGGTAGTCGAAACCACCTGCAGTTTTATTTCTCCGAGCCCGAAAGATTGACCGAAGCCCTGCCCGAAAAAATCCTGGAAGAAGTCCTCGAACATGACCCCTTTACCAAAAGTTTCCCTTTCCCTGGATCTTCTAAGGCTTGTAGTGGAAATAAAATCCCCTTTTGAAACCGTACGGTTCATAAATACGGCTTTAAGTGTCTCACTCGGAGCATAAATCTGCATTCCTTTGGCTACAGGCGCAAGAGTTACAGTCTTTGCTTCTTTCCAGTCGGCTTTGCGAATATCCACGTACTCCCCTATGCTGGTCTTCGCATTCATACGGATAAGCCCATCCATACGAACGATATCAAGCCCGGAATCACTGGGATAGGGACGGCCTATAAGAGCGGAAGTTGATTTTCCACCTTTGATTTCCACAACATCAAAGGGTTTCAGGCCCAGTCTCTCCCTGAATTTTTCATCAATCCTGACAATCCCTTTTCCTACGTCCCGTTGGTCGGCCTCTGCAACTTTAAGTTTTATAATCGATTTATCCCCGTCAGTCAGATAATACCCCCCATGTCTTTAAGTAGAATATTTATTATTGGAGCATTTCCCAGAACGCCTCTCCAGTAAAGTACCGGATTCTGAAAAATAAAGAGATTTGCGCTTAATATGCAAATTTAGCCTTAATTACTCACCCTTTTTGCCTCCTCGTCAAGCTTTTTCAAACTGGTCGGAATGGGATTTTCTTTGAGAAGCTTTGCGAAATAAGTAAGATTATTTACCATGTATCTTACTGTACGATTAGTATAAAGGTGTTTTTCTCCTCCTGCCTCTATATAACTGGGCCCTGGTCCCGCATCCCCTACCCAGTAACAATCCGCGTTAGGAGGCACTGTGCATCCGAGGTGTGTAAGGTTGAAAAGTATGGTAGAACATACATCGTGTGCCCCGTCTTCGTTTCCTGTAACGATGATTCCTGCAACCTTTCCGTAGAGAGGGTACTGCCCGGTTTCGGGATCTGCTTCAGCATAGGTCCCGTCCAGCCTCTCAATTACCATCTTGGATACAGAGGAGAGAACCCCAAACCAGATAGGAGTTGCCATAATAAAGATATCACAGGCTTTTATTTTCTCAAGTATAAGGGGCCATTCATCACCTTCCCCTTCATCCGAAGAAATTCCAAAAGCTATGTTATGGTCAACAACCCTTATTACCTCACTCTCAACATCAAGCTCTTTAAAAATATCCACAGCTTTATCGATAAGAGCGCGAGTGTTCGATGTCTGAGGCGATTTTTTCAGTGTGCAGTTCAAAAAAAGTGCCTTCATCGCCATAGTATATATGTTTCCAAAAGCCGTTATATATACGGGGGCGTATAAATGTTCAGAAAGATTATTACTAATTTTTAATCACTTAACCAGACTTTGCTTATTTTACTGAAAACTGCAGGATTGCCTCTGCCTTGCAGTTTATTTTATTTTGCTGGAAGAAGGCGAGTTAATAAAGAGCGAAATAAAAATAAGAGAAAAAATAAGAAAAAAATAAGAAAAAATTAAGAAAAAATTAAGAAAAAAAGCAAATGAGGAAAAAGGGTGATGCTTAAAGCTTGAGTTCTTTAGCCATTTCCTGGAAAACTTTTCCTTTATCAGTTGTAATAAAGACCCCGTTTTCGTGCCTTATAAGCTCTTTCTCTTTTAACATTTCCAGATATTTCTGAGCAATGTTAAAGTTGAGGTTTACTTCATAAACGATATGAGTTTTCTTTGCCCCATTCATCGCCACTCGTAAAATATCAACTGCGATATCTGTCCTGCTTCTTCTCTTCAATACTAACTCCTCCCCCACTGTGATTTGAAACGATCTTTGTAAAGATTAGCGCTTCCAAAATATATTAAAGCGTATCTTTTTGTAGGTAACAAAGATTCTAAGTCTTTATCGTTCTCCTTTCTATATAACGATATCAGTACAATATATAGTACGAAGTTTTAAAAAGAAAAATTCAGCCTGCGGTTTATATACATTAGATACATATGAACTGCCTCTATATAAAAATTATATAGATAAAAAGAAAAAAGAACTTAAAAAACAATAAATCGATGTTAAGAATAAAGACAAAAATTATAATCAGAGAAAGAATCTGGACAAGACGGACCAGGGTTGCCATTAAAAACTCAAAAGAAGGATAAAAGAATTTTGAAAAAGGCATATAAAATATTTAAGTTAGAAAACAAGGAAGATACGAGTGGGCCCGCTGAGATTCGAACTCAGGATCCCCGCCGTGTAAAGGCTGTATTCGACAAATGCGACCTTATTAAGCCTTTAATTGGAGACCAAATAAACCCATTAAATTGCAACCCAATAAGTACTCATTCCTCGATAACAGACCCTCTACAAGAAAGCAAATGTAAAAGCTCTATACTCAATGATATCTGGTTCAAACATAAAAATTCTTTTGAAGATTGGTTACACTATAAAAATGTATCGAAAACTACTAAAAGAGACTATCTTAATGCCTTAATCAGATTCTTTGAAAATCAAATAATAATCAAACCAATACAATTTAGAGACATTATACTAAAAGACAAAGAAGAAAGAGGGTTACGCAATTTATTCAATTACTTTGAAGATAAAGAAATCGATGATGTATGCGGTTATAGCCTTGAGAAATGGAGACGCTTCGTAAAGATTAAAAAATCAGGTGTAGTTGAAATTTACGTAAATGATGAGGAAATCAAGAAAGGATATGAAGAATGTCCCGAAGAGATGAAACCTATATATAGTCTATTGGTTTATTCGGGAAACCGCTTAACTCATATCCATCGAATGCTTGAAAACTTCGATGAACGCAATATAGTTATTGAGGGTGAAGTTGCCCACTATCCAACTTCTTATTTATCAAGCGGTACAAAGAAGACATTTCATCTATTTTTCCCTACTTCATATATTCCTGAACTAAGGAAACTATGCAGTCTCAAGTCATATTGTAGCGTCATGAAAGACATCAGAAGCGGACGTGTGACTGCAAAAACCATTCGAAAATGGCATTTAAACATCATGATTAAAGAAGGGATTACAGAAAGCGTAGCTGATTTCATTCAAGGCAGGGCATCTGCAACCGTTGGAAGTGCACATTACCTCAATAAAGTGCAACAGGCGACAAATCAGTACCGTAGGCTTATCGGGAAACTCCCGATTTAATTTCAGTAAATAGTAAAGTAATGTTTTAGTAGTTTAAGCTGTGCTCTATTTAGTGCAGTACCCTCATCACCATTTATTAAAAGAAGTCCAGATAAATAAGTATTTGAGATAGGTTCAAGGTTCGAGTATGCCCATTGTATTCTATTTATCAGGGTGTGGCACTGACAATGTGTGGCCTTAAGGCAAAAACTACGCCATTTGAACTGAAAAATCACACACGGGGGTTATAAGTTTTTGTTCAAAGTACTTCGATTATGTTTTATCCATTCTTGCCTTAATATCCCATTAAAGGCATAATCACTAAACAATTAATTTTAGACTCACTGAATCTTCCAGAAAATTTTAAAAGTAATTATTATGATTTTACTATTTCTATCTACCATTATAATTTGCCCAGCCAGGTCAAAGGCGCCAGATTCAGAGTCTGGTCTTGTAGGAGTTCGTGCGTTCGAATCGCACCTCTCGCATATACTTGTTTTCATTGAGAGATCATTTTTTATATTTGTAGAAAGAACTTCTTACTTATGGAAAAAGAAAAGGTTGATGGATATATTGCGGGTTTGATTTTCCTCCTTATTGGGATAATCGTTGTCGTCGTGACAGCCCCAACTTTAAATTTGTCAAATACAGTGTCTTTGGTAGGCCCTATTATGGGTATATTTTTCGGAGTTCTAGGAGCAGGAAGTCTCTTGAAACCTGAAACAATTGGACAGTTAGCTGTGGAATTCGCGAATCGCATGGCAAATAATCAAAACGATGAACTTTCCAAAGGGAAAAAACAGGAAATATATATCTCTCAAAAAATCGGAAAAGTTGAGGGAGATATGATCACTCAGGTCGGGACTAAGGACACCGAAGCTTCCACTGGAAGTAAACTCGTTAAAAGAAAACGAAAATCTTCTTGATAGAGGGAGCATTTTTTGTAAGGTATGTCAATTCTCAACCCATCTCAGCCCTTTTCTAATAAACAACCATGCATTCAGTAATAAAAATCATATGAGGTTTTCTTAAAGCCTGTGCATGTGTTCATGTTGACCCTTTAGATACTTTTAATTCTGTCTTTAATATTATAGGTTGCCCAGCCAGGTCAAAGTCGCCAGATTCAGAGTCTGGTCTTGTAGGAGTTCGTGCGTTCGAATCGCACCTCTCGCACTCTTTTTTTTGGGGATATAGTTATCTCGAATTTTTTGTACGCTAGTGCAAAGATAATGCACAACTGTTAATTTTCAAAAGTTGCTTTAACTAAAAATCACACCATTTCTAAAATAGAGGTTAAATAAAAGAGCCCAGGTTAGGGTCGAAGTCAGAGTCGGAGTCGAAGTCAGGCTGATATCAGGGTGCAAGGTAATGAGTCAAACCCAAACCGAATCCGGTATTTCTGAAATTTTCTTTGCTCCGAAATCTGGCTGAAATTTTTAAACAAAAAAGAGGCAGTTTTAACATTATATAAAAAATTACAATGTTAGGCCCACCTTGGATTAGATGTGGCAGTATTGGCATAGAAGTTTTGTTATCAGTAGAAACATATAGTAAAACGGCAGGCGTAGATGAAGTGGGGAAAATAATTGAAAAGAATTACTATGAATAGACAAGGCTTAACTTGAACATATGAACTGAAAGTGAAAAAACAGAGTAAAAGAAAAGTTGATTATAATTCAAAAACAGTGGGCTCTGAGGAATGATCTTGCAGACCCTGCAGGATAAAACATCCGGACTTTTTATGCTGATCTGATCAGAGATCTTAGATACAAATTCTGGCTTAATCTCAGGCTCACCATAAGGATTTCACACACATCCTTTTATGTTCCATTCTAGAAAATATATTATCTACATGCGATTTAAAATAGCATAAAGATAAAAATAAAAGTATTTTTGTGCACCTATTCCCGCCACTCCCATAGAGAGGAATCCTTCCTTGTGGAAGATTCAATCTAATCTCTTCCAGAGCCATATCTTAGCAACACAGCACCGCACAGCCTAGCACAAAGGCACGTATAAGCCCATATAGGGCACTGATAGAAGAGTGTAAGACCCACCCTACTACATGCACATAAACAGTATAGAGAGCCTTATAATAGAGCCACTATCGAGCCAAAAAGAGCACAAAAGAGAAAAGAGTAGGGGATAGTTAAAAGACCCTTCTAACTATCCATATCAAAGGGTAAAGCCCGATATAGAAGGCTATGTACAGAGGGTACAGGCAGAGCCAATAAAAAACACTGCCCATAAACACGATGAAATACATCATGATCCTGAAGGTATGCGTTTACTACTCCAGGAGAAAGACCAGAGATAGAAGACCTGAGAAGGGACAAAGAAACCCTTTCTATTTTTGCTCATTACTTCAAGATCCTTGAATACAGGCTCTTAAGGACAGCTCCAGCAGGAACGGAGATAATTAAGAAGATATGCAAGAATTGCGGAGAAGAGTTTGATACTGTAAACCCTAAAAAAGAAACATGCTCCGATAAGTGCAGATCAGCTTTTTCTAGAAGAAAAAATAATTGAAAATTTGATTACAACGCCTATCATGATTGAAGAAATTTTTCTCTATACGATTTATGTTCCGCAGTTTCTTTAAAAATTTCTGGATGCTTCTCTTTTAATGGTGTTTCGAGTTCAGGATTCAAGTTTGTTGCCCCATAAAGTGATTTTACTTTCGAAAGTTGGTCAATTGTTAAGTTATGCTTATTGTGAAGCCCAGGGAATAATGGACTATCAGTATCCTCTGCAAAGTCAACCTCTGTAAAATCGGCTCCTTCAAGGTTAGCCCCTTCAAAGTTAGCTTCTTTAATGTTAGCTCCTTCAAAGTTAGCTCCTTTAAGGTCAGAATATGTTAAATCCGCTCTTTCAAGATTAGCTCCTTTCAAGCAAAGATCAGGTACTCTATCAAAATAAACTCCTCTAAGATTGGCTTCACATAGATAAGCTCCCGTAAGGTTAGTTCCTCGAAGGTTAGCTCCCTGAAGATTGGCTCCTTCAAGGTGAGTTTCTGTAAGATTAGCTTCACAAAGAAAAGCTTCTGTAAGGTTGACTCCTTCAAGGTTAGCCCCTTCAAAGTTAGCCTCTTTGATAATAGTATAATCAGTGAAGTCAGTCTCTGTAAAATCGGCTCCTTCAAGGTTAGTTCCTTTAAGGTTAGCTCCTTTAAAGTTAGCTCCTTTAAGATTAGCTCCTGTTAGATCCGCTCTATAAAGATTAGCTCCTGTTAGATCCGCTCCATAAAAATCCACCCCATTGAGGTGAGCTTCTGTAAGGTTAGCTCCTGTAAGGTTAGCTCTCTGAAGATTAGCTCCTCCAAGAAGAGCCCCTGAGAGATTGGCCTTGCAGAGATAAGTGTCTTGCAGATCTAAACAACAGGGCTCTATAAAATCATCGGGTTTATTGCATTTTTTGATAACAGAAAGAATTGCTTGAATATCAAATTGTACTTTACCCAGTTCCTTTACTTTCTGATCTTGAGTGGATGAGTTTTTCCGAATATAAGCAGTAAAATTTTCCATTATTCTCCAGTAATATTCGTCCGATTTATTTGCGATTATTTCAAGGGTAGATATAGCACCCAAACGAATTTCCATTTTCTCGCTACATAACTGGTCAGTAGCCCTACTGAAACTTTCAGTAATCTGTCTTTCCTGTTCAATACTTGTACTTTTCTCAAGAGCAGAAGTTTGGTTATTAGCAGTAAGAGACTGTTTACGAGCGTAGTATATACCAATAGCTCCAATAATGACACCAACGATGCTGATTACATCAGAACCCATGTCTTATATCCTCGAACTCAATAATCTTTATTCTTAATCAATAGTGAAATAAAATAAACATTACCATTTATATGAACAAACAAAGTTAATTTTGAATAGCTTAATTTGATTTGAAGGAGATACATGATGGACATCTATATTTTAGCCAAAATCATGGAGCAAATAGAAGAGGCAACAATTCAAATTGATAAAAAAACAACTACGGGATCAAGACTTGCTTTAATTTTGATAGATAATGCTCTTGAGCTTTCAATATGGGAAAAAATCAATAGTAAATATTCTATTGACAATGAAGATTATGAAGAAATTATAAGTGGAAAATTTAGGGCTCAACTTCTGAAAGATTATGAATATTTTAATAATAAAACTAATTTTTTGGTTTCAGAGGGTATGATAACACAAAAGGAAAAAGATGTTTATGATAAATGCCACTTTTTTAGAAATGAGGTATATCATCAGAACATAATTCGGGAATTAATAATTAATGATTTAGCAAAAATATATTTAAAAGCCTGCTGTAATGTGATACTTAAGTTATTTGATAGTTCTTTTTATATGTTTAATTACACGAAGCCAGTCCCCGAAATACTTACTAAGTATGAAATTATAAACAGTCATGGTATTTTAAAGGATGGTAAGATTGACGAAGCTGTGAATACTTTTTTTAATACTAGGGTGTGCAGTCCTCTCCAATTTAGTCAAACTCTTGCATTGGATATTAATAAAAGAATCGAGAAAGTACGTGATGACATTGATTATATAGAGTCCGCTAGCACAACACCTGGAACCTTTGAAAAAGAGAAACGTAGTCTTGAATCGTTTTCGCGTCGTTCTAACCAGTTGGAACGTAAAAATGACATTTCAAATGCTCTGACAAGATACTACGATATTGATAAGGGTTTAATTTCAATCGAATTTAGTACGAATTTTATATCAGGTATGTTATCTAGAGAGATGGAGTTGAGATATGATCAATATAGGGACGATCGATATCTAGAAATGAATGATTTACAGTAAATAGATAACTGTAAAAATATTCACCCAGTTATCTCCCAGTGAACGGTTTAATTTTTTTGACTCTTACCCATATATGCTTTTCTAAACTCATTCATTCTGATGACTTATGAATATAAGTTAATTGGTCGATTACCGAGGGAAAATGAAAAGCCATTCAAAAAATACACATAGGAAGTATAGAAACCGATAGCTTGAGACACGATTTAACCGTATTTGTTTTCGTTCTGACTTCCTTAAAAGCTTAAAAGAAGTGAGGCGAAAATCAGCCTTTTATTCAGGCTTAACTAAAATAAGAATGTGCATTCTTTTGATATGCATGACCTTTCTTTTTATCGAATCCTGCCAGACCGGGACATTTCCATTATCCAGAAAGGGCAGTTTTTCACCCTATCCGGGAAAGTTCACTATTGTGATTATCCAAAAATCAACTACTCTTTAACAGTCTAACAGCCTAAAGAGAAGACCATGCAGGCAGGAAGGGAAAAAAGACCAAAAAGAACAGAATAGAGATTTTAAAAGAGTGAGCCACAAAGGGCAGGCTTAAGAACCCTTTCTTTCGAAAGTTAGTAGCCGTACTTAAGCCTTTCATATATATGTTTCAAGGGAATAACTATCCTGTAGGTGTAAGCAGGATAACTATCCTGTAGGTGTAAGCAGGATAATTCTTCATCTTTCCAATTAGTAATATAAAGTATAAAATATTAAAAACAAACGATAAAACCATTTCAGATGATATAGATAGATTTTGATAGATATATCATATATACATATGGTATATCAGCAATTCTATACCATCTTTAGACCTTTTGCAAGGAAAATCAGTTGAACAATTCTAAGGCGATTTAAGACGCTTTCTTATGCCGGGGGCCTTGTAACCAGTCCACCCCGGATATGATATCCCCACAGTGAGCCTGAGCTTCAGCCTGTCCTCAAGATATTCAAGCAAATCTGATGGAATGAGCAAAGCACCGCACAGCCTGTAGGAGGGACAGTAATTACAGGTCTTCATGCAGAACATAAGCTGTAGATATCCCGAAGTGCCAGGTACGCAATAAAGACAAAATTCAGCAGTACCGATAAGAGAAAAGCAGAGCGGGAACAGCTTTTTTATGCTTTTTTGGACTCTTTAAGCTTAGATAGCAATGGGGAAATATTAAAAACGCTATCAGGCAATTTTTAGAAAGGTTAGTAAATAAAAGCTCAAAAGCTATGTATCAGGTTAAACGAAATGCTTTTTAGGTTCTGTTAAGGAAAAGAAGTACTCTAAGACCTACGATTAAATAGAATACATTGTGTATGACGAAAGGGAGAATAATAAGGAGACTGTTAACGGTTTTTACCCCTGCCAAGCTAAAAAGCACAGCAGGAGCAGTTTTTGTTTTAACCCTGTCATATCGCCGACATAGCAGGGTTCTGAACGTGTCGGTTACTATTGTTTTTTAATTACACTTAATTCTGATGGGAAAACAGAATTAGGAATAACAAAAAGTAATTCAACATCAAAATACAAAAATTGAATTATTCATTAGGTCAGGACATGTATATTATGAGAATTCTATTTTTTAATGTCCAACTGTCTAAAAGAATGTAAAACAAACTTTACATTTTGTTAGATATAATTAACATTGCTATACATGCACAGAGTATTAAATTCTTCTAAAAGAGCATATACTTTTTATGTCTTAAACGTTTAATTAGTTTGATGACTGAAGACAGAACTCCAGTAATGAAAAAATGTTTACATTGTGGTCACTCCTGGCCGCAGAGGTTCGCAAACAGAACGCCGAAGACCTGCCCGAACTGCCATAATTACAACTATGACCAGCCCCGGAAGAAAGCACCACATATAAGACCAAACAGAAGAATTAAAAAAAGTCAAGAAGTAAAGATTATTACTAAAAGTAATATTTCATAACGAAGATAT
The DNA here is from genome assembly GCF_046529725.1 of Methanosarcina hadiensis. GTDB lineage: Archaea > Halobacteriota > Methanosarcinia > Methanosarcinales > Methanosarcinaceae > Methanosarcina > Methanosarcina hadiensis. The sequence continues at coordinate 711,387 of NZ_CP136241.1, read as the reverse complement.
AACTGAGAGTAACGAAAGAAAAAGAAAAGAAAACAAAGGCAGAAGACAGTTTTATAGTTTGGCGACCCTAAAACTGCTTCCTGCGGACTGACTCAATAGTAAGAGTAAGTTAAAAACCATCTCACAATGGAATATTCATTACTTTTTTCTATTTAGTCTTTTCGCTTGATGGTGAAAAGTTTCCCGCCTTTGTTTTCGGGAAAAATGATGAAGATGAAAAGATTAAGTGAAAGAAACCCAACACAGAAACCTATAGAAGCCTGTCCTCGGAAGAGTCCGGACAGAAGGACTGTTTCAGCTTGGGAAATATACGAGATGTTCCAACAGGGACATATAGAAGTTTTTAAAACCACAAGGGCAGGAGCTACAACTTCCTTAAACGCAGAATCGGGGAACAGAGATGAAAAGTTTACTTGTATAGTTCCCACAAATAAGATAGCAGATGAAACTATTGTTAGGGACTCTATAAAGTTCTGTGAGAAGCGGGGACTCGATGTTATACATGTAAAGTCTAACATGAACTGTATTAAAAATCAGGAACTATGCGAAGAATTTCCAGACCTTAAGGAACTTCAATTCCTGCCACTTGCGGATAAGTGCGAGGACTGCGAGCACTATGATTACTGTCCTATCACAGCCCCACTAAGAAGACCTAACGCTAACGGATTTGTATTGACTTATGCGAAGGTTGCCGCCTTACAGCTTGCAGTTATGTTCAGGGAAGGGACAACGGCAGAGAAGATATTAAACAGCATAGCAGGAAGCCGAAATATTATTCTCGATGAAGTCCACGAACTCCAATACGGAAGACAACAGGAATACATAGTTTATGACAGCAAAAACGGATACAGGACAGACTTTAATAAGTATAACTCCGCCTGTCAGGACTTCGAATATATTAAGAATGTCATAGATCAAATGAAAGCAATAGCAGAGGACGACACTTTTAAGATAAAAGTTCATGAAGTCCTCGGAGGCGCGGAGAGTCCGAAATACTGGAATCACCGCCTTAGCCTTGATTATCAGAATCCAGCTTTCACAGGACAGGAGAGAGACGCAAGAGGAAAGGAAACAGCAGGCTTTATTAAAGAACTGATCGAGCTTACGAAGCACAGAGAGGACTATAATCTAAGTATGGAGGAAGTTAAAGCCCTTCTCCAATTTAACGCAATCGGGAAAAGCTTTAAGCTGTCTATCAATGCTATCAAGGATAGAGGGATTATTCAGATAAAAGTATCCGCTCTCGATTTCTTGTATGTGGACACTATAAGAAAATTTACTACGAGTATGCAGGGAGAAGGCAGGCGAATAATATTAACTACTGCCACTTTTTGCAGTAAGGACTATTCAGATTTTTTTATGGGGAAAGTCTCGCCTCTTAGAATCACATTCGGGAGGCAAGGAGACCCAACAAGCAATAATGAGAAAATGCTGATTCTTGCAGATAATAAGAAGTATAACGCTATCGGGGACAGGTCACGCTATAAGATGCGCCCTGAAATTATCAGCAGATGTATAGATATTCTGGAATCCTACGAAGGCGAGGAAGTCCTTATAATTGCACTTAGCAAGGAGGAAGCCCGGAGTATAGAGAGGGGACTTAAGCAGGCAGGAAGACCCCACCCTGTAATTTATTATAAAGGCTCGGAAACTATAGGAGTAACCTCTAAGGCTCGAATAATGATAGCTATAGGGATAGCTAATAAGCCTTTAAATTCCTTTGATCCAATAACGGAAACAGTGGAGGACTCGAAAAAGCTTCTATATGAGTCTATACACTGCGATACTTGGCAGGCTTGGAGCAGAGTAAAAGACCCGGACGGAAAAGAGAACTCCTTAGTGTTTGCCCTTGGATGCTGTATAGATGATGTTAGAGCCTGCGTTAAATGGGGATTCAATAGGAAGATAACCGGAATAGAGGAACACCGGAACGGATGCAGGAACAGGTTAACCATAGAGTATGAAGGTTCGGGAATAACAGAACCCAAAGTTATCCACTGTAAAGATTTTGAAGATATGAAACAGCAGGGTTTAAGCTTCAAACAGTCTAAAAAACAGAGTGGTTTTCAGGGTAAACCGTCTATACAGAATATAATAGACGGTTCATGTCAAAAACACCCCGTATTTTTAGACAGTCCTTTAGGCCTTCTCAAACTTCAGGCTTTCAGGAAGGACGCATACGGAGTTCAGCAGAAGGATGGTTCTTACTTAGCGGAAACTAAATTCCCGTTAACCGAGAGGGATTTAGAGGCTCATATAAGCGGAAGCAAGACAATAGGAGCTTATCAGTTAGGTCAGGATTCCATGATCCGGTGGTTTGCCTTCGATGTGGACTCCCATGCTCCCAGACCTAAAAAGGACAAGTCCACCGGGAAACTTATTCCGGTAATAGAAACCCCGGAGGAAGTCGAAAAGCGGGACAGGATAGCGGAGGAAAATAAGGAGAGGCTCTTTAATGCTCTTACTGCTTTAGGGATTCCTTTTATCTTTGAGGCTTCCGGGAGTCCTCACTCCTACCACTTTATAGTATTCCTTTCGGTTCCTGTTCCTGCTAAGGTTGCCGTATACCTCGGAGAAGAGATAAAAAAGATAGCGGGATTAGTGGGAGATATTGAACTATTCCCGAAGCAGAAGACCTTAAACCAAAATAAGAAATACGGGAACCTGCTTAAGTGCCTTTTTGCAGTCCACAGAAAAACAGGGATAAAGTCTAAAATATGGATCAATGGAGAGTTTCAGGAAAGCTTTTCAGGTCTTGAAATTCAAACTATTGATATTTCAGCCTTCACTCTGCTTTCAGACATACATCAAATAGAAGTCAAGGAGAAGGCACAGAAGGCAAAAAGGAAGTTTAAGGAAGCTTATCCAGACTATAAACCAGTTAAGGAAGGCTTTATAAGACCCTGCTTTATTTCCGCGCAAAAATTACAAATGAATCATGGGGACGGCAACCAATTCAGGATAGCTGTCGCAGGTGAGCTTTATAGAGCCGGTTATCCGTTAGATGTTGCAGTACAGTATTTTAAGTATCAGTCGGACTTTAACGAAGAGGAAACGCGGTATAGGCTTTCCTTAGTGTATGATCAGAAATACCACAGAACAGAGCAGGAGAAGTTAAAGACCTTATGTACAAGGTTCGTTAACTGCGACAACTGCGGATATGACGGAGTTTGTGACTTTATCGGAAGATCTTAAGGGAATCTCCTTCCCTTCCTTGAGGACATCGAGTTCCAGCACTGGAAACCCTCATCGAAGATTAAGCCTTACTTTTATATACCTTAAGTTTCCCTTGGCAGGCTTACTGCCAGCAGACCTGCCAGGAGCACTCTTCCAGCCCTTACCCTGTAGGCCTTGCGGACTGAGTGAACGGAGTGAACGGGTGTCTGACCATACAGATTGATACCTAACGATCAATAGGCTTGGTTGTTAAAAATTAGTTTTACCTCCAAATTCTAATCATTGTATCAAAAAATGCAAAGTTACATAAATATTTAGTAACCTTTTGTTTGATATTATAGAGGTAGAAGAATGAAATTACTGGGAAAATCAAAAATCATGAGACATAAGGTTAAACCAGAGATTACATATCCTTTATTAAGGCTCCCACAATCTGAAATAAACCTTGCTGGAGAAACTGCCCACATCTTCAAAACCGAATATAACGGTAAACCTGTTTACCTAATTGCCCTTGAAGAAGAGCTTAACTGTGAACTTAAGGTTACACAACCAGAAGTAAAATCAGACCTAGAAGCGAGAATTGAAGCATTAGAAAAGAAGTTCTATACGCACTTAGAATCCGAAAACAAGGAAGAAACAGAGAGTGGGCCCGCTGAGATTCGAACTCAGGATCCCCGCCGTGTAAAGGCGATGTCATGACCGACTAGACCACGAGCCCAGTTTGCTATTAACAGCATTTCTGATTATTTACAACCTGCTGCTTGAAATGCAAATCCAACATGTCACTAGTTATATATATGTCTTTTGTTCGGAGCTAACTCTATAAAATCCCCGGGAATTAGAAATCATTATATACCCGGTAATTCTTGCTTATTTTTTGAATAAAAGGTATACCGGAAATGAGACAGAAGTAGAAAATAAAAATAGTGCTATTGCAGTGTGAAAAGCTCTACCATTGCAGACAAAATCTCAACCGTTTTTAAAAAGGATTTATACAAGCAAAATATATTTATATTAGATTAGCATGATGTATACATGTGAGCGGGTCTCTCTTTTGTAAGATAACCCCAACCCCCCAACACCCCAATTCATACTCCCCAACCCGCTCATATAACTCTTATACTATTTACTGTAACATTTTTATCTAATAATTCGATTGCGGTCAGCTTTTTATTCTTAAGCCAGTTTTGCATTTACTTGAAATGCATAGAGTGATATCAGGTAGTACTCAATTTAATAGAAAATGTGATACTGAGATAAAACAGAATAATAAAATGGTATCAATATTGCCAGCAAATTCTTTTAAGGCATAGGGGTAAAAAGATTAATTTTCAGTACTATTATTTCTTATTTAAGTTCCATGCAGTATGAACAGTACGTTACTTCTCTTTATCGACTTCGAAACTTTCAGGAAACGCAATCACAAAAAACTTTTTTAGAAAAAACTTAAACTATTTAACAGGAATTATAATTTAGCAGGTATATAATAGAAAGCTATTTATAGGATGCAATAATTACACATGCTAAGTGAGCGGGTCTCTTTTCCATAGTATAACCCCAAACCCATATCCCCCAACTATTCCCCCCAACTATTCCCCAAACTCCCCAAGCCCGCTCACAACTTTTCTAATGACCTGTTTCTTAACATTGTTTGAAATTATTCAGTTTTATCTCACCAGTTCTTAACATTAATTAATTTTTTCTCAACTAATTACCAAGATCCTAAATGATTACCAAGTAAATGATTACCAGGTAAATGACCACTAAAGCCTTTTCTCCACCTGATATCTCTTCTCAACAACATCCCGATTACACTTATCTAACAAAAGGTCAGCAAATACGCCTGACAAGTAAAACGGCATAAACATATACTAAATATATTAAAAAAGTATTTATAACTGTAGTTATTATATTAATAATATGTGAGCGGACTCCAGTCCAAACTTCCCAAACACACCAGCAAATTCTTCTTTCATTAAAGTCAACCCCGTTGTTCCGCTCACATAAAAAATTCGGGTTCTTTTACACGGGGCAGGCATTATATAAAAACCTTACAATTTATCTCCAGAATAATAACTTAAAAAAAGGAAAGAATCTCCGGATTGATGATCCAGATAAGAGAAACAGGTGACTGAAACAGGTGACCATGTTCCGGAAAAATTAAAAATCGAAAAGTGTTTTCTGGTTTTTAGGCTCGGCTTTTTTCAAAGTTTCTCCCGTGTTATCTTCTATACCCGGGGCATGTAAACCTTTATTATTGTCATTAAATATTTCCTTTTTCAAAGGCTCACTGCTGCCCATATCCTCCTTGCTTGGAAGTACATGAGAAACTTTTTTTCCTGAAGGTTCCGGAAGAGATTTCTTTTCGAATACGGGATCCGGAAGGGAGAAGGAGTTATTTTTTATATGTTTCTTACTTTCAGGCATTCTCTTTCCTGAAGTCTCTTTTCTCTCAGGAAGCCCCTTCGGTGCGTCAAACCCCAGATCAAGTGTTTTCTGCTTCTTCTCCAGAGGCTGGGAACCAGATGCTCCGGTCTTTCCGGGAAGATCTTCAGGTTCCTTCTCAGGAACAATAACAGGGCAGTGAAGGGTCGTCTGCTTATCATCTGCTGCAGGCTCGGGAGCCTTGAAGAAATCCGGTTCTTCAGCCTTCTCCTTTTTTGTATCCAGAAGTTTCTGTGCTTCATCGTAAATTTTCTGAAGTTTTTTGCTCGCTTTTGTACTTCCTGAGAGGTACATCAATTCCTCAAGTTCCAGCTCCAGGTTTGCAGTAACTTCAATAGCAGATGCCTCATCCTTCAACATCAATGCGTAGAAACCTAAAAGGTTATTCCTTGAATAGTGCATTGATTCAAAGCTGTGTTCTCCGATCTTTGAAGCAATATTGTCCCGCATGTCCCTTCTGGAACGCGTCTGCCCGAGCCTTCTCCATAATGAGGGCTGCTGATACTTAATAAAACCGGGATATGGTCTGGTCTTGGAAAGAGCGGCACCGCATACCATAAGCATGCTGGCGTACCTCCACATCCTGTAGTTCTGGCGCTTTTTTACGCGCCCGAGATAAAGATCAGCTTTTGAAAGATAGTTAAAACCGGTTCTAATATCTTCCAGGCCTCCATCCTTCCGGGCATACTGGATCGGCAGGTTCTCGTCTATCCAGTGCACAAGATCCTCAGGACTCTCGTCAAGCCCATATGTGGACTCAAGAGCTCTTTTGCAGTCAGTACTTTTAAAAATTTTCTGCATCGCCTTAAAGATATTCTCTTTTACATCCCTGCCTGCAGTGCTGATATCTTCAACATCCAGGGCTTTCTTTCCGTTAGCAGCAGCCTGGAGGTCATTCATTGCGCTCCTGAAATCCCCGCCTGCATTTTCTGCGATCTGCAGGATAGCTTCCTGGCTGCAGGAAATCCCCTCAGCCTCGCATACTTTCTTCAAAGCGGGAACCATAGAACGGCTCTGCACCGACCCAAACTTTATTTCCAGGCAAATATTCCGGACCGTCGGAGTTAACCCGTAGATATCATTTGCAATTAGAATTATCGGCTGAAGTGTGGCTTTTATGATCCCGGCAATAGCCCTCATCCCACCCCTATCTGCAGTCCCGTGTAGATTATCAGCTTCATCAAGGATAATAAGCCGCTTGCCCCCAAAAAAAGTATTCATTGACGCCGCAGATCCGGCAACCTTTTCAATAACGCCTGCAGTCCTCTGGTCGCTTGCATTGAGCTCAATAACCTCCCAGTCCATGTCCCTGGCCAGCGCGTGAGCACTTGACGTCTTCCCTATACCTGCAGGCCCATAAAGAACCACAGCTCTCTTCTCAGGAATTCCGGACTGCCATTCCTCAGCCCATGCCCTCAAATCCTGCACTGCCTTCCTGTTCCCCACGACATCTCCAAGCGTCCGGGGTCGGTATTTTTCAGCCCATTCAATTGCCGATATCATCTTAAACCATACCAATAAAAAAGGAACTCATTATTAACTTTATATGTTTTAATTTTTTTAATATGTTTGCTGCACTTAGTTTTGCAACTTCCCGACCTTTTTTGGATAAAATCACAACTTATAATTCAGCCCTCCAACTTAAACAATGTTAACAATCCATAAATTATCCTCTTGAGCTTAGACTCTGAAATCTCCAAATTAGTCCTCTTGAGCGAGCGGAGTGAGCGAAAAGGACGCCGTCCTCCCGAGACGGGACTCGGGAGGGGCAAAATTAATTAATGTGTTTGTTTGTCTTTCTTTGAACTACTTCAAATCTTAAATGAAAGTCTGGATGCATATGGAAAAGAACGGCATGTATGCCCTCCTTGAGGCTATCGAAGCCCGAGCAAGGGCTAACAGAGCAAGAGTGGCTATGGGAATAAGAGAGCCAAATCCCAAAACTCTTGAAAGTGCATGGAAAGCTCAGGAACTGGGATATGCGCAGGTAGTCCTTGTAGGAAGTAAAAAAGAGATAGATAAAATAGGGACAGAACTTGAGGTTATAGATACTGAGGACCCCGAAAAAACCCTTTCAGAACTCCTCGTTTTAAAAAAAGTGGATGCAGTTATAAGAGGCACTGCAAAGGCATCCGGCACTCTTTCAAGCCTGAAAGAAGCCCTTGGCATGAAAAGGATATGCAGGCTTGCCCTTCTCCTGACAGCAGATGGGATACCTTTTTTCCTGGCCCCCGTAGGAATAGACGAAGGAAATACGATTTTGGATAAGCTTCGCATGATCACCCTTGGCGCAGAGCATATAAGGAGACTGGGAGTAGAGCCTGCCGTAGGGATACTTTCCGGAGGCAGGATGGGAGATATAGGAAGAGATAAGCGTGTGGACAGGACCCTGGCAGATGGGGAATTCATAGCAGGACGGGCTCAGGAACTCGGGATTAATGCCAGACATTACACTATCCTTATTGAAGACGCCATAAAAGAATCAAACTTTATTGTTGCTCCTGACGGGATCTCAGGAAACCTTATTTTCAGGACTATTGCATTCCTTGGAGGAGGAGACGGGCTCGGAGCGCCTGTACTTATGGACGATTATGTGTTTGTGGACACTTCAAGGGTAGGCGGGCATTTCACGAAAGCCATCATGCTTGCAAGTGCACTATCCCACCTTAACAAGGAAAGAAAAAAGGTGATTCACTGAAGCTCATCGCAGAAAACTGGCCTCCTGTAAAAGGAGATTATGTTACGGGAAAAAAAGATTCAAGAATTGCAGTAGTAACCCTTGCAAGTCACCTCGATTCCCATCCTGAGGCTGCCATCTGGGGAAGCTCTAAAACCGAAAACCTGGGTGTTGAAAAGATAATAGTAAATGTCATTTCGAACTCCAATATCCGGTACGTGTTGGTCTGCGGGACCGAATCAAGAGGTCATCTGGCAGGACACTCCCTTCTTGCAATCCATGAAAACGGAGTCGATGAACAGGGCAGGATCAAAGGTTCACAGGGTGCAATCCCGTTTATAGAAAATATCTCAGGAACTGCGGTCGAGCGCTTTCAGCAGCAGGTTAGACTCATTAACAGAATTGGGTTGAATGATCCGGAAGAGATACGGAAGCTTGTTAGAAACTATATGAATAAAGGAGATGCATATCCTGAGGAGCCCTTGGTGGCCTGTGCTCCGAAAAAAAGACAGCCTTCTTTTGCAGCCCCGGCTTCAGGGGATGTTATAATTTCGGAAGAATTCGTAATGGATTCAAATGCAGGAGTTATATGTCCGGCAGAAAACCTCTGATTAAGAAAAAGGTCTGGAAAAATCCGAATGAATTTTCAGCTTTAAAGTGTAGATTTCGAGGGTGTAAAGATGTTTAAGTTCCAGAGAGAACAGGAAATTGCCAATATTGCAGGAGTGAAAGTAGGTGGACAACCTGGAGAATTGCCTACCGTACTTGCAGGGACTATTTTTTACAATAAACAGGAGATTGTCGAGGATGCCGCAAAAGGTCTTTTTGACAGGACTGCTGCCGAAAAGCTCATAAACCTGCAGGAATCGGGTTCGGATACTACCGGAAATCCCCATATGGTCCATATCTTTGGCACAACCGTCGAGAGTATTACACGCTATATTGATTTTATTGCAGAGATTTCGGATTCTCCTTTTCTTATAGATTCCCCCGAAGGGGCTGTCCGTTCCCATGCAGCCGGATATGTGAGCGAAATAGGGCTTGCGGACAGGGCAGTTTATAACTCAATCAATATGAGCATAAACGCATCCGAAATAGAAGCCCTTGAGCAGTCCGATGTTGACAGTTCAATTATTCTGGGCTTCAATGCGATGGACTCTTCTCTGCATGGAAGGATGGAAATGCTCGAGACCGGAGCAGGCCTGTTAGAAAAAGGGCTCCTCTCAATTGCGGATAGATGCGGGATAATAAACAAACTTATTGACCCCAGCATCACCCCTATGGGAAACGGAGCCGGAATAGCCCTCAGAATGACGATTACTGCAAAAGCAAAATGGGGCCACCCTACTGGCTCCGGAATCCACAATGCTCCTTCAGCCTGGAACTGGCTGAACCAGCAGAAAGAAAAAAATCCCGTCCTGTACAAAATCTGCGACATAGGTTCCACCTGCCTCCAGCAGGCTGCAGCCGGAGATTTTATCCTTTACGGACCCATAGAATACGCAGAGTATATCTTTCCAATGGCTGCAATGAGCGATATAATGATTGCCGAAGCCGTTGCTGACCTTGATATAGAGCCCGCAAACAGGCACCCGATTAATCTGATGGTTTAAATAAATCTACGTGAAGGCGATCTATATCTGACCACCTGTTTGATACGCTAAAATAAGCAGTCTGACCTGTCTTTTTAGGAAAGGATTCTCTTTGCCGAAAACTCATTTAATCCGCAGATAAACGAAAATCTTATCCTGATATGCCCGTAGCCCTGCTCAAATTCTCATTTTTATCTTGCCAATCTTTCCTGCCTTTCTTTCCTGCCTTTCTGGCTTTTTAGGCTCTCTTTTTCTTACAATTGTTTTCAGTAGCTTGCATATAATTAACCAAACATTAGTCCTCTTGAGCGAAGCGAAAAGGACCTCGTGCTGTTGCACTTACAGTGCAACTCCCATGAAATCTCTGATTTCATGCGATCCCGAAGCGAAATTCGGGGAGCGAAACTCGGGAAGGACAGCGTATGTTGCGATAGAATCTCAACTCCTCGAAATCTATGGTTTTTCTGTGATCCCGAGTTAGACTCGAGCTGTAGAGAAGCAACTCTGCTTGCCCAACACCTTTTAAAAACTTTGCATCAAAAGGTATTTACTTCTCAGAATAAAATTCAATATATAAATTCCTTAAAATGGAGAAATATAAGGTGATTAAGATGGAGGAGTGGGGTAATGGCTATTATCAAAAATAAGACAAATTATACAATTCGGTTTGTAGCTTACCGTGCTGACGGGAGTGAAATGCATCAGAAAGCTACAAAAATTCCGCCAGATAAGAGCAGATACATAAGCAGTACTTATACAGGAGGTATTGACTGGTTTATCATTACAGCTTTTCTTCCGGAGAGCAGCGTTCAGGACCATGTGGATCTGGACATTCTGCCGGCTATAAGGGATGGAGATGATGCTCTTGCATTTGCCAAAGTAGGAGTTGAAGAAAAGTTTGTGTTTGTAGAGGATGCCGATAAAAAAGAATTTCGTTTTTACCGCGATGATAAAGAGCCTGAAGGAGAAATTCACGGCTGGTAAGCTAATATAAGTAAGAAATGTATTCAGCATCATTATAATTATTTTTCAGAATCCCATTATTTTTGACACATTTAACTTTGATACTTTAATTTTATAGCCTGTTTTTTACGGATTTATTTAAAAACCCCGGTATCCTTTGAGCCGGATGAAGAGATTTCCTTTCCACCTGCACACTTGATGCACATGCCTTTTCTATGATCCATACACTGGCTGCATACGAGCCTTCCACATAAATGGCATGTATGAAGTTTGGCCGGGCGGCCACAAATCGAACATAAGCCCTCTGCTTCCATAACCTACCCCCTGAAATTTCCTGGCAAATCTCAATAACGAATGGCTTTACACGAGTGATTTTGTATAAGATAACAAAAGATTAGTGCTCAGGCACTATAAATGTTTCCGGAAAATAAATGGACGCTTCAAAAAGGAATCTTTTCGAGCATACCTGAAGAATGGAAGAGAAAAACAGGGATCTGAAAAAATCACCCGAATTTAACCGAGTTTAAAAAGAGAAGTTTGGAGGCCCTGCCTCCATAAATACATTTATAGAGCATCGACCAGTTTCAGTCAACTATTCCGCCAGTATTTGCAGAATGGACTGCACGCTGGTATCTGGCAAGGTAACCTGTGACTTCCTTTTTAGGATGCACAAAGGCAGCTCTGCGCTTTTCGAGCTCTTCATCAGAGACTTTCAGGTTAAGGATCCTTTCAGGAATATTGATTTCTATAAGGTCTCCTTCTTTTACAAGACCTATCGGGCCTCCTTCACTTGCTTCGGGAGAGACGTGTCCTATACATGGTCCGCGAGTCCCTCCTGAGAAGCGCCCGTCAGTTATCAGAGCCACGGATTCGAGAAGTCCCATTCCTCCGATTGCGGCTGTTGCTGCAAGCATTTCACGCATTCCGGGACCTCCTCTGGGGCCTTCGTAGCGAATAATGATAATATCTCCGGGATTGATATCTCCCGCAAGAATGCCTTTCATGGCATCCTCTTCGCAATCATAAACTCTTGCGGGACCTGTGTGGACACGCATTTTCGGGTCAACCGCTGCCTGTTTAACGACAGAGCCATCCGGGGCAAGGCTGCCTTTGAGGACCGCAATTCCTCCTTCGGCATGGATCGGGTTTTCAATGGTTGCGATTATCTCTTTGTTCAGTTTCGGGTTAATTATCTCAAATTCGTCCAGGTTTTCACCGATTGTTTTGCCGTTGACTGAAAGCTGGTCAAGGTGGAGTTTTGTTTCCAGTCTCTGCATGATTGCTTCAACTCCGCCTGCCCTGTCAAAGTGAAGCATGAAATTGGGACCGCCTGGCCTGAGGGAAATCAGATGAGGTGTTGTCCTGCTCAGTTCATCAAAGGCTTCAAGAGGCAGTTCAAGCCCGAACTCATGGGCAAGGGCGGGAAGGTGCAGAGTGGTGTTTGTGCTTCCTCCGACTGCCATATCGACCATTATGGCATTCTCAAAAGATTTTCGAGTAACAATCTGCCTTGGGGTGATATTCTTTTTTACAAGCTCCACTATGCGCTCTCCGGATTCTTTGGCGATGCGCATCTTTTTTGCGTCAACAGCATGAGCTGTTGCACAGCCGGGGAGACTCAATCCGAGGGCTTCGGTCATACATGCCATTGTATTTGCGGTAAACATTCCGGCACAGGAACCCGCTCCCGCGCAGGAGAGATTTTCAAGCCTTTTGAGCTCTCCTTCGGAAAGTTTGCCTGCCTTGTAGGCGCCAACACCTTCAAAAACCGAAATAAGGTCCGTATATTTATCTTCCACGTATCCGGGAAGCATTGGCCCTCCGGTCACAACAATAGCAGGGATATCAAGCCTGCCTGCTGCCATAAGGTGCCCGGGGACGATTTTGTCACAGGTAGGAATAAGAACCATACCGTCAAACTGATGGGCTTTGACCATGAGTTCTATTGTGTCCTCTATGATTTCCCTGCTGGGAAGAGAATACTTCATACCCTCATGCCCCATTGCAATCCCGTCACACACAGCTATTGTATGGAACTCAAAAGGAACCCCTCCAGCGTTCCTGATCCCTGCCTTTACAGCTTCAGCAAGTTTATTCAGGTGAGTATGACCGGGGACGATATCATTCCATGAATTGACAACCGCAATGAACGGCCTCTTCATTTCCGCATCCGTAACGCCTGTTGCCTTCAAAAGGGAACGGTTACCGGCACGTTCAGGCCCCTCTTTAATAATGGCGCTTCTCATTATGAGTCTCCTAGACCTTCCTTTTCGATTTTATTATTGAAAACTATGAATTCAATTCGTTATGATGTATAGATAGGAAAAAACTTCATAGTATAAACAGCTTGGGGAAGAAAAATTATAAAAGAACCACAGGAAGTTAATGGAAATCAGGGTTAACTCACTAAAAAACATAATGGAATAAAATAGAAAAGGCAGACTGAAAAAAAAGGAAATTGAAGGAAATAAAGGATAAAAAAGGTTGAAAAAAAGGACTGAAAGCTCGGCAAAGTGAAGTGCTGCCTGAAGGGATCAATGTCGTACTTTAACAATCGAAGGACAAAATCCGGAAAAAGAACCCTTAAATAAACCTCAGCACTAACATTTACTATCACAAAACGGCAATTAAATATAATAGTATCCAAATATTTATATAACCAGTCATGAATTTTGTGTTTGGCATAGTGAACGGGCCTGCCCTTAATGCACATCTACAAGATCACACCCAACCACCACACCACAACATCTAACCACAACAGGGTTGCATCCGTTCACCAAATTTATTCTTTTACTGACGTTTTCTGCTACCCGGGTTTTTAGTCCATTAAAATATAGTTTTGAATATTTAGAGGCTTTTCAAACTCCTTAATTCGAATTTAAGATTTAGCTTTTTCAGTCAAGAAATCTGGTGTCCTAAACGGCATACAAATTTTTTTTAGGTGCAGAATACAGGCAATATGGTTCAATAAATAGGAGTTAGTAAACTAATTGAAAAAATGCTTTCAAAGTAAAGGAAATAGCAGTAGAGTTTCCCTCAAAACCTACTGCAAATCCTTTTATGGAGGTTTTTGTGTTTGGACTTTTTACTCTATCCTGTTTAGACTTTAGTCATATTTTTTGCCATTTGTTTTGCCATTTTTTAGGTTTTTTGCCGTTTTTTTAGGTTTTTGCCATTTTTTTAGGTTTTTTGCCGTTTTTCGGGCATTTTGCCTTTTGTTTTTGCCATTTTTGTATTCCGTGTCAGTGGTTTTTACTGTACTGTGCATATTTCCTGGAACCCGCTTTAGCTTCATGTATGGTCGGATTGTATCCATATGGGTACTGCTATTCTTCTGATGGGGTTTTTGATGGGGTCCATGAGAATTGGGTGGTTGCACAGTTTTTTTAGTCAGTTCTTCTGGTGGTGCGGCATGAATTATTTCTTATTGGCAGACCTGTACCACATTAACGGAATGCGGAATCTTACTACCTCTTTCATATTATAAATAATTTTCCATCGAAAGTGAAAAAAGAATACAGCAGGCAAAGACCGCATATGGAGAGCCGGAAGATTTGCATATAAATATTTTCCGGACTCATGGATGAAACTGAACTGAAAAAAGAGGTAAGAGATCAAAAACACTGATATTTGATAAAAACACAAATATATAAAAGATATTAAACCATGAACCGGGAGCGGACCGGTACACAGCAAATATATGACATGGATAGTAAATTCGAATAAAGGTTAGTTTACAGTTATTAAAGCAAAAGGTTTCGAGGATTTAGGTAAACGGCTTCGAGAATATTATCACTGAGAATTTTATTGAAAAGCCAGAGAATACTGAAAACCCCGGAGAATACTGAAAAAATCCGGAGAAAATTGGGAATCCTGAGAAAAATTAGAATCCGGGGAATATGTAAGAATCCGGAGAAGATGATTGAAAACCTTCCTGCCAGGCGATTGAATATGAATAGTGAGAATTCAGAAAATAAAGAAGGACTGAATGACCACCCTAAAGTGGCAGATGCTGCAAACGGCGAAAGGGGAAAAGCTCTTCATGCAGCTCTGGAAAAGGAAGAAGCCCTGAAAACAATAATCAACCACAGCCAGATAGTGGTATTTCTCTGGAAAAACGAAGAAAAATGGCCTGCAGAGTTTGTTTCCGAAAATGTGGTAAACTTTGGGTATACGGTAGAGGATTTTATCTCAGGCAGGGTGCTGTACGGAGACATTATACATCCTGAAGACCTAAATAAAGTCGAAGAAGGGCTTGAAAAAAGAATTCGAGCTGGGGCTCCTGATTTCGATATGGAATACAGGATATTTTCCAAAGCCGGTAAGATACGCTGGGTAAACGAAAGAACTTTCATCCAGAGGAACGAGGAAGGAGAAGTAACTCATTTTCAGGGCGTAGTGCTCGATATTACCGAAAGGAAGAGAAGCGAAGAAAGGCTTGGAAAAGTCCTCAAAATGCAAAAAATACTGACCACTGTAATCAACAACAGCCCGGCAGTAGTCTTCCTGTGGAGGAATGAAAAATACTGGCCTTCAGCCTTTGTCTCGGAAAACGTAATAAAATTCGGGTACACTGACAGTGATTTTACATCACAGAAAGTCCTGTATGGAAAGATAATACACCCTGATGACCTGAAAAGAGTCGAAGAAGAACTCGATAGGCACATCCAGAAAGGGGAAGTAAGCTTCAATTCCGAATACAGGATTTTTACAAAAGCCGGAGACCTGCGCTGGGTAAGTGAAAGGACTTTTATTCAGAGAGGAGAGGACGGAAACGTGATCTGTTTTCAGGGGATAGTGCTTGATATTACCCCAAGGAAAAAAATTGAAGAAGCCCTGAGAAAATCCCTTGAAATGCAGAAACTGTTGAAAGCAATAATCAATAAAAGTTCAGCAGTAGCTTTTCTCTGGAAAAATATGGAAAACTGGCCTGTAGAATTCGTTTCTGAAAATATAACACAGTTTGGGTATACGGCAGAAGATTTCATGTCAGGCAGGATCCTTTACGGAGACATAATTCATAAAGATGATATCAATTCGGTTTTTGAAAGCCTTGCACGCTCTATTAGAGAAGGGTACGACTCTTTTGATATGGAATACCGCATTCTCACAGGAGACGACAGTATTCGCTGGGTTGAAGAGAGAACGTATATCCAGCGGGACAATGAAGGCACAGTTACTCATTTCCAGGGAATAGTCGTTGATGTTACGGAAAGAAAAGAAGCCCAGGAAATGCTCGAAATTCAAAGGGAACTGGGAATAGCCCTGAACACCACATGGAACCTCCAGTCTATGCTGAATCTTGTTCTTGATGCCTGCCTGAGTGTAAAAGAGATAGATGCAGGAGGCATATACCTCAAAGATGAGCTTCTTGACCAGATCAACCTTGTGGCGTATAGAGGGCTTTCACCCGAATTCGTGAAAAAAATATATGCATACAGAGCAGACTCTCCTGAAGCAAAACAGGTCTGGACTGAGAAGTCTGTTTATAAGCTGAGTTTTTTTGCGGAAGAAATGGCAGACCTTTTAAGGAAAGAAAAGATCACTGCAGTAGCAGTAATCCCTATGAAGCACAGGGGAGAGATAATAGGCAGCCTGAATTTTGCTTCTCATACCGTGGACAGGATTCCTCAGAATGTCCGCAATTTCCTTGAAAGCATTGCCCTTCAGGTAGTAAACCATATAGCCCCTATCCGGATAGAAGCAGACTTTATATGAAGCAGCCAGCCTGAGCTTAGAGTTGAATTCAGACGACGAAATCCTTATTTAAAACAAATTTTATAACTAATGTCGAATTGGGGAGCGAGAAAAGCCAGAGTTGCGCCTTCTTCTTGCTCTGCGCTTGGATACATAAGTTCCGGTTTTTGCTCTCCTTGCCCGGGACTGCATTAGAATTCACCAATCACATCGCTGGAGGGGATAGAGGTTGAAAGCAATAGTAGTTTATCTGAGTACCTCAGGGAATACAAAAGCTATGGCTGAAGCGATAGGGAACGGGATTGAATCAAAGAACGTGGATGTAAAAGTTGTCAGTTTCTATGATGCAAAACCCGAAGACCTCAATGAAGCAGAAGCAATTGCAGTTGGCTCTTCGACTTTTTACTACAAAATGCTGCTCCCAATGGAGAAGTTTATGAATGAGACCCTTACTGCCACGAACCCGCAGGGAAAACTTGGGGCTGCTTTTGGGTCTTACGGGTGGAGCGGAGAGGCGCCCATAATGATAGCTGAAAAGATGCGGGAACTGGGGATGACCGTTATAGACCCCGTACTCCGGATCCTTCACACACCCACGGACAAAGATCTGCAGGAATGCAAGCGGCTTGGGGTCGATATTGCCGAAAAGGTAAAACAGAGAAGTAAAAAAGCGGCGGCAGAAATGCAGCAATAAGGTCGGAAATAAAAACGAAGCCTGACTGAAAGAAATAAAGAAGCAAATTTAATTCAAGAAGCAAATTTAATTCCAAAATAAAATACTGAGCATAAATCAGAATTCGGCTTAAAAGAGAGTCCGGCTCAATAACGAAAAATATCAATCGAAAGAAATAGCCTGGACTCTCAAAATAACTGGTACCCTGAAAAATATCTGATGGCTATTTCCACATCTCTTCTAAATTTGTCAGAGTTCTCCGAAACGAGTATTACAGTCCTGAAAAAACCTCTGTTTTTCCTGATTTCTATGGCTTTTGCATCTTTTCCGGCAAAAACTAATTTGCGTCCCTGTATGCCCCACCCCATATACCAGGGGAACACACTGACGGTCTCTACTGAGTAAATATCGGAAAAAGGGATACTGTACCTGAAGGGCGGAAAAACTGCAACCACGCTACTTGAGGTTACAAGGAACCTTACGCTAAAGAAACTCCGCATTGCAGCAAGATAAATAAGGAGAAAAATAAGCGGTAAGTACTTTTCCCCGGAGCCTGCACTGAAGCTGAAAAAATCCATAAGGGATAATACACAAAAGGCCATAATCAGCAGCATGCCCGCATGCATTAGCAGTTTGAGCTGATCACTGTAAGCTGCTTTGTGTTCGTAAAAAGATGTAATAAAACTTCCTCCGTTTTTGTAATTCATATTTTCTGTCCTGTACCCAAAAGGTTTGTATGTACGGATCTTCCTGAAACGTTATTGCATACCCTGTAGACGCATTCCTGCAAAAAATCTTTCCATCCGGAACTTCATTTGGAACTTCATTTATTTCTGGGAAACTTCAGTAACCCGAGTTGAATCAAGCAGCAATTCATTGAAAAGCTCGGTGCCCAGCTCCAGAGCAGATGGTTCGTAGCACATAAGGCTCTCTCTGTCAAAATGCCTCTGGTTCTTGGGGAAAAGTGAGATCATAAAGAATTTGTCAGTAATTGTGAGACCTGCAATCTTCAGCTCCCCCGGATACCGAAAAAATTTCACGTTTTTAAGAGCCAGCATACTTCGGAAATCCTCCGTGTAATCTGTACGATACCTTTCATAAACAGACTCGGACATCAGAAGGGAGAACTCAACCCCTTTTTTTGCAAGCTCCTGGCAAAGGGAAATCATAGGGGGATGGAAGTAAGCTATGGCTTCAAGAATATGACCGGAACTGGAAAGGTTCTCCACGACTTCAGGGTCAAGCTCGAACATACGGTCCAGGTCAGGCTGAATCAGTTTGCATTTGCCGAGTTCTCCAAGTCTTTTCTTGAAGGAAAGGGGAAGACCCTGAAGATCTCTTTCCGACCAGTAATCAAAATTATCCTCAAAAAGCTCTATGGTGCTGACAAGAGGCTGCATTTTTTCAGCGAGAACTTTTCCTATGAGCGAGAGTGTATATGACCTGTCCTCCTGAACTACCAGGGACATATCTTTTAATTTTTTAATCTGGGGCAGGATAGAAGTGGAAGTTACCTGGAGGGCTTCCGTGATTTCATCCATATTTTTGGGCCCGCTTCTGAGAAAGAGAAGTAATTGTTTTCGCTTATCGGAAAGAAAAATCAACTCAATAAGTTCCAGTTTCACCCTTCAGTCTCCTATTTCAGTGCTAAAGCTAAAAAGATACAGATAAGACTAAAAAGATTACAGCCGCCAAAAATATATAAGTTATTACATTCTATCACACTTTTTAACAAAGTAAGATTGCTATTGAAAAGAGCGAAGGCTGTAATTAAAAACAGGTAGATCTCCTGACTCAAGACTTCGCGAAACAGAAATTATTATTTAAGGCCAGGAGAATACATACAACCCTTGAAAAGTTTTAATTGGCTTGTGGCAAATAGGGATATTTGAAAGAATTCGAATCTTTCAATATTATCCAGTATACACCGAGAAATGAAAAAAACCTGAATTTGCGAAACTCTCAAGCAGAAGCTTCCTTGGTCAGGATATAAGCAACCATTTCAGGATTCAGCTTGCTCTCTCTTGCAACCTTTTCTTCGATTCTCTCAGCAGGTGTGCCTTCCATTTTCAGTTCTCTTATCTTTTCGATTACAGAAGATGGAATGCTGTAATATTCGTTAATATCTTTCCTGTGTCCCCAGACATCTCCTTCGATAAGCTGGATGCGCTGCATTTCAAGAAACATTTCTATGGACTTTGAGACCGTGCGCCTGTAAGATTTGGGTAATTGAATTACCTCAATTTTCGGGCAGGTTTCTACCAGCGCAAAGATGTCCTTATTTGACGGCCTGAATGCCAGGTGAACTACACGCTCATTGGGATTAAGCGTAAAAATTTCTTCCCTTGAACTAACTACTCTAATTTTCATTATGTCTTCCCCCACTGTAAAGTTTTATGTTTTTATATCAATATAAACTACTGGTACTTATTATAAATATTTGTCTACCACGCCCGTTAATTTTCATACAGTTTTTTTGCATTTCTAATCCCTTACACAACTAAAGAAGTAACCGGAAAAATTCCCGGGAAGAGAAAAAAATAAGGGACAGGTATTCGAATTCGAGAATTCTTCATTTATTCTATAGACCTTCCCGAAAAAGAAAGAAAAATATAACCATAATTTCCAAACAATTAATTGTAAAGTTTATGGCTAACAAATCTGGAATATAAGAACCCTGTGAGAATCCTGTCCTTCAATAAAAGACATATTGCAATCCTGCTGGCCTTAAAATTTAAAGGATACACAGCAGGGAATGTTCTAAAAGTCTTTTAAAAGGAACAGGATCCGGAATTTCCGGAAAACTCACAGCCTGCATTATGCAAATGGATGTTTTGCTGAATCCTTTCTGGACAATGCTTCTTTAACTGTCGGTTTGCTCTCCATTGCACGGGCTATTGCAAGCTTTGTAGCTTCGTAATTGTATTCATAGACTTTATCTTTGTCTTTTGCATCCCATTCTATAAAAACAGAAACAATAATGAAAATATCATCTGCCTGCTCTTCAGGAAGCACTCCGGCGGCTACCGAGTCCATAACCGCTTTTGCAACCGCTGCCTGAGCCGATCCGAACATCAGAGCAGCCTGTGACACATTTTTGATCGTTACTTTATTTACAAGCAGGGTCACTGGTTTTGGCTGAACATTCGGCTCAAGGACAGCAAGAAGCGGAGTATGGCCCTGCCTGGGCATTGCAAGGGAATTCATGAACGCTGTTTCGACCGGCCCTCCTCTTGGCCCTATAACCAGATCTATGTGGGCAATCTCCGGACCTGACCCGATAAGGGCTTCTCCAACCATGCTTTTTAAAACGGTTTTTACCAAGCTTAACACCTCTATTATGTCTATAAAAGAAAAATTCCCGGCCCCATTCAAAATAAAGTCAGTGATATCAAAATAATGAAAGATATATGGGGCAATAATATTTCCTTTTAAAGAAGGTAAACAACCCTGTAATACTTTAAAACGTACATAAATAAGTTATGAACTGTTTACCTTGATTAATAGAAAAAGCAGACCCCTCTAATAGAAATTGTTGAACAGATTACGATGGATTGGACCTTGTCCAGAGCGGGCTGTACGGATGAAAGTAAAAATACGATCCAGGATAAAAGCATCAGCTCCAGAGCCTGTTTCCATGAAAAGTAAAGGCAAAAGTCCTGGAAAAGGAGAGAAGAAGGTTAAAAGTTTCAGAAAAAAGGGAGAATACAGTCCTGTTCCTTATAAAGAGATCCCTGAAAGGATTTCAAGCCTTTTGTTCCAGTGGTCAAGCTCTCTTTTCGCCGCATACCAGTCGAAGAAGTCACTATCTCCTATTTTTCCGGCTTCGAACTCCCCCCTGAGTTCACCTGAACTGTACCCGAACCTCTCCTCGTAATCCTGACAGATTGCTGAATACCGCTTGATCTTGTATTTTGCAACATGCTTTTCATGTTCCAGAGCAGAACGGATAGCCTCACATACTTCCTGAGGTGAGAACCCGGTTTCTATATTAAGCGTGAAACTCATATCTATCCCGACAAAAGAAGTTTTTATATCGTTATTGTTTGCTTCATATAAAGTAATTATGAAAATAAACGGCTGGAAAAGTAATCAGTTAAAATTTCCTTCCAGCCTTTTTATCCCACAAGTCTTATCCTGTGAGCTTATTTTCATAATTATATTATTTCTTCTGCTATCCTTTTATCGTTTATTTTTCTCATTTACAGCAATCCATATCAAGAGTACTACCATAAATCCGACGATAACCTTGACAGCCCTGGAGACCTTTGACCAGTCTTTATGTTCGGTTTCTTCCAATGAATTGGGCATTTCCTGCCTGGGGATTCCTGGGAGCTCAGGAATCTGGTCCTCATCAATGGTTTCATTTTCTATAAGCTCAATGGCTTTTTTGCCGGTTATGATTGCAAACGGAGAAAAGCCCGGGGTTCGGGATTCGAAATAAGTGTACTGGTCATCTTTTCCCATTTCACGTGTGGGTAAAGCATTCCATTTACCATCAGAATATCTATACATAAAAACCGAAGGCCCTTCGGTTTCGTTTTCTGAAATCTCGGAACTTTTGACCCGGAACCCTATAATGGCATTGGCAATGTTTTCAGGAGTTGCAAAGCCTTCATTCCCTACCCAGATATTAAGATACTTATACACCTTTCCTGACGGTTCTTTTGGGGTAAGAACAGACCTGTTTTTCAGCTGTTCAATTGAAGTTGTAACCTTCCCGAAGTTCCTTTTCGAGTCGAACTTCACATACATAATTGCTGTGGCGTTTCTGGTGAACTCGAATTTTACGCGGTCTCCGGTTGTAACGAACTTCTGTGCAAGCTCTTTAGCTTCTATGTTACTTGCAGGCTCAGGAGAACCGCCTCCTCCGCCTGACGATCCCCCGCCGGAACCTCCTGACCCGCTGCTTTCCTTTTCCTCACCTACTTTGATGTATTCAGCCCAGGTAAAACGGTGCTGTACCCGTAGGCATTGCTGACATTCAGGGTTACGGAGTAACTTCCGGGCACGGAGTATTCATGGACAGGGTTCTGGACAGTAGAAGTATTGCTGTCTCCAAAGTCCCATAACCAGGAGGTAGCATTGCCTGTGGAAGTATCAGTAAACTGTACAGTTAGGGGAGCATCCCCTGAATATACTGAGGCAATAAAAGAAGCATGAAGCCCTTCTCCTACCAGAATATAGCCGGGTTTGGTAATATTAGCCCATGCAGTGCTGTTACCTGCCTTCAAAGTAACGTTATAGAAGCCATCAGTCGTAAACTCATAAACAGGGTTCTGTTCAGTTGAATCCATAATCCCGTCACCGTTAAAGTCCCATTCCCAGGCAGTCGGACCTCCGGTAGAAAGGTCCTGGAACTGGATTGTAAGGGGAGCTTTTCCTGAAGTTATATTTGATGTAAAATCAGGAACAGGTGCAGTAGCAAAGGACACATTTACAAAAGAAGGGGCACTTGTGTTGGACCCATAAGCATTTGTTACGGTCAATTTCACGGCATAATTTCCGGCACTGAAATAAATATGAGACGGGTTCTGAGATGCTGACGTATTGCCGTCTCCAAAGTCCCATATCCATCCGGTCGCATTTCCGGAAGAAGTATCGTTGAACTCAACAGCAAGCGGAGCATTACCCTGCTGCGGAGACATAGTAAAAGAAGCCAGAAGAGACCCACCTACCGTGATATAATTAGGTTTTGTGACGCTGCCTCTTGCAGTACCGTTCAGTGCACTCAGGGTGACAGAGTAAGTTCCCGGGGCCGTATACACATAAAGAGGGTTTTGTACTGTTGAATCGATTCTTCCGTCACCGTTAAAGTCCCATTCCCAGCCTGTAGCGCCGTTTGTACTCAGGTCTGTAAACTGGACAGAAAGCGGTTCCGAACCTGAAGTTACACTTGAGATAAAATCAGCTACAGGCGCAGTGATCAGGTATGAATGGACGGTAGAAGAAGCCGTATTGGGTCCATAAGCATTTGTTACGGTTAATTTTACGGTATATGTCCCTGGTCCGGAATATGTATGAGACGGATTCTGAGCAGTTGATAATGTGCTGCCGTCTCCGAAGTCCCACTCCCATCTTGTCGGACTCCCGGTTGAGGTATCGGTAAACTTTACGGTAAGCGGAGCCACTCCCTCAGTTGGGGAAGCGGTAAAACTGGCTGTTGGCCCATTCCCGGCAGTAATGGATTTTTCAAAATCATCACTGACAGTGCCGTTGGTCGCAACCAGAGTTACAGAATATGTTCCAGCAGTCGAATAAGTATGAGACGGATTCTGCGCGGTTGAAGTAGCTCCGTCCCCAAAGTTCCATTTCCACGAAGTTGGCCCGCCGGTTGAGGTGTCGGTAAACCTGACTGTGAGAGGCACTTTGCCTGAAGTTACATCAGTTTCGAAGCTGGCTGTTACAACGGGTACTTCAGGTTTTTCAGGTTCCCTGACAGTAATAAAATTCTCCTTGACATCGCTGTCCGAGGTTGCACCATCATTTACTGTCAGTGATACAGTATAACTTCCCGCTCTGTAATACTTGTGAGAAGGATTTTCAGCAGTTGATGTATTACCGTCTCCGAAGTTCCATTTCCAGGTTGTCGGACTTCCGGTTGATTCATCAGTGAACTGTACTGTCAGCGGAGCTTCACCCGAGAGCGGCGAAGCTGAAAAGCCCACACTAATCGATTCATTATCATCATCAGCGGCAGAGGCTAAATCAGAACCCACAACTACAGCCAGTGCCGAAGATATTAAGAATATAAACATTAACACCGTTATTTGTTTCAATTCACGCACCCTTTTTTCTTTTTGCATTTCAGGCGACATCCCACTGCCCCCTAGCATACTTTTCATAGTATTCATGAAATAACTTCAGCCATTTTTAGACTGTGGTTTACAATTTTCCAGCGGCATTATTCGTTATTTACAGGCCCAGTACCGGGTTTTCGGTGCTGATAATTGAAGTTTTAGTCGTAAATGAAGTCACCCTATTATTAAATCAAAGCAGAGTTGTTTTATTTTTTGAAGATTGCTGCTTTTCCAGAGGGATCTGGAAAAGTAAATCTCATAAACTGTTAAGCTCGTTTCAAATCTGAAAAGCCCTAAAATTTACTTGGAAGAGTAGAGCATTTCCTTTGCGATATATTACCAATATTTCTTTACATAAATAAGCTAACATTATAAATGGAAATTAATATTCAAAATTTAAGCTTTTTGATTTAAGACCATCCGAATGGCTTTTTTACTTAGATGCAAAAAGGCGTATTTGAATAAAATTGACTTTATATAATTGACTATAATCATTAGCGGTTATACCTCAGGAGATTTAACGTACCGGAGTATTCAACGCGTCCACGGATGAAAAAAGAAACGTGAAAGTTATTAAAGATAGTCTTTTGTTCCTGGCACAGAATTGTTTATGAAATAAAATAGAAAGTGACTTAGAGCTGCTGGAGAAATTAATGAAAAGGCTGTGGAGAAAGGTTTTCAAAAAGAAGCGAAAAATTGTGGAAAAAGAGAGAACATATAGATTGTAAATAAGAGACAGTAAAAATGAGGAATATGATAGAATAAAAAGAATACTGATAGGATGAGAAATATGATAGGATAAGAAGAATACCGATAGAATGAGAAATATGATAGGATAAGAAGAATACCGATAGAATGAGAAGAAATATTGATAGGAAAATAAAAAAACGTTTTGGAAGGCAGAGGTTAAACTCAATGCTCCAGGGTTATGGATTCGACCTCTCTTACCTGTGTTGCTTCTTTTAGCATATGCGAAAAAAGGTCAGTACCCCATTTAAGAGCCTCAGGTTCTGAACTGAGCAGGCTTTCATGTTCAAAGATTTTCTCCCTTGAGAAAAGAGTGAGCAGGAAAAATTTATCAGTTACTGTAAAATCTGCAATTTTAGCATCCCGCGAAAAGGCAAATACCCTGACATTTTCAAAACCAAGGAAAGTATTCAGTTCTTCTCTGTAATCCTTTTCGAATCTCTGAATTACTGGCTCCGTAAGCATTAAGGAGATCTCCACTTCTTTTTTTGCGAGTTCCGGGTAGAGTGAAGCAAAAGAAGGGTGAAAATAAGAAGCAAACCCGAGAATCTGTTTGGAAAGGTGAAGCTGTTCTATAAATTCAGGGTTGAGTTCGAACATATGGCTTATATCCGGAAGGATAAGCTTGCAGTTCTTAAGTTCAAAAATCCTTTTGCGTAAAAAAGGAGGAATCCCTTCAAGGTTTCTTTTTGTCCAGTACTCAAAATTATCTTCCAGGACTTCGAGGGTGCCAAGGAAAGAAGGCATTTTGTCAGCTATTACTACTCCCATTAAAGTGAGCTCGTAAGTATGCCCTTTCTGTATAACAAGCTTGCCTTCTTTTAACTTTTTAATCTGGGGAAGGATTGAAACAGGATCTGCGGCAAGGTGTTCCTGAATTTCAGCCATGGTCCCTGGCCTGTCTTTTAAAAAAAGAAGAATTTTCTTCCTTTTATCAGACAGGAAAACCAGTTCTGTCAATTTAGCTTGATCCTTCATTAGAACACCGTTAGAAAAATGATACTGATGTAAAGATATGCCCTCAGCTATTTATACATTATTACTAAGTTTTGAAAGTGCTGCAGCAGACTGAAAAACAGGAAGAAAATAAAGAAATGAAAAGTAAAATAGAGCAGATAAATTGATTTTCTTCCTGCAACAGGCAAAGGAACTTGTATATAATCTATACTCTGTAGATAGATATATAAATCAGGAAAATAATAGACTTAATGAATTTCTTAAGACAATGAACAACCGAATATCCGTATATATACAAAAAGCCAGAATGCGAATATCTGCCGCCCAGGTGGCGGCCCAGCCAGGTAAAAATGGATGCTTGCTTCATGGAATGTCTATCAGGTTATATGTTAATTTTCTTTGCCAGAATTTGCGATGTTTCCTTATCTACAGTACGGACATTAATGGTGGTCCAGGGGAGAAAATTCCATGCTGCAGCCATCGGTTTTTTTGAAATAATAATATATATCACCGCCCTGGGAAAGGTTGTTAGCGGACTTGATGACCCCGGGAATTTGCTTGCTTATGCCCTGGGATTTGCAAGCGGAAACTATGTAGGGATTTTTATAGAAGAGAAAATCGCACTTGGAAACTTTACTGCCCAGATAGTCTTAAAGGACAACAAAAACCGGGAAGTGCTCAACTCATTAAGAGATAATGGGTTTGGAGTGACTTCGGTCCAGGGCTCCGGCAAAGAAGGCGCCCGTGAGATTTTGAACGTAACCCTCAAAAGAAAAGACCTGGACAAACTAAAACAGATTTTGTATGAATACGATGAAAAGGTTTTCATTACCGTAAGCAACACAAAACCTATAAGCGGTGGGTACTTTGCTCCCAAAAAAAGTGAACAAATGTTTCTGAACAAAAGGTTTATTCCAGAGGAACGTTTCTCGGAAAAAAGAGTGATAAAAAAGCAGTAATAAGAATACAATAACAGAAAAACATTATTAAAAAATGGCAGCAGGAAAACGGTACCAAACAAACAGTAAAAAACTGCATCAGAAAAGTAACAAAAAACCTGACACAAAAAGGAAAAGAAAAAGAGAAAAATCGGAAAAGTGATGAAAGAATAGTTCCTCACAGGCGGCATTCTGCCAGCTGTGTTATGCGGATCAGTACTTTATAGCATTAAGGACAGACAGCTTTTTCTTCCAGTGGTCAAGCCCTTTTTTTGCAGCGTACCAGTCAAAAAAATTATCATCGTCCAGGAGTTCTCCAGCTTCAATTTTTTGAAGGAGCTCTGTAGATATAAGGTCGTACTGGTCTTCATATTCATCGCAGATCATGGAATAGCGCTGTACCTTATATTTCGCAAGATGCTTCTCATGTTCCAGAGCCGCGCGAACAACCTCACTTGCTTCCTGCAGCGAGTAATCGGTATCAATCTGCAATGTAAGATCCATGTTTATCCCACAATAATTATTGTTTGATACTAAAAATTAATCCTATATATCTCTTTTTCTATTTATTAATGAGTTATATTCTCGCAAATATCAGGAATTTAAGGAGCCTGAGACTAAGTTAAAAAATTCAAGTATTTTAATCTCGACAACATATTTAAAAAAATAATCAGAAACTCTTTTTTTTATACCGGGCCGCACTCTTCAAAATAAGCATTCTTGAAAACTGTAAAGCAAGAAGTGAAAAACAAGCAGTAAAAAGCAAACAGGGAAAAACAAGCAATGAAAAACAAGCAGTAAAAAGCAAACAGTATAAGCAAGCAGTGGAAAGTATGGAATGAGGTGCAACCGGTATTGCTTAACAGAAAAGATTAACAAAAAAGATTAATAAAAAGACCCGGAAAAGAATATAAACTCAGGTTAAATATGAAACAGAAGAGAGATAGATAAAAAGTGTGGATCCGGAATAAATCCACACAGCCGTCAGTTTCGGGTTATTTGCCGGATCACTCCGGAATTCTCCATGTTCTTATAAACGAACGCTGAAGAATATGCGAGCAGCATGAACTTGAATCCCTCAGCAAAGTCCATCTCCATGAACATTAAAATCATGTACACGAAGAAGGCGAACTGTATTACACACAGGACCATTCCGGCTGCTGTGAGCATTTTCTGACGACTACTCCCACTACTATCACTACTGTCTGAATCATCGGATTCTTCTGACATCTTGTTTAAACCTCGCGAATAAAGGTCTTAAAGAGTGTTTTTGTTTTGGTTTGTTTATTTTTTGTTTAAATTTCAGTTTTTCAGTTCAGGTATTCCTTGAAGGCCCAGCCGCTCGAATAGAGCATCTACCCCGTTTAAAACGCATAGCGTCAAGCTTATAGAAAGCTTATAAAACGAGATAAAATGTTGGAAACCCCAATTGTTGCATCTGAAGGTTCACTCGAATTGATCCCTGGTGCAGCATTACCTGAAAAAACACTCTCCAATAGAGACTTTTATACAATATTCTTATTTGAGTAC
Organism: Methanosarcina hadiensis; assembly: GCF_046529725.1. Lineage (GTDB taxonomy): Archaea > Halobacteriota > Methanosarcinia > Methanosarcinales > Methanosarcinaceae > Methanosarcina > Methanosarcina hadiensis. Next base: position 683,191 of record NZ_CP136241.1, on the reverse strand, counting down.
CATGATATATATAGTTTACGTGAAAAAGAGAGGCAGAGAAGGAGCTGATGCGGATTTTGAAGAATGAGACGAGGTTTAGAAATCAATTGCCGAGATGATTTTTAGCCGTTTGTCCCACATATCAAGGCCTTTTTTTGCGGCGTACCAATCGAAAAATTCACTGTCATCCCCCAGTTTTCCAGCTTCGAATTTTTCTATGAAGAGGTCTGAGCCCATCCCGTACTTTACCTCAAATCCCTTACAAATAATCGAATATTTTTCTATCCTGTATTTTGCAGCACGCTCATCCTGATCAAGCGCTGCACGGATAACTTCAGTTACCTCCTGAGGTGTGAAATCACCTTTTATGTTAAGAGTGAGAGTCATATCTCTTTCACCAGATAGAAATTATTTCTCACTTTATAATAAGTTGATTCAAAGGAACCAGTTTTTGTGGATATTTAAGAAATCATTATCCGGAGCTAGAAGTCCGAATAAATTCTCAAAAACTTTGAAATATGGTGATCATTATTTTTCACGATTTCTTTTCATAGACGAGTAAAAAACCAGTAAAATCAGTAAAACCAGTAAAAAACCAGTAATATGAATAATGAAATACAATAACCTGCAATAACCAGCAGTGAATTGAAATAAACCAGGCCCATAAATCCAGAGTAAGGGTATTTTTGAGGGGGCAGTTATGAAGAAAAGGTTAAAATTAATCGTGGTGCTCTCTGTCATTGCTGCTTTTGTCTTTGCAGCCGGCTGTGCCGAAGAGCCAGAGACCACCGAAAATGAAACCCAGGCAGGTTCCGAACAGGTTACGCCTGTAACTCCGGAAACGCCAAGCATAACAGGCGAGACTGTGACCGAAGCTAACGCCACTCAGGGAAATCAGACCATAGAAACAGGGCAGATCATAACCGAAGCTGAAAACGGAAGAAGCATAAGCATCAAAAATGGAGAAATTTTTATCCTCCAGCTCAGGGAAAACCCGTCCACAGGCTATTCCTGGGAACTAAACGTGAGTGAGGGGCTCAATATCCTCAGCGACGGATATACCGAAGACGAAGCTCCCGAAAATCAGGTTGGTGTCCCTGGAACTCATTCATGGACTATCGAAGCCGCGAGCCAGGGCAGCCAGCAGGTGAACGGAATTTATAAGAGGCCCTGGGAAAATATGACCGGAACTGAGGAGAACTTTACACTTAATGTAGAGGTTTTTTGAGAAGCGTTTTTTGGATTTTATTTTTTACCTCTTTTGATTTCAGTCAAATACCTTGCTAGTTTGCTTCAGGGTTTACCAGCAAAGTTTTGGTTTTGGCAGGTTCGTGTTTTAATTGCTGAAATAATTTTTAACCTTTTGTTCAAGGTATCAAGGTCTCTTTTTAAGGCCTATCAGTCAAAAACTACTTTTGTCTCCGAGTTCTCAAACTTCGAATTTTCGCATGAATATAGCTCAGCTAATATATTCTAATAATCTTTGTATAAGGAACTAAAGGCTTAGTATGGCTGAATAATCACAGAAAAAAAGACGAGAAAGAGATGAAACATATAGAAGTTGTAGCTGGAATAATCATTTACGAGGATAGAATCCTTTGTATGCAAAGAAATGCTAACAAATATGATTATTTATCTTATAAGTACGAGTTTCCTGGAGGCAAAGTTGAACCTGATGAAACAAATAGTCAAGCACTGATGCGTGAACTGCGCGAAGAAATGGAGATTGAAATAAATATATCCGAAAGTGACTTTTTTATGGCAGTGACCTATCAATATCCAGATTTTAAGGTCACAATGCATAGCTATATTTGCCAGGTAAACAGTCCTGAATTCATTAGGAAAGAACATATTAATCATCTATGGTTAAAGCGCCAAGATCTCGATAAACTGGATTGGGCACCCGCGGATCAACCTATCGTGAAAAAATTGATGTTGGAGTGATAATACGGATTGTTGTGTAGAACTGAAAAATGGAATAAAATATGGTTTTTTAGATTCTTCCATTCTGGCACTCGAAGAATATAAGCCCAGGTTGCTAATTAACGATTTTGACAGAGGGGAAAAAATTTTAACATCGTTAATAGTGGAACTTACTAAATGCGATGAGTTCATGATTTCTGTCGCATTTATAACAAGTAGTGGCGTAACCGTTTTGTTAAACACTTTAAGCGACCTGGAACAACGTGGTGTGAAAGGTCGAATCATCGCGTCTCAATACCAGAATTTCACAGACCCAACTGCTCTAAAGCGTTTGCTACGTTTTAAGAATATTGAGTTGCGGATAGTTACTGAAGATATAGCTAATATGCATACGAAAGGATACATTTTTAGAAAAGGCGAGGAGTATTCCATTATTGTTGGAAGCAGCAACCTTACACAAAATGCTCTTTGTGAGAATAAAGAATGGAATCTTAAAGTTAGTTCCTCTTTTAAAGGTGGAATAGTATACAACGTAGTTTCTGAATTTGAAATCATGTTTGAACTTGCAATCCCAGTTGATGATAATTGGCTTGCTGCATACATGGAGATTTACCGCACTGCAAAAGAATCTGAACACATTGCAGCATTATCTGTCGAAAAGAAAATAATTCAATTTTCAACTATCAAACCTAATAGGATGCAGGAATCTGCTTTGCAGGCTTTAGCCGACTTGCGAAACCAAAATGCTGAGCGCGCTTTGGTTATTTCGGCAACTGGAACTGGAAAGACATATTTATCGGCATTTGATGTTAGAACTGTTAATCCCAAAAGATTCCTATTTGTCGTTCATCGTGAGCTTATTGCTAAAGACGCAATGGACAGTTACAAGCGTGTAATCCATAATGGAAAAAGTATGGATGTAATGAGTGGCGGTAACAAGGTAAATGCTGACTATATATTTGCTATGATCCAAACGCTGTCTAAAGATGAAGTTCTCTATAGGTTCCGTCCTGATGAGTTTGATTACATCGTTTTTGATGAAGTTCACAGAGCTGGTGCCGATTCATATCAAAAAGTCTTCAACTATTTTAAGCCCAGATTCTTGTTGGGAATGTCGGCAACACCCGAACGTACAGACGGAGTTAGTATCTTCGAGATGTTTGATTATAACGTCGCTTACGAAATTCGTCTCCAACAAGCAATGAAGGAAGGAATGATATGTCCCTTCCACTATTTTGGAATTTCTGAACTCACAATAGATGGGAAAGTCATTGAGGATAAGACAGAGTTCAGCAAGCTAACATCTGATGAGAGAGTGCGCAATATTATCGAAAAAGTAGAGTACTATGGATTCAGTGGTGACCGTGTAAAAGGTCTAATATTCTGCAGCAGAAAAGAAGAAGCTGTTGCACTATCCACAAAGTTTAATGATTATGGGTATCGCACCTGCGCACTTCTTGGCATTGACAGTCAGAATGAGCGTGAATTAGCAATAGAACGGCTTGAGCAAGATGAGTATGAAGGTGCGCTCGATTACATTTTTACCGTTGACATTTTTAATGAAGGCGTGGATATACCGGCTGTAAACCAGATTATCATGCTTCGACCAACTCAATCTGCAATAATCTTTGTACAACAATTAGGTAGAGGTTTGCGAAAAAAGGAAAACAAGGAATATGTTGTAGTCATTGATTTCATTGGTAATTATGAAAGGAACTTTTTAATCCCGATAGCCCTTTCCGGAGATCAAACTTACAACAAGGATACAATCCGCAGATTTGTTGCTGAAGGTAACCGGGTAATTCCTGGTTGCTCAACTGTAAACTTTGATGCGATAACTCGCGAGCATATTTATGCTTCCATTGATCGAGCCAACTTTAACGATTCAAAACTAATCAAAGAATCCTATCTAGCACTTAAGCAACGTCTTGGTAGAATTCCTCGGTTAGACGAGTTTGCAAGATACGGCTCTGTTGATGTAATTCGCATTTTTGATAAGTTTGGTTCATATCACAATTTTCTCAAAAGTTATGAAAAAGCATATACAGTCGAACTATCTACAATTGAATCTACGTACATTGAGTTCATTTCTACAAAATATGCTAATGGCAAACGACCTCACGAACTTGAGTTTGTCAGACTACTTGTTGATGGCTATCCATATCCAGTTGATGGGTTTAAGGAAGTAATGAGAGCTAAGTACCCAGCAATTAAATTCAATGAGCACACTTTAGCTTGCGTCTTAAATCAAATGATGCAAAAGTTTGCCACAGGTTCTGGAAGGGAGAAGTATAGTTCTGCCATTTTCGTAAACAGGACAACCTCTGGTGAATATGAGATATTTAAGGAATTTGCTAGACTTCTTACAAATAATGAGTTCAAAGTGATGTTACTTGATTTGATAGAGTTAGGATTGGAAAGAAATACTTTGTTATATGGCGATCGATATCTAGATACAAGTTTTCAGCTGTATCAAAAATATACCTATGATGATGTATGCAAATGCTTAGATTGGCCTCAGGCAGAGGTACCACAGAACATTGGTGGATACAAATTCCACCAGTTAACTAATACCTTTCCTGTCTTTATTAATTATAATAAAGAAGATAATATTGATGACACAATCAAGTATGAGGACCGCTTCCTTTCGCCTTCTTCACTTATTGCAATTTCCAAATCCGGCCGAACCACATCTTCTAAAGATGTCCAGCAAGCTTTGAATGCCCAAAAAAACGGTACAGACTTATGCTTATTTGTCCGTAAAAATAAGGACGATAAAATATCAAAAGAGTTCTACTACTTAGGCCGAATGTTTGCTACTGGGAATGTAAAAGAATTTATCATGCCTAATACAACAAAAAAAGCTGTGGAAATACAATATTCTCTCCTAGAACCCGTCAGAGATGACATCTATGACTACTTAGTTGGGTAATTTCCAGATAAACAATCACAGACCACAATAGTAAAAACAAGATTGTTTAGCATGTTTTTTGTTTCAAACAATTAAAGTTAAGAAGCATTTTGTAACCAAGAATTTTATATTGTTAATAACAGAAACCCAGAGTTCAACTTAAGCTATGGAATCAAATCGTTATTTGACTTCCATATTACCAATTTCAAATGGTCATATCAACTTAACTCTTCATCGCTTATGGAACAAACTAATTCGATGATTTTGTCTTTTGATGCCGTTTTTCTAACAGAGTTGTGCATTTTTCTTCTCTCCGTTACTTTCAATTTCACCAGAAATTTTTTATACATTTAGTATTATCTTTCTTTAGATGCCGAAAATTTTGTCTAAAACAAACTAAAGATCTGGAGAAAATTTATTTCCTATAAGAAATAAATTTGAGTGATTCTTCCGTTTTTGCTCATTTTTAAATTCGATGCCTGCAGGCTCAAACATCAATTTGCCATCTCTAGCTTCCGAGGGAATTGTCTGAAAAACTTCATACTGATTTTTGAAAATTCGGAATGAAACGTGATCAAGAACATTGTGATCTGAAAAAGTTATTCCCTATTTGTGGCAGAGTTAAGGTTAAAAACAAGAATTTCCCTCTCTTTCTTCTACTCTCCAAACTACACCTGTTTTATCCCAAAATTACTTCACTTTTTTAATTTTTTTTTAAGATATATATTGTATACAGACGATTAACTTTTTACTTCAACTTCAAATTTATTTCATTTACATGCATTCAACAGTATTAAAATAGGATTGGAATTTGCTCAAAGTTTAACCTTTTAAGTCACCTGCTGCTATACTGTGTATCGAATTTTCGAATGGTTTCAATCTTCGAAATCGTTTCAAATACGATATATCTTTCCAGAATTATAAAGGGAAAAACTATTTATTCTGAGATTTGTATCTTACCATTTCTACCCAATTTATCACATTTTTAACTGATATTTTTTAGAAATTAAAAATTTTCTCTTTAATTAAATAAGATTAGACATTACTTGTCTCTATTTTTTAACCATATGGAAATTATAATAACGCCAATTCCGCTAAATATCCATTCTTTATTACTAAAAATCCAAATCGGTACCGATAAAATATGATACAGTAAACCTCTACCATTGAAGTTTTCGGTTAATTCTTTGATTCTAGAAACAGGATCCATTGCTTCCTCATCTGGCTCTGAACCTGATGAAATTGACGGAACGACCTTCAAGGAAACAGATTCGGATTTAATGGTCTGAATATTACGATCTTTATCAGCAAAGGTTACAGTGCACGGATCCAAGATAAAGGTACCATTTTTATTTGCTCTAACAGTGTATTGAACCCATTTTGCGTCTCCCGGTTCAAGAATATCAAATTTATGAGGATCAGGGTAATTTCCTCTCATAAAATCAAAACTTGGAGGATTTGTTGAATCTACTACCTCAATATCTGTAATCTCAGTACGCCCAATATTTTTAATTTTAATAGTTATCGTACTTTCATTGAATTGACGAATAGATTGAGGAGATACTGTTTTGGTAACAAACACAGATAAAACTTGAGGTTCTGATATAGTCACGTTAGCTACTGATTCAGAGTTATTTCTTCTAAGTGAGATAGTACCTCCATATGTATCATAGTTCCAGTAGCCCTCCAATGTCGATGGAAATTTACCCTCAAATTTTAAATCCACATTTTTCAGAAAAAAATCCAAATTGAAGGGGTCAATTTTACTCATTTCAGTGTAACTAAGAGCATTATTGTCAACAGATCCAGAAATATCCATAATTGCATATCTTTTCATTGATTCAACTTTAGTTATCTTGGAATTGCCATAAATTTGGGATCCATCCTGAGATAAATCTAAATTAAGTATGTATTTTTTTTCTGTGCCATACATATTCAATGTGCCTATCCACGAACCAGAGACATCTGGATATCTCAGCACTTTTGAACTACTAACAGATCTCGCTTCAGGATTTCCATAATACATTACTATTTTTGTTTGGCTGTTGGCGGAAACATAAGGAACCTTTACCCATATCTTAGCTTTTTTAGTGTGTGAGTCGAATTTTTCTATCCAATAATTTAATTCGGTGTCATCTTCATCAGTAAAGCGGATGTCTATGCCGCCTTCTTGTGCTTCGATAGGAAAACTGTCATCTTCAAGTTCAACTAACACGTTATAATCCGTAAATGTATTACCAGAGACTTCTTGTATTATTATATCTCGACTATAATCCCATATACCGCCACCATCCTCAGAAAGCGCAGAAGACGTCCCACAAGCCAATAAAATAAATATAATTGATATAAGAAAGCGGGCAAAACGATTCATGGATTTTTCCTCATAGAAACTGTATTTCACTTTCCTTTTAGTATGTTATTTTTTGATGTTATACAGGATTAACAGTCGATAGCTCCAGCTATTATTCTGAATTAGAGAGCAGATACTATTCCCTTTCTTTTAACTTCGTTTTCTGGTATGAAATTAATTTGTGAAAAAGAAAGAAAGTCAGCAGACTTATTTTATACTGATACTTTTAAACACATATAATAATTTTATGATTTTAGAAGGAAGCAATGATAAATAAGAAACAATGAAAAATAATACAGACATTAGTTTGTTAAATTAGGTTTAGAAAGCATCTAATAAAATTTTGAATTTTTCTTATCTTTCCCTTCCATCCAAACTAACACATTTAAATCTCTCCTCACCCTTTTCTATCCCACAATATAACACTCATAACTTTTCCCGGTGACCTTTTATGAAATGTAGACTCTGTAAATATTACCCTGAGGACTTCGGAGAGCTTACTGTTGATGTTTTGCATATGGACCTGACGTTTGACATTTATGATGACAGGACGAATGTGAAGTCCATACTCAGGGTCAGGACAAAGGATAAGCCTATTGAGAAGCTGGAGTTGAACTGCAAGGACCTTGAGATCAGGGCTGTGAGCTGTTTTCAGTCCGAGGTCTCTTACAGGTACAGGAAAAACGATGCTATCCTTGAGGTCAGCTTCAGGGACGTGATTCCGCCGAATACCGAGATTGCAGTAATTACGGATACTGTTTGCAGGCCGACAAAAAATATCCTTGAAGGGCTGTACTACGACGAGACTCCGGCAGGGGCTCCTCCGCAGCAGATTACGCAGTGCCAGCAGTGGGGGTTCCAGAGGATCGTGCCCTGCATAGATGACATGACTGCAAAATGCACTTACAGGACAACCATCATTGCAGATTCGCGGTACACAAACCTCATCACGAACGGGGATGTTTCGGTCGAGAGGAATACCGTAAAGCCTGGAAGGGACAGGATCGTCTATGATAACTGCATTACCCCTATGGCTACCTATCTCTTTTTCCTCGGAGTCGGGACTTATGCGACCTATAAAAGGGAATTTGAGTACCCTGACGGGGGCACTTTTATGCTTGAGCTGCTTGTGCCGCCGGATTCCGATGCCAGGGCTGCAGAAAAGGCTCTTGATATCCTGCACGACTGCGTGATGTGGGTCTACGTCTTTACCGGGCCTGAGCAGTTCGATGAGGATAAACTGCCTGCAAGGCAGCTGATCTGGGACCTTGTCCGGAGGCGGGAGAAACTGAAAATGAATTCAGGGCCTGAATCCGGAAGGGAAGGAGAAAGCGGAGGAGAAGGAGAAGAGCTCGGGAAGATCAGGAAAGAGCTCGCCAGGCTTGATAAAACCATCACTCCGGGATACAGGTATACAGGGACCGTATACAGGGAAATCGGGATGCAGAACTCGGACTTTGGCGGCATGGAAAATGTTGGGAATACTACCATTACCACAAACCGCATCATGCCTTTCCCGCAGATAACGGATCCTGCTTTTGAGTACATGATAAGGGTCAAGGTTCACGAGTACTACCACAACCAGAACGGGTCCGAGGTCACCGGGAGGAGCCCGTTTGAGATCTGGTTAAACGAAGCCGTGACCGTTCATGTCGAAGAGCAGTACCATGCTTTCCTTTTCGGTGAAGACTACCAGAGGCTCCAGAGGGTGCTTGACCTGCTTGCACCTGCATCAGGGACTTTTGCCCTGGATTCCGGGGCTGCTTCAATGCCGATTATCCCTGACGGGTTCAATGACCCTAATGACCTGATCACTGCAGTTACGTATGTAAAGTCCCCGGAATACGTGCGCATGGTCGAGAGCCTTATAGGGAAAGACACTTTTGTCCGTGGACTTGACCGTTATTTCAAAAAGTTCCAGCACTCGAATGCTTCCACGCAGGACTGGATAGAGACCATGGAAGAAGAAAGCGGGGTGCCTTTAAAAGAGATGGCTGAGACCTGGCTGAATCAGACGAAATTCCCTGTAGTTGAGGTCTCAGCCGAGTACGACAGGCCTACCAGGAAATTTACTTTCTTCCTCAAGCAGCAGTACCCTGCCGGAGGAAAGCCGTGGGAATTCCCGTTCAGGGCAGCCCTCGTTGACGAGGAAGGAAAAGATATTGCAGAGGTGCTGGAAAGGGTAAGCGGAGAAACAGCAGAAATTGTAATTGAAAATGTGGATACGCCTTCTTTCCTTTCCCTTAACAGGGGATATTCTTTCTACGGCAAGCTTATTTACAGGGCAAGCCCGGAAGAACTCCTTATGCAGGTCAGGAAAGACAGCGATATCGTGGGCAGGTTTACAGCTTTCTATACCTTTGTGGACAGGGAAAAGCTGAGGCTCCTTAAAGTCCCGGATGCGGTGCCTTCCGATGACTTTGTAGAGCTTTACTACAGGCTTCTCAATGACCGGCAGCTCCTTGAAAAGGCAGGCGGGCAGTTCCTGACCATTTTCGAGTCAGTTGAGGATAAGGATTATGCCCATCACTACCAGAAGCTCTATGATGTAAAGCAGAAGCTCCTGAAGGCAGTTGCCTGGAAGTACAGAAGCTCCCTGATTTCTGCCTACCATTTCTATGAGAACGCTTCAGTTCCAAGGGACGGGTCCCTGGAAGAAACAGCACGGGTGATAAAGAGCAGGCAGGCAAAAAACGTCTGCCTCGGAGTCCTTGCAACCCTTGATACCCCTGACATCCATTCCCTGATAAAGCAGCAGTTTGAGACTGCAGCCTGTGCAACCGACAGGTTGAGTGCATTTGCCGCGTACCTCAACAGTTCGGCCCCTGACAAGATAGAAGTCCTGAGAGCCTTTGAAGCCGAGTCGAAAAAGAACCTCATCGCCTGGGAAGCCTTCCTTTCGGTAATAGGAAGCAACAGCAGTGCCGATGCCGTGGAACTGGTAAGGGAGATGGAAAGGTCGGATGCCTTCAGGATTGAACAGACAAATGACCAGCGTGCCCTTTACGGAAGCTTTGCCCGTAACCGCAAGAAGTCCCTTCAGACCGAAGAAGGCAGAACCCTTTTTGCAGAAATTCTGCGGAAACTGGCTCCAGTAAATGAATATACCACAGTGAACCTGCTAAATGCTTTTGCAAACATAGACCAGATGGAAATAAGATACCATATCCCGCTGGTGGAAATTCTTGCAGGTCTCCTTGAAGGACTTGATCCGGAGAAATACCCAAGCGTATATAACAGGATCAGAAAACTCCTTATCGGAGCTCCTAAAGCTGTCGAAGGCTACGGGATAGAGCACGGCAAGATTCAGGCTCTGCAGACAGAAGCAACCGGAAAATGAGTCTTATCTGTGAATCTCGTAAGAGTAATGTTAGACTAATGTTAGACTAATGTTAGGTAATGTTAGACTAATATTAGACTAATATTAGAGTAGTTTTCTCTACCCGGGGAAACCAGATAGAGGGCGGTCGTCACCAGTTCTGAAGCACCTGACCCGAAGGATCAGGATTGTATGCTTCGGGCCGCCCGGCAATTACGGCATTTGGTATTCGTTTATTCCTGTGCTCGTCTAATTCATGTGCTGGTCTATTTATTTAAGCTGTGCAGGAAGGTTCATTTATCCCGAAACGAGAGGCAGGCAATGTCAACCCGATTCTCTTATGATAAAAAAATTAAGGCACTTCACTTTTAATTATTTATATCAATATTATTGTTTAAAACCCATACTAAACAGCTAATACTTCATGTTTTTTTAGATAGTCTATTTCTATCGCCAACTTTTAAAGCCAACTTTTAAAATCAGACACTTTTTAATACCCGCACCGGTTGAGTTGTCCTGAGGATTATTTCTATTAAACTTTGAAGAACCTGCCAACATTCTAACTGTTCACTGACATTTGCTTCTAATTTTATTTCAGGAATTAAATTTCTTGTAGATATATAATTTTCTTAGACATTATTTCAGATAACTGTGGGTAAATCTTCAATTCACTATATCACTATACATCATATTCTTGGGGGCAGGTTATGAGAACATCCTTAAAGCTATTTAGTTTATTTATTGCATTAATATTTATATTTCCTTATCCTGTTTCATCCGGACCGAATGACGATACAGGCCCTATCAGTCTGGCAAAGAACGCCTCGGTGCCAGTATGGTCCCCGAGTGGGAATGAGATCCTTTTCGTCCGGGACAATTCTGTAACCCCAGGTGATCCCTATTACGGTCTGGATATCTACAAGATTAACACGGATGGTTCAAAAGAAACTCAGTTAACCAATTTCTTTTACAACGAAAAAGACCATATCTGGTCTCCTGACGGCACGAGCATACTTTACAGCTATGATGCGGTTGACGATCTTTATCTTTACATTATGGGTTCCGATGGTTCGGACAATTTCGAGCTGAAAAAACAGAGTTATGGGGAGGACTTTGCAGGGATTTCCGGCTGTGTATGGTCTCCTGCCGGGTCAAGGATTGCCTTCATTTCCCATGACGAAACCGGGCCTGACAGACTGGTTATTTTGAACCCTGATGGGTCGAATGAACGGACTATTGCCGGTGCTGCTGAAATCTTAGCTCTGGCGTGGAGCCCGGATTCCTCCCGGATAATATTTAAAGCCAGATATTCCGGGGAAGACCGTGCGGGAATTTATTTAATGAACTCAGACGGTTCTGGAAGGGAGTTTCTTGCTGAAGGTGAAATAAGGCAGCAGGTCCAGCCCTGGCAGTCTGAAGTATGGTCTCCGGATGGCTCTAAAATACTGTATTCTTCAAACGAAGTCGGGAATTCCGATATATATGTCATAAACACCGATGGGAGCAGGAAAACACAGCTTACTGATAACAGTTCGGAAGATTACTCTCCATGTTTTTCTCCTGATGGAAGCAATATAGTTTTCATATCCGGCAGGGCTGGACATAACAGCTTATGGATTATGGATTCTAATGGGGATAACGAAAAAGAGTTAACAGAAAACCTTGAGGGCATTTACGACTTTTCATGGAGCCCTGACGGTCAAAAAATTGCTTTCTCTTCAAACTTCAATGCTTATATAAAGGAGATTCCTTCTGACGGAACCGATGGCGTAGAATCTCCTGATAATTCCGACCAGGACACAGATGAAGACCCGGATTATCTGCATATGGAAATACTCTCTCCCAAAATGAATTTTGCTGCAGTCCAGGAGACTCCTGAACTTATCACTGTCAGGGTTACCAGCAGCTCCGGAAACCCGGTCCAGGGTTCCGGCTTTAAATATATCAGAGCTAACTTCAGCAACGGAGACCCGGAACTCCAGTTATTTGATGACGGGACACACCTGGATGTTACAGCAGGTGACGGAGTGTTTTCAAACCAGTGGATACCTGTAAACAGCAGTACAGGAGCGTTCCCTGTCTTCTATATACTAAGAATTTCTGCAGACCATGAAAGCCTCGGTTTTGCCGAACAGAGTATCAGCGGGACTATTTCCAGGAAGCCAGTATATCCTGACCTGGTAATAGAGGAGATTTCATGGGACCCTGCAGAGCCGTCTGAAAATGACAGCATAACTTTCAGGATCACATCTGCAAACAACGGCTTCGGGCCTTCCGGAGCCTGTACTGTGAAATGCTACATCAACGGAAGCGAAATTTATTCCTATCCTCTTTCAGGACTTGAAGCCGGCTCCAATGAGTCTGTTACATTCAACTGGGTTCAGACTGCCTCGGGAAATATTGATATAAAAGCAACTGTGGATACGGAAAATAAGGTTTACGAATCCGATGAAGGGAATAATGAAAAAATAATGTCACTTAGCGTAAAGAGCCCCTCTTCTTCCACCTCAGATTCTTCTACTTCAGATTCTTCCACTTCAGGTAAAAGCGGAGGTAAATCTTCTTCCGGCGGCAGCAGTGGTGGTGGAGGAGCCGGCGGTTCTCCTGAGCCGGCAAGCAACGTCAGGATAAAAGAGCTTTCACAGCAGTATATCACCAATGGTAAGCATGTTAAGTTCACTTTTCCGAAAAACGTAACCTGCGTAACTTATGTGGAATTTGACTCCAAACGCACCGCAGGAAAGACTACAACCATTGTTGAGATGTTGAAGAATAAATCCGCACGTGTATCTGAGCTTCCTTCGGGCAAGGTTTACGAAAACATGAATATATGGGTTGGAAATAAAGGGACTGCAGACCCTGAAAACATTGAAAATGCTGTTATCGGTTTCAGAGTTGAGAGGAACTGGATTAATTCAAATGATGTCGATCCGGTTTCTATCAGGCTCTGGAGGTTCAGCAGCGGGGAATGGGAAGAACTGTCTATCCGCCAGTCGGGTGAAGACGACAGGTACATCTATTTTGAAGCAAAAACTCCGGGTTTCTCATCCTTCGCCATAACCGCCCTTCCGGTTGAGGCTGTTGAAAAAGCCGAAGAGCCTTCTCCAATTCCATCAGTGAGGAGTGCAGATGTAATGGAAGCATTGGTAGGATTAACTGGAAAACAAAACTCAGATTCCCTGAGAATTTCAACAATTGCTGTGAATGAAAGCGATTCTGATCCGAAGACTTTCCCGATAGCCGGAGAAACTGAACGAATAATAGGTAGAAAAGTTTTGAGAGCATTCGCAGCGATAGCACTGCTTTCGGTAACAGGCTATCTGGGGTTCCTTATTGTAAGGAAGCAGAATTGAAAAACTCTCAACTGCTTTCGGTTTTTCTTCTCTTTTCTTTTTTACGTTTTAGATATAAATTGGTTTCTGAAAAAGCATTTGATTAAGAAACTGTCCCTTTTCAGGAATTACATCAATCCTGTTATGATGACTCCGATCCCCATAAGAACGACAAATCCGACTGCTGCCATATCTGTCCTGTTCCAGGACAGCCTTTGCTTCTCTGCGCTCCGGCGGCTCCTGTAACCCCTCATATCCATTGTCAGGCCAAGTACCTGAGTCCTGCCAAGGGAATTTGCTACAAGAGGCACAAGGATTGGCTTAACGCTTCTTATCTTTCCGCGTACGCCTTTTCCGGGATTGTAGCCTCTGGCAAGCTGGGCTTCGTGAATGCGCTGGCCTTCTACCTGCAGGCTCGGGATAAAGCGGAGAGCAATTACGAACATAAGAACATAGTCCACGGGGACATGGATTTCCATAAGGGCTTTCATGAGATCGCTTGGCTTTGTTGTAACCACAAGGAGCTGGAAAGCAAAGAGCATTGCAAAGAAGCGCAGGGAAAGGACAGTCCCGAAGTCCAGGGCTCCGGTTGTTACAGGGACCAGGCCCCGGGCAGCAAGAGTGCCGGCTGGAATAAGGTATCCGATAGTATCCCCACTTCTAAGGGTAAAGATCGTGAGCAGGATAAGAGTCAGGCTTAAAAATATAAGGAGTTTTAGCTGCCTCAGGAGTTCCTGCTGGAGCCCGGCTTTAAGGGAAGCCAGAAAAATTCCAAGGACAAGCAGGCCAAGGACTGTAGAGTCTGTGGTAAATACACTCAGGAGTATTATCCCGGTGACGGCAGCAATTTTAGATAGCGGATTCATTCTGTGTAAAAAGCTGTCCCTGTTAATGTACTGCATAATTTCTTTCATGCATTTACTCCCCTGTCAGCGCATTCTGCTTCAGTGCATCTTGTCTCTTTACTTAAAGAACCGTGAGTCCTGTTAGCCGAATCTTCCACGATCCTTCCGGCATCCATTCGTATGACTCTTTCAGCATGGTTTTTTACTATCTGCATATTGTGAGTTACCATAACTATGGTGTGGCCTTCCTGCTGGAGCCTTTTCATAAGCTGCATCATCCTGTCGGACTCTTCCGCGTCCAGGCCTGTTGTGGGCTCGTCAAGTACTACTAATTCAGGCCGCATTGCAATTACACAGGCAACTGCAAGCCTCTGTCTCTCCCCGCGGCTCAGGTGGCGCGGAAATACCTTCTCTTTGCCCTGCAGGTTCACGAGTTCAAGGGAACGGGTAATTGCTTCGGCTGCCTGAGAGCCGGTTATTCCGATATTATTTAGCCCGAAAGCGATCTCGGCTTCAACGGTATCTTCAAAAAGCATATTGTCAGGGTTCTGGAAAACCAGCCCCATATGTTTTACGAGCTCATTAACAGGAATCCTGGAAGTATCGAGTCCTTTTACAGTCACGCTTCCGGAATAAGGGCGCAGGAGGCCGTTGAAATGCTTGACAAGAGTAGTCTTGCCTGAGCCGTTTTCTCCAAGGATTGCAACGAGCTCTCCGGACTGAATCTCGATGTCAAGATCATCAAGAGCGGTGAAATCTCCGTAGCGCTGGGTTAGCTTTTTTACGGAAATAACAGGCTGCCCTTCTTTTTGAGGGAGAGGATGCTCCCTGCCATTAAAAGAAAGGTCAGAATCTTCAAATACTGCAAAATCCACTGGGCTCTTTATAGCCTTTATTTCTCCCTTTTCAAGAAGCACAACCCTGTCTCCTATTTCAAGGAAGTCCTCAATATTGTGGTCCACGATTATTATTGTCTTCCCGGCTTCTTTGAGCCTTTTCAGGACAGAGAATACCTTTTTTACTGCCTGCTTGTCGAGTTCTGCAGTAGCCTCGTCAAGAATCAGGACTTCCGTATCAAGGGCAAGAGTCGCAGCAAGGGCAACTTTTTGCTTCTGGCCCCCGGAAAGAGTGTGAGGAGCCCTCTGCATCAGATGGCTGATTTCACACAGTTTCGTCACCTCATTTAACCTGCGGAGAACCTCTTTTCCCGGATGCCCGCGGTTTTCGAGCCCTGAAAGGATTTCCTCTTCAACGGTTGTAAAGATTAGCTGGGATTCTGCGTCATCAAAGACCATCCCTGTGTGCCGGCTCAACTCTTTCATGCCGTCAAATTCCTTTATATCCTTATTTTTGAAGCTGAGGTTCCCTTCAATTTTGCCGCCAAGCTCGTGATGAAGGATGCCCGCCATTGCAAGGGCAAGGGTGGTTTTTCCGGCTGCACTGTGCCCTGTAACAAGGAGCAGTTCACCGTTTTTGACATCCAGAGTTATGTTTTTTAAAGCAGGTTTTTCTGCTGCCCCGTAGGTGTAAGAGAAGTTCCTGAGTTCAATCATGTTTTATGCTTTCCCCCGGGAGAGTACCTTTGAAGCGGGAACATAAAGGATCTGGGCAATTATTGAGTTAGCAATCGCAGTCAACCCAACAATAGGGACAATAGCTATTACAAACGCTCCCATAGTGTCGTATTTGGTCAGGATCGAAGGGGCAACCATAATCATTGCAATAGCCACGAAGCTGATCCCGCTGGCAAGAGTCCCAATAAGGGTTGAGATGGCGGGAGAGACTGAAAGCCTTCCCATAAGGGTTCTGTACATGGCAAGGCAGATTACCGCGCCAATAGGCTCACTGATAAGGTTTGCAGGAGGAAAAATTGAATGACTTAAAAGGGCGCAAACTATTCCTGCCACAACCCCTATGCCTATTACTTCGGTGAATGTTGGTATAACAAGGATAATAGCAAGGCAGTAAAAAGCTATTACGAGATTCGAGACAATGGGTCCCGGGATTACAAGGGATAAATATCGAACTATCGCACCTACTGCGAGTAAAATTCCAACGACAGCAATATCCTGAGATTTCATTAAAATCATCTACCTGTTTCGTTTTCTGAGGACTTCCCTCAATACAAATACCACAATCAATTGAGTTATACATCCGTTAAATATCCGTTAAATGCCACTTAAATCCGGTAAACTGGTGGAACATAATAAGCTGATACTACAATATAGTACAATGAAGCATAATAATGTACATTAGTATATGTACTTTGCGCTTTATTACTCATTTTTGTGCTTTTTTCCGCGCTTAACACCTTTGTCTTTGCATCTTTTGGCTCAGAATTCCCGGGGTTCAATACAGTCGATGAAAATACTGAACTGCAGTCGTTTACTGTCGTACGGACCAGTTAGTCTTAAAAAGAACACTCAAAGGGGAAACTCCCTGACAGGAAAACTGATCACGATTCAGGACATTTAACAATGAAGGACATTTTAATACTAACAAAGACTATTTTCCGGGGTGTTGTATGTCTTCGGTAGAAGAACGTGAACTGGCTGAAGTCAGGATGATTGAAGAAGGGCTAAGAAGCGTCTATGACGGAGATGCAGAGGGAGTAATAGAAGCTTTTAACGGCCTCAGGGGTTTTGCAATAAATCTCGTAAACCTGAACATTACTGCGGAATATGAGCTCGATGCAAAAGCTCTCATAATTGCTATGGGAGACATTGGCAGGGAAACTGCAGAAAGAGGAATGAAAACCGCATCAATAGCTTCTGCTCTCGCCCTTGGAGAAGTAGTTGTGGAGGCTGCGGACCGGGAAAGGGAATCTCTCGCATTAAAAGCGCTGTCTGTTCTCGGAAACCTTTCACTGGAGTTTGGAAGAAAGAACCTGGACGCAGCAGCAAAAAGTGCGGCAGAATCTCTGGGAAATGTCGGGAAAGCCTCTTCAAGAAAAAAAATGGAGATCATGACAGGCCTTTCGGAAGTATACCTTATGCGGCTGGCCATGAAAGCAATGGAAGAAAACCTTTCAGAGACCTGGGATACCGCCTTAAACTACCTGGGAGAAATCGGGGTTTCTTCAGCTGAGCAGGGAATAGAGAAGGATGCCGTAGGTGCTGCAATTCTCCTTGAAGAGCTGGGTTCCGCTGCTGTAAGGAAACAAAACGAGCCCCGTGTAAAATCTGTTATCAAGACCCTTGGGAAGCTGGGAAGGGAGCTATTTCAAATGGGATCTAAAAATGCACTTGTCCAGACAGTATGGGCTCTGGAAACTCTCAGAATCCTTGCAAAGGAACAGGAAATGGAAAATGCTGTAAGCGCAGGAAAACGAGAGCTTGAACTCCTGAGCACTGCAGGAATTCTTGATGAAGAACAGAACCTGGAAAAAATTCAGGAAATAAAAGAATTCCACAGGCAGATCCTTAAAAGAGGCTGAGCGTTCAGGCTGGCAGGCTGACAGATCAGGTTTCCGACAAATAGGGTGTTTAGAATATGAAGGAAAAGATAGTGCAGCATTCAGGACTGAAGGATTTCGGATAAGAATTGGAAGAATTTCGGATAAGAATTGGAAGAATTTCGGATAAGAATTAGAAGAATTTTTTCAAAGAAAATACTCAAAAATCTGCTTTTCACACTGCACAAAAAACATACTGGAAAAAGGAATAAAATTTGGTGCTCCGGCCGGGATTCGAACCCGAGTCTTCGGCTCGAAAGGCCGGAATGATTGGCCGGACTACACTACCGGAGCACATCGCATCTCACAGCGAGACCAACAATATACCTTGTAATATATAAATCTGTCCCTTCTCTGCGATCTTCTGGTGCAGTTTGCCAGCCAAAAATGGTTTATTGATCTAATTTTTCCGGGAATAAACTCAGTTTTTCACAGAGTAAGGAGGTACTGTCTCAAAAACATTATCTGGAAAGCCTGCTCATGGCTCAGAAACTTTGCAAAGCGAGGCAACAACGAAAAAATGATAGAAAAAAATAGAGCAATAGAGAAAGGAAAAATGCAGTATAATCAGGAAATAAGAGTTTAAGAATACTTAGCAGACATAACAGTTAATAAAAAATTTATCAGATATAAAAGTTAACAGAACAATTAATAGATATATAACAATAGAATTAGCAGATAAGATTTTTAAGAACAGTTAAAAGGTTTTAACGGCTAAAAAATTATGGTGCTCCGGCCGGGATTCGAACCCGAGTCTTCGGCTCGAAAGGCCGGAATGATTGGCCGGACTACACTACCGGAGCGTTCTGAGTGTTTTAAGCTGACTTAATTTCCCTTATTGAAGGGGGTTCTTCAATAAGGGTTTCTCGTATAAATAGTTATCGAGTGCAGAGAGTTTCAGAGAACTTATTATAGAACTCACTATTCAAGATCTGTCCAGATCTTTTTAGACCCTCGGGTCTATTGTAAATTTTATAGCTTACACATTATCGAAGCTTTAGATATGCCAGCTTATATTTCAATCTCTTCTTCGAATTCTCCCTCACCTTCAGCTTCTCCGGGCTTCTCAGCTTCTTCTACCATAAGGTTTCCGATCCATTCGCTGAGTCTTCCGCAGTATTCTGGCTCGCAGTCTCCGGTACAGCCGGTACAGGCTGAAAACATATCCCCGGAGAGCAGAAGGTCGTATTTTTCTTTAACCTCCTCTTTCGCTTTAAGGAGATAGGTCCTTGCTCCGTTTGAGACTCCCACCTCACGGATGATAAGGTCTTTATCCAGAAGCTTTTTTATGATCCTGGAGCACTTCCTGCTGTCAATATCCAGCTCTTTCCAGATAACGTTCTGGAAGACGCCGTCTTTGTGTCTTCTTATTATATTGTATGCTTCTTCTTCAAGATCCATGCCTGTTTCCACACTAATGAAGTTCCTTCTTCAGACGTCTCAGTCTTCGACAGGAGTGATCAGTATGATGTTATTGCCTCTGAGCACTACGGAACCAAGGGAGCGGACTTTTTCTCCTTTTACGATCTCCATCGTATCAACAAGATGAAGATTCATATAGTCATCCACACTCTTCAGAGTGCCTTCAAGCAAGTTAAGGTCGCCTTTCATTTCTACCTGGATCCTTGATCCAACGATTTTCTGAACTTTTTTATTTGGGAACAAATTTAAACCCTCGCTGATTTGTTCTGAATTTTCGGTTCCCCTACTCCCGGGTATTGCTTCTCTTATTCCAAAGCCGGGCAGGGCAAATTGTGTCAGGGCAATCTATATATTTACAACAAGCCTGCTGCCTTTATCAGCTGCTTCCTGCCAGCAACTGAAAAAACATTCCGAACTATCACTCCACCGGCTCTTAAGAAAACTGAAATTACATATCCTTTTCAGAGATATATAACCATCGATGCCCGGAGTGTCAGAAGAGCATTATGAGCCTCTCAAATCATAAATCAGACTGACAGGCTAAAACGAAGCTGACCTGTATCGGAAAGAGAGTAAGCTAAAACAGGAAAATACTACAGCCATACTACAGCCTGATTTTTATGCAGTTTAAATATCCTATCCAACCTTTACAATCTGAGCTCAAAGTTCCCGATCAGGGCATGCGCGGCATAAACATAGTTTTAGCTTCGGCAATATCCTGATTAGATATAACCCTGAATATTCGTGCTTTCATCAACAGATTTTGCGGGCTCTTTTTTTGAGACTCTCGGGATTGCTCTTGCAATAGGCCCGAAAACAGATTCGTATTCGTTTATATGCTGAGTCAGCCAGCGGTTTAATTCAAGTGCTGCAACCGGAGAGAGTATAATTTCGGCTTCAACGCGCCTTTCTATAACCCTGGATTCAGAAGAATCTCCAAACATCTTTGGCGTATCATTGTAAAACCCGATCCTGAAATCATAAGGGCTATGCCCGCCTGCAGCTCCTATTGCATATATTTGCCGGAATTCTTCGGGCTTTATAAACTCTATTGTAATACTTTTTTTTCCTTTCTTAGAAGCTACATTTTCTTCATTTTCCCTGGATTCAATGCCCTCGGTCATAAAATTTCCTCTATATTCAGTTATCAGAAACGTTTTTAGGTCAAGTTATAATTTTAAATGCCGGCCTATCCTTAAAGATACCGGATAGTCATTTGATATAAGCAATTCATTTCTCAATATTAACAGAGATATTTTACTCTCCTCTATAGAAAGTTATATGCAATAACCTTTTGTTATCCAAAACCCATATTTTGAACTAATTTTAATATTTAAAGCTTTTTTAAGCCTTTTTTGGAGTATAGTAATTGAGAAATAATTAAGTAAAAGTGACATACATCCTTATGTTTGATTTGTTATTATTATAATGTGGTCAACTGTTTATTTTTTAGATTTATGGAAGCGATTACCTTTCAGATATCACACAACATTTATAACATTTAGGTAGCGATGGCCCTGTTCTCAGAATAATAACCTGTTAAACTTCATTTTTGCTCGATTAAATAATGGAATAATTGTCTTCCACAAAAATTCTACCATTTAGCTAAGTAGCTTTAGTGTTCAAATTAAGACAGGAAGTTATAAATACTTACTCATAAATTTTAGTTTTTATAAAAATTACAAAAAATATTGGTAAATGTTTGAATGTTTAACAATTATTAAACTGTATTTTAGTTTTAAAAAATAAACGGTACACATTACGATATTTTAAATTTTGATATTGAAGGAACTGTTTTTATTTTTGTTATAAATTCAGATTTGACTTGTCCGGTAATGAAAACCGGCATATAGTGGTGATTACACAATAGCTGGACAGTTACAAAAAGGAGGAAAAAATTGAATTCTTTAGTTCTTGTGCTTGCTGCTTTGAGTATATTTGCACTTGCTTACAGATATTATGGTCTTTATATAGCCACAAAAATTTTAGAGATTAATCCCGGTAGGGCAACTCCAGCCAAAACTATGGCCGATGGCCATGATTATCATGAGACAAACAGATACGTTCTTTTTGGACATCATTTCGCAGCCATTGCAGCCGCGGGTCCACTGATAGGGCCTGTTCTTGCCGCCCAGTTCGGATACCTCCCCGGAGCCCTCTGGATAATAATCGGAGCGGTAATCGCAGGAGCTGTTCATGATATGGTTTCTTTGTTCGCTTCGGTTAAACACCAGGGTAGAAGCCTTCCCTTTATTGCAAAAGAGGAAATCGGGAGCGTGGCTGGAATAGTGGCTTCTTTTGCAGTATTGTTTATCCTCATACTGACGCTCGCCGGACTATCTATTTCTGTTGTCAATGCTTTGTTTGATAGCGCCTGGGGAGTATTTACGGTTATCTGTACCATACCTATTGCTCTGCTAATGGGATTCTATACCCACGTTTTAAAACCTGGAGATGTCAGAGGCGGGAGCATTTTGGGTGTAGCTCTGCTGGCTCTAACCATATATCTTGGACCTTATGTAGCTGCCAGCCCTGTGTTGGCTCCAATGCTTACCTTTTCAAAAAATATTCTGGCATTATCAATTCCATTATATGGATTTGCAGCATCCGTACTTCCAGTCTGGCTATTGCTCTGCCCAAGGGATTACCTGTCCACATATCTCAAACTGGGAACTATTTTCGTACTCACACTCGGCATATTCCTTGTTCATCCTGAAATGAATATGCCTGCATTAACCGCTTACATACACGGAGGAGGACCAGTAATACAGGGAGCAGTCTTCCCATTTCTTTTTATTACCATAGCCTGTGGTGCAATATCCGGCTTTCACTCCTTCATAGCAAGCGGCACAACACCAAAAATGATATCGAGCGAAGGAGATATTCTTTTCATCGGATACGGTGCCATGATAGTGGAAGGCTTCGTAGCAATAATGGCCCTCATTGCAGCTTGCGTTCTTTTGCCGCAGGATTACTTTGCCATAAATGCCCCGATTTCAGTTTACGCTACAATGGGCATGACACCGGTTCATCTTCCTGAACTGGCTGCTGGCGTAGGAGAAAGCCTTCAGGGAAGAACCGGAGGTGCAGTCTCTCTGGCTGTAGGAATGGCATATATATTCTCATCTCTTCCCTTCATGAAAGGGCTGATGGCATACTGGTATCATTTTGCCATAATGTTTGAAGCACTTTTTATCCTGACTGCCGTAGACACGGGAACGAGGGCTGGCAGGTATCTTTTGCAGGAGATGATTGGCAAAGCGGTCCCAAAGCTCAGCGAGAAAAATTGGATGCCAGGGATTGCTGTAACAAGCCTTGCTTTCACAGCATCATGGGGATATTTGCTTTATACAGGCGATATAGCTACTATCTGGCCCATATTCGGCATGTCTAACCAGTTGCTGGCAGCATGCGCCCTTATAATAGGCACAACCATGATACTGGCTATGGGAAAAGGCAAGTATGCTCTGGTCACAGCCATACCAGGATTATTCCTGATACCTATTACTTTCAGTGCCGGATACCTGAATATTACTACAAACTATCTGCCTAAAGGTCTGTATATGCTGAGCTTTATGAGCGGCATACTGATGATCCTCACAGCCGTCATCTTCATCGAAGCCTTTAAAAAATGGTATGGACTCATTCATTCCCGTGGCAAACCTTTTAATGGGTCTGGCAGTATCATTCCTGTAAAAATAGATGCAGTAGGGGCTTGCGAGCAGCCAAAAATATAAGCAGTGCAGGGCTGGACCCAGGTCCTTTCCTGAACTCTTAATTCATTATGTATTTAACAAAACTCAGCCCTGGACTTTCTTTTTGAGTTTCTTTGCGTTTTCTGCAACGTCTTTTTTCGAATGGACCCTTGCAATCAGCTCGACAGCGTCAAGGTTGCGCACTGCGTTGTCCAGGTACCCAAAAACGTCTCCCTGGTATGCTGAGATGCCGTATTTATCCTCAAGGGTTTTGATGATATGAGAGGGGTCCTGACCTTCCATACGCAGGCGGATAATCTTCTCTGAAAACTTCTGCTCTGCGCACCCGCAGTAAGGGGAATCTCTGCACCCGCAGGTTAAAAAATCCGAAGCAAAGTTCAGCATAAGTTCCCTTATTTTTATGTCGAGATGGGACAGGGATTCTCCGTCAAAGACAATATCAAGGGCTGCCCCCTGAAAGACCCTGGCAGGCATATTGACATGCAGAGAGCTTCCAATCTGGTTTGCGTACTTAAAGTATGCAGCATCGAAGAATTCCAGGTTAGTTACAATTTTAATAGGACTGTTTTCTTCGAGTACGGCATCCCTAATAAGGAAAGCTTTGGAGACCGGGAGAAAATGGGCTGAAATGATTTTACCGAACCTTGTAAGCGCCACTTTGTTTCCCTTTTTCTCAAGGAACCTGTAGCTCTGGAGCCTGGAAACCAGTTTATCCAGGTCATAGCTTCCAAACATAAGGGTATGTATATTCCTTAAATCCTGGACCGAAGAAGTAACCGCAACCGAGGCGAGCACCTCTTCAAGCTGTTCAGCTTCCCCGTACTTCACTCCTGCGGAAAGCATCTCTCCCTGCAGCAGCTTTATTGCAACCTCTTCTTCGGTATCGGACTGTGCACTTGAATAGGATTTCCCTGGAACTGGCATGAGCACGACAACGCCCCGGTCATGATAATCTGGCCTGCCTGCCCTTCCGCTCATCTGCAGGAAGTCCTGGACAGAAAGCCAGTCTATGCCCATTGCAAGGGACTCGAATATAACCTGAGAAGCCGGAAAATCCACCCCAGATGCAAGAGCGGCAGTAGTTACGATTACAGGAAGTTCTCCTTTTGCAAAAAGGGTTTCCACTTTCTTTCTTTCATACTGAGAAAGCCCTGCGTGGTAAGGGGATGCCCGGATTGAAAGGGCTGCTGCAAGCTTATGGCAGTTTCTCCTTGAGTTCGTAAAGACTATTGTCTGTCCCCTGTGATTTTTCGAGGAGAACATCGAATACTCTTCTTTTGCAAGCTGGGAAATCAATTTTGCTTTTTCGCTGTCCTGACAGAAAAGGAGATGCCGATCTATAGGAACAGGCCTGTGTTCATAGCGGACAAGCTGTGCTCCGAGTTTCTTTGCATATCCTGCAGGGTTTGCAACGGTTGCCGAGAGATATATAAACTGGGCTTCAGGAGCCACATAACGGAGCCTTCCTATAAGCCCGTCAAGCCTGTGCCCTCTTTCCTGGTCCTCAAGGGTATGGACCTCATCTATAACAACAGTCCCAATCTTGCCCAGGTAATCAGTATTTCCTGCGCGCAGCATGTGGTCTACGCCTTCATAGGTCCCCACAATAATATCGGCATTGGGACTTGTGTGCATCTTCACGCGCTGGGAGGTTTTTATGAGAATTGCACCGATTTTGATTGAAGTTGTGAGCCCGAGCTTAGAATATCGTTCCGTAAACTGGTCATATTTCTGGTTTGCAAGGGCTACAAGAGGGACCAGGTAAAGCATTTTGCCCTTTTTGTCCAGCAGGTTCTGAACTCCTGCCATTTCCCCGATAAGAGTTTTTCCGGTTGCGGTCGCAGAAACCACAAACTGGTTTTTTCCTTCCAGAAGCCCGGCTTCTACTGAGAGTGCCTGCACCGGGAGAAGTGTTTCTGATTTCTCAAGAAGCATTTCTTTGAACTTTTTCGCAAGGGGAAGGTTCTTTACCCTGACCTTTGCTTCCGAAGGTGTTGTCCTGATTGTATCGTATCGTGTGAATTCAGGGTCAAGCCTTTCCGGGCTTAGCATACGGATAGTCCTGTCAAGGTCCCTTGTCTTGTGAAGAACCTGCTCAAGGAAATCAACGGACTTTTCTCCGTACTGTGAACCTGCAGAACGTACTGCACGCAGGAGTTCTTCTTTTGCACACTCTGCACAGATAAGCTCATCATGATACTTGATTGACTTGCTGTTTACGAAATTAAAACGCTTGTTAATACGGCAGTGATTGCAGATCTTTACTCTATCTGCACTCAGCTGGAATGCTTTGAGCATTTCAAGGAACGCCTCTTCATTTGCAGGGTCCCCTCCTTCTGCCAGCATAATTCGGTTTGCACTCCGTAAAAGTTCTATGAACTGCTGGGGAGGAATGAACTCCTCATTCTTTTTGCCGGTAAGAAGCCTGATTTTGTGAGGGCGTGGACCTTTATAATTCTCCTTTATATTGAGCTCGGCCACGGAAAGCGGCTGCTTCATCCGGTCTTTTATTGTCATTACTATAACTTTTGATTTTTCGGCGTAACCGAGGACCCACAGTGTCATTGTTTATCCTGATATGTAAATGGTATAAGTAAGCTTCCTTCTGAGTTTGAAAAATAACGTTTCCTTGCCGACATGATATCTTTGTTTTTATGTCAGGCAACAGTATAATAATAACTATATAATAATGTCAAAAGTTGAGGTGCATATATGTATGTCAAAATGTAATGATCATCCGATTACCAGAAAAAAGCACCTTTCAAAGCATATCACCTGATTTTCCTCCTGTGTATGCCTTTTTGAGCACTTTTCGGAATGCCTTCATAATATCTCCGTATATAATATCTATCGTATTTATAATTTATTACTTAATTATTATATAATAATCGTTCCGGTTCTCGTGGAGAAGAAAGTCTTCATGTTAAGGAGTGAATTCTAAGCCGGACCCTATAGTTCCAGTTAAATAGGAAACAGAGCTTAATTAAGAGATCTGGTCAAATAAAGGAGTCCAGGTTAGAAAGATTCCAGGCTGGGAAGTAAATACAGGAAAAGTTTCATATTAGTTAAGACTTTTCCGTTTTTCGTTCCTGGAATCCACCCTTGATTCTCAAAATCTTTAAAGGCAGGCTCCTTCCTTTGCAAATCTGCACATGCAGTTCTGAGATTCTGGAATCTCCCCAATAGCATGCGAGAGGATTTCATAGATAGAGTCCTGAGCTTTTCCGACAACTTCGGTAACTTCATCCGCTGTTAATTTCTGTGTTGTCATCCCGCATGCCTGGTTTGTAACTATTGCAAGGGAAGCATAGCATAGGCCCAGTTCTTTTGCAAGGACTACTTCCGGAACCCCGGTCATACCAACAACATCTGCAAACTGGCTCATCATGCGGATTTCGGCTCTCGTCTCAAACCTGGGACCTTCAGTGCAGGCATAAATCCCTTCGGTATAGGGGAAGCCCTGTTTCACTAGCCCGGACTTTAGAGCTTCTTTGATCTCAGGGCAATAAGGTTCGACAACGTCAACATGCACGGTTTTATCGTCATAAAAAGTAGAAGGTCTACTGCAGGTGAAATCTATAAAATCATCAAGCACGACAAAACTGCCGACCGTATGCCCGCGCATTGACCCAACAGAGTTTGTGGATATTACACGCTTTACCCCAAGTGAGTGTACTGCCCAGATATTTGCCCTGTAATTGACCCTATGAGGAGGGATATGAATTTCTTCAGCGTGCCTGGGTATAATTGCAACATTTCTTCCCCTAATGCTGGTAATATACGCAGTAACCCCCCCATAGGGAGTCTTTACCGGATGACTTTCACAGTCCCTGTATGAGTTAAAACCTACGCCTCCGAGAACTGCAATCTCAGCAACCTCATCTACTTTATCCATTTTTGGATCTCCTTTCCCACATTTTTAAAACAAATTTATTATTCCCTTCTGGAGGATATGAAATTCATGCGATCTTTTTATTTTTTCTTCCTCTCGCTCTCTTCTCGTTTTCCGGAATCTGGTTTGAAAGGGAGTACTTTATCCCTGCAAGGGCAATAAGGACTGCAATCACAATCGAATATACAAAGTACTGAAGTGCAATGGTAGGATCACTTAATAACCCGTCAGATAAAGAGGCTGCTGCCAGGATATATGTGCTTGCTCCCCAGAAGAGCAGACCGGTTGCAATCACAAAGAGGGAGATTGAAATATTCCGATATATAGGCCTGCCATCAGTCTTGAGGTCGAAAATCTTTCCCATATCAGCAAGCAGCAAAGCTGCTGCATACCACCAGATAGAAACATTGACGAAAACCGAGATAAGAGTCAGGGTACCGTGATACCAGACGCCTTCTGCGGAATAAAGCTTCCATACTTCCATGGCTCCGTATACGGTTGCTACTAAACTGACAAGAAGGGCAGCAGTATAGCTGATGAAAACCATCCTCTGCTCAAGGAAGGCATCCCAGAGCTTTTCTTTCTCAAGGGCAACAATGTCGTCGAGGCCAAAACCCCTGTAAAGCATGTAAAGTCCTACGGCTGCGAGAATTCCGACAACTGCTCCTTCGGGATAACGGGCAAGCAGAAAAATTGCGTATATGAGGAAGGCAAGCCCTAAAGGCACGAAAAAAGTCTGGGATATCTTGGGGTCACTGAAGGCGTGTTTGAGGATATAATATGTACTTTCCAGATTTTCGCTCTGCATAACTACAATTCTTTTTACGGAGTCGATTTTCATCCTGGACTGTACTATAGGGACAAGGGTCTCATCTTCTGCCCCGTCCGAGACAAAGACTGCCCTCTGTACTTCATTCATCCTTAGATAGAGTTCGAGCTGCTCGGCAATTTTCTGGTCAGAGATTACTCCGACATTTTTGTCCCCGGCGAAAGAGACGATCTCCGCGTCAACTCCTTTAGCCCGGAGCTCGTCAAGGATCCGGATTCCTCCGAAGATAGTATTTGTATCCGAATCCTCAGGGTCGGCAATCCCGAGAGCAACTGCTGCCTGAACATTTGCCTCCCTCCCTACAATAGGAGTGCTCATTTTTGCTTTTTCGCCGAGATCATTATCCCTGTCTATGCATATAACTAAGGTTTGCATGTCTCCTCATTTTTAAGAAAGTATTCTGTCCAGGGGAGCTAATCTTTATTGAAGGTCATACCGCTTCAATTTTTATGTATCCTCACGGGAGCTTTCAGGAAACTTTATCAATTAGTTAAGATGCCTTACTCTTTACAAGCATACTATTTTAATTTATACTTTATAAGCCTGTACTGTAATTAGATTTATTTTTTAAATTTGTTTTCACCATGCCTGTTTTTCAACAGGGAAATGAAACGCGCTGAAAATGCAAAGACAGTCATGAATGTTAACAATATTGATATAAAATTGTATTGGGTGTTTAATCTGGCCTTTAGTTTAATCTGGCATTTAGTTTAATCTGGCATTTAGCGTTTAATCTGACCATAGACACATAATCTGGCCATAGACACTTAATATGACCTCTCACTAAAGCTGGCCTGTTTCCGTGAAAATTCTCACAAAAATACACTTGAAACTCAATAAGAATTTGAATTTTGCTTAATACCTGCCTCCCTGGACATAAATGGCATCAATAATTTCACCTTTGACCACTGTGACTGTCACCGTAGCTGTGTCCACCACGGAAGGATCTTTTTCGGAAACAAGGTCAAACCTGTAGATGAACTGCCAGCAGGAGGAGCAGTTGAGATTTCTGGTCTCCATAAGAAGCGGTTCAGTCAGGTTGCAGGTTTTGTAAGAGTCGAGGTCTCTTACATAGGCCTCAGCAACCTGTCTGCTCTCTTCTTCCGTGGTCTCGTTTAATTCGCTATTGTTTTTGCCATAATTCTCAGTACAGCCGGAAATGATAACGGAAATGCAAATAACGGTCAGGAGAAAAAAGATGGTAAAATGGTTTTTCACAGATAATTCGTCTCCGGTTTTTTGTTCTTCAGTCAGTCTTTTTCCAAAAATATGAGATAAAACTATCTGGAAGTTGTTTAAAGTTTTAGTTGTTTAAATTTTTGTCCATCGAGCTCTTTTCAGGCAACTCTCTGTATGCCGCCATTATAAAAGTAAGACCGGATTTCATGGTTTCAGGATCAAATTCGTTGAAAAGATATAAAATACGTTAAGTACGGATTCTCCCATAAAGACTCCAAGCAGGCACTTCAGGACAGGAATTCTTAAACTCGACCCTATATAGACTATTAAATCCGTAGGTACAAGAGGGAAAAAACTCCAGCCCACAATCACAGGGAGTTCTTTGTCTTTGATGCTTCTCTTTATTTTCCGGACATATTTTTCGTACTTTGTTTCAAAGTAAGAGTCAAAGCCTATGTATCTTGAAAAATAGTACACAATTGTAGAAGAACTGAGAATTCCTGCCATGTTTACAAGGAAGAGTTCCAGAGGGTCAAATATTAACACCCCTGCCAGCAGAAGTGGGGTTGAAGGAATCATGGTAAGGCCTCTGACCGAAAGAAGAAGGAAATAAATGACCAGGGATATGTAATGGTATTCCTCAGAGAGTCCTTCCAGAAAAAGGAGATTTATTTCGTCCGGGAAAAAGAAGTATGCCGTGATTCCCCCTGTTATCAGGAGTACCCAGAAATAAAAAGCAAACTTTCTACGATTCATTCCGGGCGCTCACTTCCTGCCCGGTCTGCTAGCAGCCTCATATGTTTATGAAAAGATTCGCCTTTTTTATCATTATGATGTACTTTTCTGGTGCTCACATAGACAATGTCAGCATATCTGTTTATCCCGTAAAGGGTATAGGTAAGGTTATCCGCCGGGTCCTGAATATCATAAGTGACTATCAGGAACTCGTCTTTTTTATTGGGAGTACCGTAATGGCTTTCAAAAAGCTCTATAAAATCATCCTCCGGGCTTAACGAGAGGTTAAAGTACTCCAGAGCAAACTTTTCTTTCGTGTAAGTCTGAAACTGGAATTCGTGGGGATCGGTCCCGCTGTGTTTAACAAGCAAACTAACATGTGCATTAAGGAAAAAAGAATTGGAAAATATAAGAATACCTGACAGAAAAATAAGTATGGACAGGGTTAGAAATGTATAGATTGCAATTTTCAGGTATTTTTTAATCCTTTCTTTCATCATCTCGAATTACTTTTTAACAGTTATAAACATAATCCTTTTGTAAGTAATTGTCCGGTAGTGTTCGAGATAAGAATGGAAAAGATAAATCTGGAAAGGAGTAATACCTTAAGTTTTTTTCAACTTTCTGAACTTTAAACTTAAGAAGCTTATAAATCTAAGATTTTTAAGCCTAAGAATTTTTAAGTCAAAGAAATTTAAGTCTAAGAACCTGGGCAAAATTTTTGATTATAAGGGGTAATTTTATAATATAACTTGCTCAATGTATAAAGAAAATTTAAGGGAGAAGTATGCAAGATTATGCAGGTTTTTTCAGAAGACTGATGGCATCAATCATTGATGTTTTTATAATTTTTCTTCTACTGTCTTTTATTCAATTTGCGTTTGGAATGAGGGAAGGAACTTTTGCATATATTCTGATAATTCTGCTGTTCTGGCTCTATTTTGCCTGTCAGGATAGTTCAGTCATTCAGGGGACAATTGGCAAACAGGCAATGAATATCTCCATAACTGACCTCAAAGGAAATAGAATCTCTTTTGCCCGCGCAACCGAACGCCTGGCAGGAAAAATTCTGGCTACCTTACCTCTTTTTGCTGGATTTTTGCCAGTCTTCTTCAATGGAAAAAGGCAGGGAATTCACGATAAAATTGCAAAAACCCTGGTTATTGTCCGGGAAGACTGAGCTTTTATCAGACTTTTTATATTTAGATTTATTTACCTTCTGCTTTGTTTTCTCAGTTTAATATTATTGATATATTGAATGGATTATTCACTGAATCAGTTAATTATATTATTGAGGGAGAGTAAATATTTTAATTATGTCTCATATAATAAAAGAAAGCATTTGCCTCCGGAGATAATAAGGAACGATTGTCATGCCAATTTATGTTGATCAGCTCAAATTTTCAGGTAAAAACTCCATAAAGATCAACTCGATTTCAGATCATTGTGATCAAAGATATCCAGCCCGGCACAGCTCAATCCTGAATAATTCCTTTCCGGACTATCCTCCAGAGAGCAACGAGGTTAAGGACAATTCTCTGGTTAAGGACAATTCTTTAAGTTCCCGGAAACCTTTTCCAGCCTGTTCTTCTACTTCGCCCCCTCCAGAGCAGGACTCCGATTTGAAGGTTTTTCTGGACATGGACGGAGTACTTACGGATTTCACGGGTGCATGCGAAAAGATAAGTGAGCATATGATGGCCTGGTACGCTTCAGACAGGGAGTGTTTCTGGAAACATATTGCTGCTGCTGGGACCGGCTTCTGGTCAGATATGCCCTGGCTGACCGGAGGGAAGGAGCTTCATGGTTTCCTTAAAAGTTCCGGACTATATCCCACAATTCTCTCTGCGCTCCCTGGTCCTGAAAGAAAAACGGCTATGGTCAATGCCAGAAAAGGAAAAATGGAATGGTTGAAAAAAGAAATGGGTACTCCGTACGCAAACAACGCAATCCTCTGCTTCCGCCAGGAAAAAGCCCTTCAATCAGGAGCCTCCAGAATCCTGATAGATGACAACCAGGACAATATCCGTGAATGGGAAGAAGCTGGTGGAACAGCTATCCTGCATAAGAATACGAACCGGACAATAAGATGCCTGGGCAGGATAGTAAGAGAGTAACCTAAAACAAACCTTATTCATTTGAATTTGAGAATTAAGAAGTCCTGCTTCTGCCTGAAAAAAGAATAATTGGAGACATGTATTTTCGGAAGATTCCGGTTGGCGGAAGCGCCATAAACAAAAATACACTGTTGCTATTTATGCTAATTTATTCGGGTAAGAGACCTTAGCTTTAAGATAACAAAAAACGAAATCTGCTCTTATTTCATAAGCTCTCCTCTTATTTCACAAATAAGTTCACAAATAAGAGAGTGTAACATTGTCAGTAAATACTTACTCCTTTTACCGAAGGCAGGTTAAGGATCTCGTCCACAAGGTTTCCAGGGACTTTATGGTCAGTAATGATGGTAAGCCTGGGGTTGTCAGTCAGGTACGGGTCATCTGAGACAGCCTGGCGGATGCTTACGTTGTGTCTGGAAATCAGGCCTGCGACTTCTGCAAGGATTCCAACATGAGCAGCATCTTCAGGAATAATAATAATTACACCTAGCCCAAGAGAAGGAGCAACATCCCTCAAAAAGGGTATGGAATGGACATTTTTAAAAATAGTACTGAGAAGTTCATCCGAAATAATGGTCTTTGTGGTCGCATCAACCACCCTCCGGTCAACTCCTACTTCCTTTGCAAGCTGAGTATGTGCAATCTCAATGGATCCGGAAGTTACTTTTCCTTCTTCATTTACCTGAAACCCGCGTTCAAAGAGAAGCTTGAGCACTTTTGCCTGCGCAGGATATTTTTCAAATTTTTTGAGTAATGTCTGCCACATATAAACTAAAGTTTAAAAAGAGTTCCCTGATATATAGTTTACTGATTGTTCCATATTCGGGTCCAGAAGTGAATTTAGAAACAGGTTTTTTCATGTTTTTTGAGTTTTCCGAACTTTATTGAATACAATCGTTATTTACGTTAATTTGATGTACCTGAAGAACAGGAATCCGTATATGGAAAATTCAGGTTCAGCCCACGACGAAAAGTCCGGAAAAAAGAAATATCAGCTCATTCTTATTAACGCCCTTAAAAAAGAAATTGAGACAGCTCGCAGGCTTGACCCTGAAAAACTTGCAGGCGAGATTGAAAAAACAGGTTTTTCCTGCCAGCACTGCGGAAAGTGCTGCAAACGGGCTTTCGGGGACAACAGGGTGGTTTTGACACCAGCTGAAATTGAAAAAATCATAGAATACTCAGGACTTTCAAAACTTGAGGTTGCAGGCCCTCTAATTCCTGATGTTTGCGAACCCGAAGAAACCGAAAGCGAAGAAGATAAAGATATGGAGAGCCCCTGCATAACACAGGAATTAGAGGAAGATATGGCTTCAGGGTTCTTCAGAGTGCTTGAGCTTTTAAAAGAAGATATCGATGCAGAAGGGAATATCCATGCCTATGGATGGATGCTCAGGCGGAAAAGAAACGGAGACTGCATTTTTCTTGAAAAGGATACAAAGCGGTGCAGGATATATCCTGTGCGTCCAATGCTTTGCAGCACCTATCCTTTTTATATTGAAGGACTTAAACTTTATACCTGCGAATGCGAAGGGCTTGGAGAACACATTTCTGCGGAAGAGAGCAAAAAACTTGCAGACTCTTTGCTTTCCAGATATATTTCGGAATTAGAGGATACGCTTGCCATGTACGAAAAGTATGAAGATTTCAGGAGAACAGCAGAAGGTCAGGAAATTGCCGGAAATAATCTGGAAAAAGGAGAATGCGTTTACATAGTACATGATAGCAAAGGAAATACAAAATTAATTGATTGAGCTGCTGGATTTGAAGAAAATCCCTGTAATCCGAAGTGAACTGGCCGTTCTATTCCGGTTCCCACATTCTGGTTTAAGGATCACACAGTATTTTCCCCCATGCCGTGCAGGTCTTAGCCCGCCTGCCAGCAAAGGAAAAAGACCAAACGAAGCCTCTTTCCTTTATCGAGAGTAACAGGACTCTTTTTAATAGATTCAGGCACTCTATCTCTAAACTTTATTTTCTTCCTGAGTTATCAATTAAATTTATTTATTAGAAGGCGCCAGTTATTCCCCATGACCGGAATGTCTGGTAGTAACAATCGCCCTATGACCGTTTCGGAGAAGATCTTTTCAAAGGCCTCCGGAACTCCCGTGAAAGCCGGGGATTTCGTACTGGCAAACATAGACCTGGCAATGACCCACGACATCACAGGTCCCCTGGCAGTCCAGGGCTTCTACGAAATCATGAGAGACGAAGAAGAAAAGAAAGTATGGGATCCAAGCAAAATTGTAATTATATTCGATCACCAGGTCCCTGCAGACTCAATTAATGCCGCAGAAAACCATATTATGCTCAGGAAGTTTGCAAAAGAGCAGGGCATTTTAAATTATGATGTATATGAAGGGGTCTGCCACCAGGTCCTGCCGGAAAAAGGGCATGTGAGACCGGGAGACCTGATTGTGGGTTCTGACTCCCATACCTGTGCATATGGATCTTTAGGGGCATTTTCTACCGGCATAGGGTCCACTGACATGGCAGCAGTTTTTGCTACAGGCAAACTCTGGTTCAGGGTTCCTGAGACCTTCCGTTTTGAAGTAGAAGGCAAGCTGCCAGAGCGTGTCTATTCCAAAGACCTTATCCTGCACCTTATAGGAGATGTGGGCGTAGAAGGAGCCAGGTATATGGCAGCCGAGTATGCAGGTTCTACAATTCGCTCCCTTTCTATCCCCGAGCGCATGACCATATCCAATATGGCAATTGAGATGGGAGGAAAAGCTGGAATCATAGAAGCAGACGAGGTTACTGAAGCATACCTTAAAGAGCGCATTCCAGGCTACAAACTTGACCCTTACTGGAAATCTGACGAGGGTGCCAGATACCTGGATGTCAGGCACTACGATGTATCTGACCTCGAACCCCAGGTAGCCTGCCCGCATAATGTTGATAACGTAAAGCCGGTAAGCGAAGTGGAAGGCACGAAGCTTGACCAGATCTTCATGGGCTCCTGCACGAACGGCAGGTTTGAAGATATTAAGATAATGGCTGACATCATGGGAGGCGAACCTGTTGCAAAAGGTCTGAGACTCCTGGTTGTGCCTGCCTCAAAGACCGAATACATGAAACTGCTAAAAGCCGGATACATTGAGAAACTCATTGATGCAGGCGCAATCGTTGAAGCTCCCTGCTGCGGGCCGTGCATGGGAGGATCTTTCGGTCTCCTAGGCCCCGGTGAAGTCGGGCTTGCAACTTCCAACCGCAATTTCAAGGGCAGAGAAGGAAGTGCAGAATCTTTTGTATACCTTTCTTCCCCTGCGACTGCAGGAGCATCCGCCCTTACAGGAGAAATTACAGACCCGAGGAAGGTTTAAGAAACCTTCCTGTTTTCTTCTTCTCAATTTTTCATATCCGTATTTGATAACATATTATTTATCTTAAAAAGGTGTTAAAATGCCTGAGGCTGACCTATCCATATTAAACAGGGTGTACGAAATCATCCTGGATAGAAAAGAAAATTATGATGAAAATTCATATGTCTGCAAACTTTTAAACCACCGCAAGGGGATGAATAAAATCCTTGAAAAAGTGGGAGAGGAATCCATAGAAACCATACTTGCAGTCAGGAACGAAGACCATAAAGAAATCGTCTCTGAAAGCTCAGACCTGATTTTTCATCTGCTGGTACTGCTTGCAGCAAATAACGTCACTCTTGACGAAATCGCAGCTGAGCTGAGTGCCAGGCATGAGAAAATGAGAAGAGACTGAATAATAAGCTCA
Organism: Methanosarcina hadiensis; assembly: GCF_046529725.1. Taxonomy (GTDB): domain Archaea; phylum Halobacteriota; class Methanosarcinia; order Methanosarcinales; family Methanosarcinaceae; genus Methanosarcina; species Methanosarcina hadiensis. Next base: position 647,456 of record NZ_CP136241.1, on the reverse strand, counting down.
AGAAGCTAAAAAGGATTTTTATTAATTTAAAGGAATTATAGGCCCGGGACTTCAGTCCTCAGGTCCGGTATTTCCTTAATTAAACTATATCCTAAACCTCGCTTTCAGTATACTGCGAGTTCATTAAGAACGTCGGTTTTTGAGAGGGTTCCCTTGGGAACTCCATTGATTGTTACAATAAGCCGCCCTACATTATATTTGTGGAAGAGTTTTACGACATCATAGAGCTGCATGTCTCCATCGACAGTTATCAGCTCTTTTGTCATTATATCCTTTACCTTAACATTGGGTTTTCCCTGAGCAATTGCGTGTGCGATATCGGTATAGGTAACTATTCCCACTATTTTACCTTTATCTTCCACAGGAGCTCCGTGTACGTTATTCCGGATAAAAAGCCTTGTTGCTTCCTGGATGCTGGCGTTCAGGTTCACAAGGAGCGGGGGATACTTCATATAATGTTTGACATGCTTTTTTGGAAGAGAAATCATCTCTGTAATGTTAAAAAGGATTGAGTTGTTAGTGTCATCTCTTCCAGTTACTTCTCCACGGACAATGAGGCGGTTGACAGGTGTTGGACCTACCTGGAGCTTGTCATCCATAATGAAATCCTTGATATTTCCTATTACCCTTACTACCCCGTTGCATGCATCCGGGTTTCTGACGGTCGTAAAGCTGATTTCTGCAGCTGTTGCCCCGCTAACCACTACGTTATTCCTGTATAGTGGGACTACGGACTCATTTTTCAACTGCTGGATGCGTAAAGCATCATACGCTGCCCCTGTTGGTTTGTATCCCCCCTTTGGTCCGGGTACTCCTTCAACCAGGGCGAGGGCTTTTAATAACTGCATCTGGTTGCGGACAGTTCCGGGGTTCCTCTGGATAACTTCGGCAATCTCTTCCCCTTTAATTGCCCTATCTTTTTGTCTTTGGAGGTTAATTAATGCAATAATAATGTCTTTTTGAATTGGAGTAAGTTCCATGATATCACCATCAATTTCATATACCTTGTATCAGGATGATGTATAATATTCATACATCGAAAATAGAATAGCCCTTAATTTACCATAATTAATGATTATAAATTCCTATTACAAATTATAATTACAAATATAAATAGAGTCCGGTTCTTCCAGGAAATATAGCTGATTTTATGCTTGTATTTAAGTTATTATAATAATTTGTGATTAAAAATCATTGCGAATTATAATTATAATCTGGTAATTAAGAATGCAGCATTTACCTGCAGACTTATATTTTTCTGTTAAACTTCTTCTCTCAGAAAAACCTTTATATAGATTAAAAGAGCCCCGAGAGGGTTAGAAATGATGATCTTTGAGAAAATTCACACAGTTCCCACTTCCGAGGAGTTAACCAATAAAGCATTTAAACGGGCAGCCAGAGCCATGTCCGGCAAAACCATTGACGGGAGAGACAGCCGCCTGAAAGCCAACGAGTCCATGGTACTGACGGCTGCAAACATTTTCACGGATAACCTTGCAAATATAGTCAGACGGTTTCCAAGCTTTGAACAATTACCCAGATTTTATTATGAACTGACCGATATCCTTGTAGGCGTAGAAAAGCTCAAGATGTCCCTCGCATCAGTAGATTGGGCAAGCAGAAAAATTCATGAGGTGGCAAGGAGCTACGTAGGAAAAATCCGGGATTCGGACACTCCGGAAACGGTAAGAAAAGAAGCTTTCGGCAGGCTTGCATCCATAATCAGCTCCATCAACAGGGATCTTCTTTTCCTGAACGAAGCCAGGAATATCCTGAGGAAACTCCCTGATGTCCAGGACGAGCCAACAGTTGTGGTCGCTGGATATCCTAACGTTGGGAAGTCAAGCTTTGTTTCAAAAATTACCGGTGCAACCCCTGAAATTGCCCCATATCCTTTTACAACTAAAGGAGTAACCATAGGCCATTTCACGCGGGCCGGAGTCCGTTATCAGGTAATGGATACGCCAGGGCTTCTTGACCGTCCCATGGCTGAGAGAAACGATATTGAGCGGCAGGCGATTACTGCAATCCATTACCTGGATGCAGTTGTATTGTTCATCATTGACCCCAGTGAAAGCTGCGGATATGAGATTAAAGACCAGAAGCGCCTTCTTTCTGAAATTAGGGAAAACTTTAACCTCCCCTTGCTTGTTGTCGCAAATAAAGCTGACAGGCCGGAGTTCACGGAAATGGATGAGGTAGAGCTGAATATGTCCACAATTACCGGAGAAGGAATTGAACAGGTAATGGACAGGCTTCTTGAGATGATTGAAGAAAAGCGTTCCGCATCCCCGGAAGACCTATCGTCAGAAGAACCGGATGACGGATCTATTCCCTGAAGGATCTATTCTCCAAAGGATCTATTCTCCAAAGGATCTATTCTCCAAAGGATCTATTCTCTGAAGGATCTATTCTCCAAAGGATCTATTCTCTGAAGGATCTATTCTCTGAAGGATCTATTCTCTGAAGGATCTATTCTCTGAAGGATCTATTATTGACTCCTGACTGGCTATATTCAGAGTATCCGGAAGTGCATCAGCAGGGCAAGGGAGATAAGTATCAGCCCTGTTGTCAGCCTTATTCCCACTCTTTTTCTTTCTCTGAATTCAGTAACTTTTTTAGGGCTCAGTCCGAAAGCCAGCAAAAGTCCGAGAAGCACCACTGGAAGCAATAGCCCGAGGTTGTAAATCCCCATGTATTCTATCCCTTTTGCAGTATCGGTCTTCATTACGAGCAGACTCAGGATTGAAAGATAAACTGCTCCGACACAGGGAGCTTTGACCAGGGAGAACATGCCTCCTGCAAGAAAAGATAGAAGCAGGAGATTTTTTTCGCCCATCCGGCTCATGAAGTCCTTCAGGGGCTGGGGAGTTTTGAAGGTAGATTTTGCATGTTTCCTCAGCCAGTAAGCGTCATAAATATGCCAGACTCCAAGAAGGGCAGTCATCAGAACCGCAATTTCCGAAAAATAACTTCGAATTTGAGGCAGAAAATTGACAGTGCTCAAAATGCTTAATCCTGTAAACATATACATGGTGAAAATCCCTGTGGAAAATCCCAGGGTGATTTTGAGCATCTCTTTCTTCCCCCCCTGCTGAGCAAGAGTGACAGTAGCCAGAAAAGCCATTACCGCAAGCAGGCAGGGATTAAAACCTGCAAGGAAACCTGCAGTAAAGATTAAAAAAGGGCTAATTTTCTCTATATGCCTGGTTCTATCCTCTCTGCTAACAGTAAAAGGATAAAAAGATTCAAAAGTATAAAGCAAAGCAGGAGTTTCTATGGTTTTCAGAAAAAAAACTTCTATTGTATTTGCGCTTCCGTAAAAATAGTTATTGGATCTGTTCGCATGCGAGGCAACAGATCCGGAAGCAGGGCTGAGTAATAAAAAAAGAAATAAAAATAAAAGAACTCCCTTGGTTACAGGCTGCGGGCGCAGTGATTGTTTTTTCATACCGTTCTTCCAAAGCTATTTTCACGGAAATTTTATATGTATCTGGGTATCTGGGTGCCTCAATATAAGTTTTCCCAAAGTTAACGATACATTTTCAAAAACAGGTTAATTGAATAAAAATAAAGGATAAGGGATAAAAAAGTAAAAAAAGCAAAAAAGCAAGTTAACAAAGAGAGTGGAATTTGATAGAAAAAGTGAAGTTAAATAAAGTAAGAGGAGTTAGAAAGAGAGAATAGAAAGAAAGAGGAAAGGGAGAAAATCCTCATTAGAAGTCTCAAAGCACTTTCTCCATGATGCTAAGGGCTTTTTCAATATCTTCCATTGAAGCTGCGTAAGAAAGTCTTATGTAACCGTTGCCTTCGCTTCCAAAGGCTGTTCCCGGCGTGACTACAATGCCGTTAGAGATCATTTTTGAGGCAACTTCTGCCGAGTTTGCAACTTTAGGGAAGGCATAAAAAGCTCCTCTCGGAAGAGCACATTCCATTCCCAGGTCATTGAGCCCTTTTACAATTACATCCCTGCGTTTTCTAAACTCTTCACGCATAACGTTGACAGAGTCCTTTGGTCCGGTTACTGCGGCATAGGCAGCCTTCTGGGCAATTGAATTTGCGCATGCCTGTATATACTGGTGCACTTTGAGCATCTGAGCTATGTACTCTTGTCTGGCTGCCATATACCCGAGTCTCCAGCCTGTCATTGCATAGCTTTTTGAGGTTGCGTTTACAGTGATTACGTTGTCAGAATAGCTGGCAGGGCTTACATGTTCCCCTTCGTAAACAAAGTACTCATAAACCTCGTCGGAAATGATAGTTATATTGTGATCATCTGCAATCTCGGCAAGAGCTTTGACATCTGCCCTGCTTGAGACAGCACCTGTGGGATTGGAAGGGGAGTTAAGGATAACAGCTTTCGTCTTCGGAGTGATCCTTTCTAGCACGGAATCCGGCTTCATAGTAAGGTCTTCGGCGAGAGGGACGCTGACCACTTTTCCATACAGCATTTCAGTCAGGGCATTATAGGACACAAACCCGGGGTTTGAAATAAGAACTTCATCTCCCCGGTTGAGGAGGGCTGTAAGGGCAACAGTAAGGGCTTCAGAGGCTCCTGAGGTTACGATTATTTCCTGAGGAGAAACCGAAAAACCGTTTTCCTCCTGGAATTTATGGCTCAGGGCTTCCCTGAGTTCAGGGATTCCGGGACCTACGGTATAACCAGTAAAACCTTCGTTTATGGCTTTGATTGCTGCGGCTTTTATGTGGTCAGGGGTATCAAAATCGGGCTGCCCCAGTCCGAGGTTGATGGCATTTGAGCCTGCAGCTTCGAAAATCTTTCTGATCCCGGATATGTCTATCCGTGACACATTTTCTGAAAACTTTATTTCCTTCAAGTTATGCTCTCCTTAGGTCCCTGAAAGTTGCATTATTTATGCATTCTCTGAAGTTATCGGCTGCATCACTAAGTTTAAGGTTTTTATCCGGTGATCAGCCAATTTTAATTGTTATTCGATATTTGTGTGCCTTGCCTTGAGTTCTGATTCCGTAGCGCCTATAAGGGTTATCAGCTGGGCAATTACCGAATCCAGAAAGACAAGTGAGGTAATTTCAAAAGAAGTGCCCAGGGGAGGTAAGTTTTTGTAATCTCCTCTCATATTTTTCTCAAGGGAACCACCTGCATCGTGGTCGTTTTTAGTTTTGCTTGGCAGAACCATGGTGATATCAGAAATTCTACCTAATGTCGACTCCTTTTTGGAGGTGACGGTTATGAGAGTTGAACCGATATCCTTTACTATTTTTCCCAGGTCTGCTATGGAACGAGTTTCTCCGGATCCCGAAATTGCAATAACGATGTCCTTTTGACCCACAGCAGGAGTCGTAGTCTCTCCTACAACATATACTGTGAATCCCAGGTGCATCAGTCTCATTCCAAAAGCTTTGGCGACAAGCCCAGACCGCCCTGCTCCCATAACGAATATCCGTTCTCCGTCCAGGATTTTCTGAAGCATATTTTTTATAGCTTCACGGTCAAGCAGCTTGATCACCTCGTTTATGTTGTCCACGATAAATTCCATTGATAATATTACATCTTCGCAGTCTTTTACCTGATCTATTTTCATATGAGTAAACTGATCTCCTATCATATGAGTTCTCCAAAAAGTATTGAGTTCTCAATAATTATCAATAATTAATAATTATTAACTTTTTATTTACTTCTACCGGACAATAAGAAAAATAATCTCAAAATACTATCGTCTCAAAAAATTGGCGGAATTTCTGAGACTGGTTATATGTCACTATCGAATTGCTGAGACTATGATTCCTGAAATCCTATCCAGATAACCTTATTTCATTTTCTTAAACTTATTGGTAAGGACTTCAGGAAATATATTTGAAAGTTCCCGTTTATCGTGCTGGTATGGACGCCCATTATCGGCCTGCCTGCGACTCAGTCTTATAATTAATAGCTTTCAATTCCCAGCTCTCAATATTGTTTCTGAATTCACAGTAAAGCCTCTGGATATCGCAGTCATTCCCATTCCAGTAGAAGTCCTTTCGTACTTCCCCCTTCTGGAGTTCTTCAAGTACGAACTTGGATAAATGAAAAAGGGCTTTTTTATTAGAAAATGGTATGCTGTAATTTACACGATAACCGCCAGCTGTTTTACCATAGGACACAAGGATGTATCCTTTGCTTTCATACTCCGTGATTTCATCAAAGTCGCAGATCATCTCAAATTCGTGAACAGCAGAAGGGTCTATTTTCGAAATTCCAATGAGCACCTGCGCTATGATATAATCAGGAACTTTTCGTCCGAACCATACTGCGATTTTTCCGTAGGTACAAACTACGTTAACATCGTTCCTGCCCATCTCAAAGGAGCCGAGGGACTGGGGAGGGGATAATTTTGCTTCCAGGTCTTGGGTCTTTTGGGCACACATTGTTTCCACTTCATTTATTTACTTGCAGAGACAAGTGCACTGATCAAATTCCTGTCCTTTTTAAGGGTTTTGAGCTGGTTTGCGGGTCCTATAACCGTAAGTCTCTTGCTGCTTTGTTTTTTGAAAATCTTCCCCAGCAAAGAAGCATCCACATTTGCAGGATAGCTCTGCATTTCGATTCCAGAAAACACGTCCGGCTGAATTGCTGACATTGTCATTTCAATGAGCTTGGCCTCTTCCATAGGGTTGAGACCCTTTTCAAGTACAAGAATTTTACCTTTTCGCACCTCATCGATTATATACCGGACTTTTTCCATGGAAGCCATTTGAGAAATCTTGGCTTCAGATACAAGATCAAGTTGGATTCCCTGCATTTGGATCACCCGAACTGTTTTGCCAGAGCCTCATAGAACGAGTCCATTCCTACTCCTTCAAGAGCCGAGACAGGCACCATGGGATGCTGGGGAAAAGCTTCTTTTATAACTCCAGGATCAGCATTGGGAAGGTCTACCTTATTTGCTACGATGAGAAGAGGAAGGTTTCTAGCTTCCATATTTCCTATAACAGTAACGTTAACCTGAGTGTATGGGTTTTCCGTGGAATCCATAACAAGTATGACTCCGTCAAGGTCGTCCAGCCATTTGACAGCTTCAATTACACCTTCTGTTGCCTCTTTGGATCTTTTCTTTGACTCGACATCACTCATTCCCTGCTCCATAAAATCATGGAAATCGATCTTTGTTGCAAGCCCTGGAGTGTCCACGATATCAAGACTGATAGTATGCCCATTAGTCTCGATAGAAACTGCGTTTCTCCTTTTTGCATGCCTGGTTTCATGGGCGATATGTGAAACCGATCCCATGGTTTCTTCACTGCCTACCCAATCCTTAAGGATACGGTTACTGAGGGTTGTCTTGCCGGCATTCGGGGGACCGTAGATGCCAATACATGCCCCCTTTTTCTTAAACAGTTTATTGAATATTTTTGAAAAGCTTACCTTAAATCGTTTTATCATATTCATGGCTTCCCTCCATTGGGAAAAGCATAACACCAAAGGATTTCTCGGATTGCTTTCCTGTATGGGTTACTGGTGTCTTCGTGACCTTTTTATTTAATTGATCATAGCATATAAATAATTTCCACTTGTTAAGGTGTGGGAATCAGAGAAATTGGAGATATTGACTTCTCCTTTTGAGTATACCTGGAATAACAAGCAAACACAGGTTCTTCCTATATAAATGATAGAAAGTGCCTGCGTGAAACAACACCAGAATATAAATAAATTGCTTCTTATCTCCTGATCTCCGCATGTATTTAGCAAAAGTTTTTTATAAATAAAATCTTCAACCTGTCTTCAAGTCATTCTCAATTAAACTTCCGTGTTTTTACTGATTTTCTATACTTACCTTTATATCTTTTCCTATTTTTATTCATCATACTTTAAAAATATAAATAATCATTATCATACCGGGATTTTGAAGGCTTTATTCCTTTAATTCTTTTACAATACTATTGTTACTTTGTCCTGAAAAACTGATCTCCCGAACACCAGATCTTTACCCGACTCACCGCATTTATGCACTAATTTCATTCGTTTACTCTGCGCACTATTTAATGCGTAGCCCTGAGAATGATTTCTATATTGTCCCTCCATCTGAAAAACATGGATTCGTTGTTAACTATTTACTCTTTTTCAGGGCTTTTTGTATATTTACTTTATTTATTCAATTAAAAAGACCGGATATTATAAGAGAATTTTTTATTTCTCTCGCTTTAAAAAAGGATATCTATTTGTTTTTCAAAATTAAAACGTTAATTTGTAGGACCTTTTTATCGTTTAAGAATCTTAAAAACTGAATAATGAATACAGGATTAAATTAAAAAGTACGAATACAGGATTGAATTAAAAAAGTAATTTTCCATATCAGGAAAGCAAATTACATATAAAAGAGATCTCCGTTTATACCGATCTCTCCTGATAGGGCCTGCAGATTTATGCTTAACGTTTCTGTCCTGTGGTTGTTAGTGGCATCAGAAGACATAGAACCCTGCAGGGGACTGTTGGGGTAGGACAGACCTTTTGATTTTGCGGAAATATTATTTATCTTTTATTGCCGAGTTTATAGCTATTTCAGCTATGTTAGAACCAAGGTCCCCTATTCTTGATAGGCTATCTACTATGGTTCCGAGAGATATCATGGTTTCATGGGACTCGAGTTTAAGAATGGATGCTCGCAGTTCGGTTACGTGCAGATGCAGGCTGTCTATGCTGTCAATTACCTGGTTAGCGAGTGAGGTATCAGAGTTATAGAGAGCATCCACTGCCTGCTCAACCAGTTCAAGATACTTACTGCTCAGGTTTTCTATTGCATCCATCACATCCTCCCTGACCGGCTCCTGCATTTTTGATGCAACAATTGCTATCCTCTGGGAGTGGTCTGCTATTCTTTCAATAGGGCCTGCGGCCATTCTGAAGTCGTGGTATTCCTCTATACTCGTTTCCGAAGAGTCCGGCATCCTTCCGCCGCAGAGAATTGAACGGAACTGCTTGGATATAAGGAGGCACAACCTGTCGACCTCGTCATCCCTCTGGCTGACATCAAGAGCAAGGTCGGTATCAGCTGTTTTGAGGGCTCGTATGGCATCTTTTTGCATGGAAACCGTAATCAAAAACATCCTGTGTATGCCTTTTTTTATATGAAGCTCATTCGGGTTGAGAAGGTCCTGAATAACAACGCAGCTTGAACTCTCCTCAATAATTTCAGGTCCTATCAGTTTGTAACAGACCTTCCGAATTACCTGTTTCTGCTCTGCAAGTATCCTTTTTGACGTAAATTCTATCCTGTCATAGCCGTAAAGATATGCAGCAATAATATCCCTTTCAAGAGCATTTGCTTCATAACCTGTCACGTCAATTCTTTTTGTCTTTATTGTGCGCCCTTCCAGAATGGGGTTGATTAAAAGTTTCCCATCTGGCTGAGTCTGAATGGAAACTCTTGTTCCGGTCTCGATTCCTACTTTTTCTGCCCACTGTTTAGGGAGAGAAATAATATAAGTGGATCCGCCTGTCTGCTGTACTTTCCTGGTCTCTATATTGATTCCCCGTTTTTTCTTGCTCAGGCCTTGCCTGGATGGTGGATAAAAATGGATAATACTTAGTTAATGTGGATAATATTTATAATGTGTAGATAAAGAATAATATATATATTATTCAGACCTGCTATTTAGATACTGAGTTGTCTTCTTTTTTGAGGAATAAATCCGGAGTCATATATTTAAGTCTACCTCAATTTCATTTAAGTTTACCTCATTTTCTTCCCGGAACAGAGGCAAAAAATATTAAAGAGCAAAGCATTCTGGACTTAATGACATTTGAAGGGCTTGCCTGCGCTTTCGGAGCCGGAACTATAATAAATGCCATCGCTACCTGGAAAGGTGCAGCATTCGGGATAGACTTAAAGACTTTTGCAGAGGTAAAACTTTCGGAGAGTGAGTCAGCAATCACGGGTTCGATTGAAGAGATGCCTGAAGGAGACACTCACCTTATAGTACGCTGCGTGGAGCTCACCCTGGAGCGTTTTGGGCTCGAACTTGGAGGTACTGTAAATACTGGAAGTGAAATCCCTCTTGCTGGAGGCCTTAAAAGCAGCAGTGCTGCAGCAAACGCTTCAGTCCTTGCAACCCTCAGGGCAATCGGGGAAATAATGCCGCCTCTTGATATTGTGAAACTGGGCGTAAAAGCCGCAAAGGAAGTGGGAGTTACGGTCACGGGAGCTTTTGACGATGCATGTGCCTCCTTCCTCGGCGGAATTGTAATCACTGATAACAAAAAAATGGAACTCGTCAAACGCGAAGAAGCCGAGTCAAAAGTCCTGATATTTGCTCCGGCAAAGAAGGCTTTCAGTGCGGACACGAACGTCAAACGTTCACGGCTGATTGCCCCATACGTGGAAATGGCATACGAACTTGCTCTCGCAGGTGAGTACGAACGCGCAATGACGCTTAACGGCTTTCTCTACTGCGGAGCTCTTGGGTTTGATACGGAACATATGCTCAGGGCTCTGGAGTGCGGAGTAAAAGGAGTCAGCCTTTCTGGAACAGGCCCTTCTTATGCAGCCCTCGTAAAAGAAGATCAGGTAAAAGAACTCAGGTCAGCCTGGGAGAGCTGTGGCGTGGAAGGAAGGGTTATAGAGACCAGTATAAATAACAGTGGTGCAATATCCTTAACAGGGAGGGGTCCTCTTGAATGAGCTTGAAGCGGTCCGCAGAGAGATAGAGGAAATTGACAGGGAAATCCTTTCCCTTATTGATAGAAGGGTCAACCTTGCCGAAAAAGTGCTTGAATCAAAAAGAATAAATGGAACTTCCATAAATGACCGTAAGCAAAATGAGGTTGTAATCAACAGGGCATTAAACACTGCAACCAAACTCAACCTTGATGTAGGATCAATAAAGGAAATATTTGAAATTCTTATCAGGATGAGTATTGAACGCCAGAATGAATTAAGTGGAAAAGGAAACCTGCCCTGACTTACCTCAAAGGAGTAAAAAATGGTTGATATTTCACTGATTATGGGCTCTGAGTCTGACAGGGCAATTGCAAACCGTGCGGTTTCCGTGATAGAAAAAACCAGGTATACATACGAAGTGATGGTAATTTCTGCACACAGGAACCCTGACGAACTTGACAGTTATATTTCAAATACGGACGCAAAAGTCTTTATCACTATAGCAGGCTTATCTGCAGCCCTTCCTGGGGTAGTTGCTTCCAAGACAAAAAAGCCAGTGATAGGTGTGCCTGTAAGCGCAAAACTTGGCGGGCTTGATGCTCTCCTTTCCATAGCCCAGATGCCTCCAGGAGTCCCCGTAGGAAGCGTAGGAATTGACAATGGGGCAAACGGGGCATATCTTGCCCTGAGAATTCTGGATTTAATTGAAAACCCCTGAAAACGTTGAAATCTCTTTTCTAATTTGCTCATTCGGGAGCCAGATTCCCGAAATATTTTTTCATATTTTTGTATTTTTATTCATATTTGCATTTTAAACTCCTGTTCCACAGGAGGACTTTAAGAGATACAGACAGAAATAGATTTTAAGAGATACAGACAGAAATGAATTGGGGATTGGGCATCTGAGTATTGGGGTGTGGGAATATGGGGGATAAAAAGAGTTGACTGAGGGTACAGAAAAAGGAGTTTTTCTTCTCAGATGCCCATCTCCTTAATATAAGAAATAATATATAAAAATTGTGGAATACTGTGGTTTTCGATAATTTTCATTCCAGATACATGGTTCCGTTGTGTTCTAAGTTCAGACAGTCACGTGAAACATTTCATATTATTCAGTATTTCATATTATTCAGTATTTCATATTATTCAGTATTTCATATTATTCAGTATTTCATATTATTCGGTTTTTGTCGACCAGCCTAGCATCCAGGATTTTTAAAGAGCCAGTATCGCCTTCCCATTCAATTTCACTTTTCACGATCTCTATGCGCTTTTTGTAGAAAGGCGCATCAAGGACCACGGTTTCATACTCTCCGCCTTCCCCAGCCATATGTACCATGCGCCTGCGGTTCAGGGCTTTAAGGTTTTCAATTGAATTCACATTAATTGATCGCCCAAGCCAGGACTTATCAAGGCCGTCGGCTGCAACCCTTACAATCCTGATATCAAGGACTTTTGACATCTCGGTAAGGAGTTCTTCAGGGTCCCTGTGCCAGAGTGGGGCATAGACTTTGAGCCCGAGAGAATCACAGATTTTCTGAACTCTGCTTGCCTGGTACTGCGACTCAATAGCGCCCACAGATACCCCATCAACATTTACTCTCCTCAGGGCAAGGGAGAGGTCGTCCAGTTCAAGCTCTTTGATTCCGCTGGACTGCTGCTGGATAAGTGGGATTTCACTGGCGGCAGAAATCAGTTCTACCATGTGAAGGTTAATTGAGTGGTACATATAGGAATCATCCCTTGCGGGAATAATATTGATGAGGTGGGTAACCTCATGCCCCTCTTCAAGGGCTTTTTGGATGGCAAAGATCGAGTCCTTGCCACCAGAGACCAGTGCTGCGAGTTTCATCTGCATCCTCTTCCATAAGTCTTTTTTCGTACTTCCAGGTTAATTCGGGAACTATAATCTGTGTTCACTATAATATTTTATATGTTTTTTCCTTTTCAGCTGCCCACTTCAGCGAATTTCTCCGGAATTAGCTTTTTGCTTCCAGCTTTCCAAAATTGGCCTCATAACGTGACTTCATCTCTTCCCAGGTCGGAAGGCTGGTCTGGCAGCCCCTTGTCTGTACAGCAAAAGAAGCTACTGTTGACCCGATTTTTCCACAGACTGGAAGGGAATAACCTCTTGTGTACGCCAGCAAAAAACCTGCCCTGTAAGCATCTCCTGCTCCTGTAGGGTCTACAGCCTTTACGGAAACCACAGGAATTGTCCATTCTTCACTGCCTCTGTATATTCTGCTGCCTTCGGCATCGTAGGTGACGACGATAATGTCAATCATTGACCTGAGCTCAGAAAAGCTCATTCCTGTCATCTCCGAGACCCGCCTGATTTCATGCCTGTTTGCGAAAAGGATATCAGTGTGAGCAAGAATTGTCCTGAGGTTTTCTTTTGAGTAAGTCACCAGGTCCTGTCCCGGATCAAAGGATACGAAACCTGAGATCTGCGCTATCTTTGCATTATAGACGCAGTCTGCCGTTGCAAGATGCACAAAATCTGCAGGCTGGGGTTCAAGTTCCTCAAATCTGGATGAAGCCCCCCAGTAAAAATAGGTAGTCTGGTTATCTTCCCTATCCGTAAAAATGAAAGCTTTGGAAATTTTCCGGTCTTCAATGTTGTAGAGGCGGGAAAGGTCAACGCCTGCTTCCTGAAGAAGCTTCTCATATCCCGAGCTTGAAAAATCCGTACCAACGGGAGATATTAGCTGGCTTTTTCCTCCCAGCTTTGCAATGGCAACCGCAATATTTGCAGCCCCTCCCCCAGGGTATTCTTCATAATCAATTACAGGGGAAGACTCGTTTTTTCCTGCGATATTTTCAACGTTTACGATATAATCAAGGGCAGTATGCCCTACTACAGAAATTATCCTGTCCATGAAGTTTCCTCTTTTTCAGGTCCGGGGGGAACCAGGGAGTTGATTTCAAAATTGAATAAATCTTAAAAGATAGATGAATTAGAAACTCAGAAAAAGATAAAATTATTGATTTTATCTGCTTCTGCTGTACAGATATCAGGACAGACTCCATCTTCTGGCCTGATAGCTATTAAGCTCTGCTATACAAAGCTGATTGAATAAGAAAACTCTGCTATACAAAGCTGATCGGGTAAAAAGTCTGATAGGTAAGACATCCTCTACCTGACGTTTTAACACATCTAAAGAAAGAAACCTTTTTATTTATTTGCCTTACCTTTTTGCTGCTGTTCGCCTTTTTCTCCTGACCGTTCGAATTCCGTAACTTCAACAACTGTAAGCGGGACATCTCGCAGAGACTTCCCTATCACTGATTTTGCAATCCTTTCCGCATGTTCTGCAGATTCGGCATCAAAAACCTTCATTTCAAAAATAAGTCCTACAAGGGCGGTGTTTGCTGCTATGAAAACACTGCTGAAAGGCTCACCACATGCAGGGCAGGATGTAGTTCCCACATCTACCTCTACAAAATCGAGTTTGGGGTTCAGGCGCTTTCCAGCCTCAGAAATAGCAACCCCTATTGCATCGTCAGCCGTTTTTACATCTCTAACCAACCAAGCTGCTTCAAGTACCACATGAAAGTTCTTCATAATTTTCCACCGTAGTTATAGTATACGTTTTTAAGATCATCCCTTATAGGGAAAAATTACTAAAATCTAAAGAATAGAGTAAAGTAAGGAAATTGTTTCGGCTTCGAATACGTGTTTGTATTTATAAGTTTTACGTATTATATGGTTTTTCAGTTTAAGCTTTTGGATTCTTAATCCGGCTTATAAGATCCATTATAAGTTCTGATATCCCTCTGTAACTCAATGTCTACCAATTCCTATCAATCGGTATTAGATAAGATCAATTATAAGTTCTAATATCCCCCTATAACCTTAATGCCCTGCTTATATCGTAAAAAGGGTTTCATCGTCCACTGCAAAGACTCCCAGTTTTGCTCCGGCATCAAGCCAGGCATGCCCGTAACTGAAGGATGCAAGGGCATTTACAGGGTCGCTATTTTCAAGAAAGTAGATCCCGTCTTTATAGTAGGCTTCAGCCATTGTGTAATAATCCTCTGCCACTGCATACATATGGGAGTCTGGTATTGGGGCATACTTTGCTTTCTGCAGTGCCCTTTTTAGCATATTTTCGTACCTGTTAACCTTTTCATTCAAATCTGCAGGCATTTTTAACCACCAGAGAGTCTTTTAGCTCTATTTATTCGACGAGAATCATTTAACTCTATTTATTCGACTTATCTTCCTCAGTTTCGACCTGTTCTGAATTTTATTCAATATTTTCTATAATTTCTTCAGGTCCGGCTGCGAGCTTTACAAGGGCTTCAGCTTCCAGGAAATGAAGTTTTCCCGGAACAACCAGGATATGGAGAGGATTTCCAAAATCAAAATTCTTCAGGTCTTCTGCATAGCCGGCTTTTACTACAGGTTTTTCCGAGCCTGCCCTTGCTATTCCCACGGCAATAGCCCTGCTCATCACTCCTTCTTCCCTCTTTTTCTCAACCTCAAGAAGAAGTTCAAGGGCAAGATTAACGGACATGTATCCTTTATCTTTATCGATATCCAGAAAAACAAGAGTGTGAAGCCCGGATGCAGAGTTTTGTTTTATGGTATCATAGGGAGTTTCAGAAATGACTTTCGTCCCTCGCCTGCTTTCGTAGGGATAAGGAATACTTGCAGATTTTCCAAAGCGGTAGTTCTGGAGCCCTGTGAGCCCTGAGACTGCTGAGGTAATGGATGCCCCGTGGATCAGGCGAGTTTCTATTCCGAGCTTTTCAGCCCTGAGGCGCAGGTCGACGTGAGTCGTGGAAACCATTGTGTCCCCGCCTGTGAGGAAAGCAACTTTTTTATCTTTCGCATTATCGAGCCAGTCAGGTTGCTGTTCAATGTCCTCTCTTGAGAGCAAATGGACCTTCTTTCCGTAAAGTTTCTCCATTTTTTGAAGGTTTGTCCCCATGAGGCAGGAGGTATAAAACTCAACGTATACAAGATCGGCTTCCTTAATAGCTTCAAGTCCTTTTAAGGAGATATCATATTCATCAAAAAGACCCAGCCCTATAAATGTGAGCATACCCGCTTAAAGAGCTTAATGGTTTAAAGCTTTTGGCGCTACACTTATCCGAAGGGTTTTTAACTTTATTTTTGATTTACAGATACGCTTAATGTATTTATATCTAGAAATTAATAATGGGAATGAGGGTTAACAATCGTAGTTTTTGGAGGTGTCTTTTTACGGCAAAGGTTACACTTATTCATGCTACCTGGTGTACTGCCTGTCCGGCAACACGCAGATTCTGGAGCGACCTTAAATCAAAATACGATTTTGAATACGAGGAAATTGATGTTGAGAGTCCACAGGGGCAGGCTCTTGTAGATAAGCACGGTATAGTTGGTGTCCCCACAACTCTTATAGATGGGGAGCCTGCTTTTACAGGTCTACCAAAGAAAGCCGATGCAATAGCCCGTATCGCATAAAGATGATTGAAACTTTATTTTTCGAGTATATTTTTCTGGTTCTGGAGACTAAATATGTATGATCTGATTATAATAGGAGGGGGGCCTGCAGGGCTTTCAGCAGGAATTTATGCCGTACGTTTCGGGCTTGATACCCTTATTCTGGAAAGGAACGAGATAAGCGGCCAGATCTCGATGGCGGATATTGTAGAGAACTACCCCGGTTTTCCATCGATTTCCGGACTTGAGCTTATGGAAAGATACAGAACGCATGCTGAGGGTGTAGGGGTAAAAACCAGAATTACTGAAGTCCTTTCGGTCAGGGCTGAAGGTGCAAAAAAAATTGTCTCAACAGATGATGGAGACCTTGAAGCAAGAGCAGTGATTATCGCCACAGGTGCAAATCCAAAAAAACTTGGTGTGCCCGGAGAGAAAGAGCTTATCAGCAAGGGAGTCTCATACTGTGCGATCTGTGACGGACCTTTTTTCAAAAACAAAACCGTAGTTGTTGTGGGAGGCGGCAACTCCGCAGTTACGGATGCTCTTTTCCTGGCAAAGGTTGCACAGAAGGTATACCTTGTCCACAGGCGGGACCATTTGAGAGCTGCAAAGATTCTTCAGGACAGAATGACTGAAATGCCAAACATTGAGTTAATGCTCAATACGCGTGTCCTGGAGATCATAGGGAGCAAGGAAGGAGTTAAAAAGGTAGAAAAAGTTCTCCTGGAGAATGTAAATAGCAAAGAAACCCATGAGCTTTCTACTAACGGTGTTTTCATTTATGTAGGAATTCACCCGAACACGGAATTCGTTAACGTGGAAAAAGACAACGAAGGCTTTATCAAAACCGACCGCTGGATGGAAACCTCAGAAAGAGGAATTTATGCCGCAGGAGATTGCAGTGATACTCCTATCTGGCAGCTTGTTGCAGCAGTAAGGGATGGAGCAATTGCAGCCACTGCTGCAAACGGGTATGTAGAAAAGATCAAGTAAAAAAGGTGTTCCTGAAAGGGCGCATACCACGCCGGTAAGGAAGCCTGATAAAGGCTGGCCTGGAAATAGTTTAATGAAAACTCTCATGGTACAGGTGTTCTTACAGGGCAATCTTAAACCTTTACCTGTAATTAAACCTTTACCTGCAATTCAAACCCGTACCTGTATTTGATGCGATTCTCTAAAATATACTGGAATATAAACCGAAAATAGAAATCCAAGAGTCAACACTACCTGTATGAAAGCCAAAAAGAGGACAGCAAAACTCCTGCCTCAGCTTAGACGGCACTTGTAGATTGGCCTTAAGGCTTATTCCAGCATCTGGTTAATTTTATTGCTAAAATCTATGATCAATTTTGTCGCGTCGCTATCCATATTCAGCTGGAAGGTACGGATTTGCTTACCAAGAGGCTTTTCTATGACAATACCCGACTCTATTAGAGGGGTAATTACTCTTGATACGCTGGAGTGCGACAGGCCTGTTTCTTCTGCTATTCCAGACAGGTATGTTGATTCGTTCTGGTGCTCGATAAGGTTTTTAAGGACGGTCATCTGTGCGGTCTTTCCAAAGATCTTCTCAAGTGCATCCATTGTTATCATCTCAGAGGTGGCTGTTCTCCGTAAGTGATTCTTATTTCCAATATTAACTTGTTATTTAGGGTTATAAACTTATCTCCGAATTGGGTGGCCAGGCGATTCATATGAAATCCCCCTAAATATTTGGATAACTCCGCTTCCTTTCGGGTCACTGCTTACATTTTTGCGTACACTTTGAATATAAATATTTTAGAAATGTTTAATACCTAAGAAAATATATACTGTATGAGGTGGAGGGAAAATGTATAACAATGATCTTAACAATGAAATATTAAAACTCTTAAAAGAACAGCCAGAAATAAGTGAAAAGAATATTGCACGCATTCTTTCAATTTCTGAAGATGCGGTGAAAGCTCGGATTGCGGACCTTAAGGATGTCAGGGAAAAGATCCTGATTATGGGAAATGGGCACAATGACTACCACGACCTTAAGAAGGCATTGGAAGCTGAAAACTACAAAGTTGTAAATATCCCGAACACATTACCAGCCCTTAAAACCGTAAGTGAAGAGAGACCGGATCTCGTACTGCTTGATACAGCTTCTCTCGATAAGGAAGGCCTTGAGATCTGCAGGCAGCTTAAAACCAGCCCGAAATACTGGTGGATTCCTGTTATGGTGCTGAGTGAAAAGAATAAAGCAGAAGATAGCATTAAAGCCTTCAAGTACGGAGCCGATGATTATATTGCTTCACCCGTTAATTCTCAGGAATTGAGAGCAAGGATTGGAATGGTTATAAGACGTGGCCGAATCTAAATCCTGAAAACAATTCGTTTTCCATAATCAATGGCATATCAAAAACGGCTTATTTGGGGCGGAATTTCCTTTCTTTTCCTTTTTAGATCTTTATGATGGCAGAATACTCTGAGGTTAAATTCAACGATTTCTGGAGACATCTTAAGAATATTATTTATTAATATCTTAAGATGCATTTCCAAGCAGAACCCAATGATAAATTCTTCCAATTTATCTTATCAATTTATCTGGTTTGAGTTTAAATCACATCAGATCAAAATAATTTAGCCTTAATTCAGGATATGCCTGAGATAGCTTATAATTATTTTATGTAAGATTGCTTTATTTTAATTCTATTAAATTAATTTTCAGGTAGATTTTTCTTTAAAAACTAGGATCCATTTAAAAATATAACTTTTATATTGGACCCATTTATCCAAAAAATCAGATTTTTTTTGCAAAATTAAACAGCTACAATGAAGTTTTCTGGAAGTTCTGCCGCAACCTCAATATTGGTGAGAGAAACAATAACATCAACATGAGCTAGACTGAAGATTACCCTTTTGTCCAGAAATTCCTGCGCAACTTTATCCGGAATTTCAGAAAACTTTTTCTGAACAAAAAATAGAACCTGAGTATTTAAAAGAAGGACGAATATATAGAGTCAGTCAGCCTTTTATTTTTGTAAGTCAATAATAAATTTATTAAAACATAGGACAATATATGATAATTTTTCTAAATATGGGCCTGAAACAAAATTATGCTCAGGAGACTCTAGATTTAAAATGAAAATGTATGGGAATATTTCACAATGTTTAAAAAAGAATAAAACATAAATTATTATGCGTTACTATTTATTTATCCTTATTTTTGATAAGGAATTAAAGTACAAAATCCATTTAACGCCCTGAAAGCATATAATATTGTTGTTCAAAGTAGATGTGTGATAAAGCGGTGGAAAAAGGATAGCCCAAAAAAAGGTGTGGTGAGTTATGACTTCGAATGAATGGTATAATAAAGGCGTTGCACTCCAGGAATTAAAAAGGTTTAGAGAAGCTCTGGACGCTTTCAATAAGGCTCTGGAAATAAGCCCTGACAACCCAAAAATCCTGTTCAGCAAAGGGATTGTCTTAAAAAATCTTATGAAATATGATGAGGCACTCAGTGCTCTTGACAGATCCCTTGAGATCAACCCTGCTGATGCCAGAGCATGGTGCTCTAAAGCTGAACTTCTTCTTGGTCTCATGCAGTATGAAGAAGCTCTTGACGCATTTTACAGGGCTATAAGTCTTGCTCCGGAAGACCCTGAAGTCTGGTATAGAAGAGGGATGGCACTCAGGGAGATGAGAGCATATGAAGACGCGATGGACGACCTTGAGAAATCTATACGGATCTATGCAAAGAAGTATGATATAAGCGCCATGAGTGCAAGCGAGTGGTGCAAAAAAGGCATGGGGCTCTGCAAGATAAAAAGTTATTATGAAGCTGTTGATGCATTTGACAGGGCACTGGAGCTAAACCCGAGTAACGGAAAAGCTCTCTACAATAAAGGAGTCGCTTTACGCTGGCTCGGAAAAACTGATGAAGCAAAACTGTACATCGAAAAAGCAGTTGAGATTTTTGACAACAAAATCAAAGCAAATCCTGAGAATGCAAGGTTCTGGTACAACAAAGGAATTGCCCTGAGAGATCTTGAGAAATACAAAGAAGCTCTTGAGGCATTCGAAAAGGCTATAGATATCAACCCGAGCTTCACAAAAGCCTGGATTGGTAAAGGAATAGTTTATGACAGGGTTAAGAAACACCAGAAAGCAATGGAAGCATATGAAAGGGCAGTAGATATAAACCCGATATATTCTGACCTTATCTAAAGATTTAAATGTATAGCATTGCCCCAGAAAAACTGCATATCAGAGCTGGAAAAGCCGTTGGCCGGAAAAACAGCCAGGAATTAAAAGGTATAACGGCTAAAAATATATTTTCTTCAGTAGCCTTTTTCTTTGCAAATGTCTTAAATGTCTTTTGTTTTGTTATTATCGTTATCCTTGTGATTCATTTCGTTTTTTCTTTGCAAATGTCTGAAATGTCTTCTGTTCTGTTATTATCGTTATCCTTTGATTCATTATTGTTATTCTATGACTTCTTCAGGTGTTATGGAAATCAGTCTTTAATTTGAGAGCCCGTTTGGATCTGATCCCCATTAAGCATGTAAACGCATTTCATCAGATCCTGAAACGCATTAAGCTGGAAGTCGAAACATTGCCCGGTTTCCTCAAAAGGTCTCCAGTCCCCATAGGAAGCATAGGCTGTTTTTAAGCCCAGCCTGCGAGCAGGAACTATGTCCCTTTTGATGCTATCGCCAACCACAAGACTTTCTTCCGGCTTTAACCCAAACGCATCAAGTGCATAGAGAAAATGGGCGGGGTCCGGTTTTTTCGTACCTGTCATGTCTGCAGCTACAAGAAGTTCAAAGGAATCCAGAAGACCCACTCTATCAAGCCTTGCGCGGGCATGATACCTGTCTGCATCTGTTATTATTGCAAGCCTGAAGCCAAGTTTTTTCAGTTTCTTAAGGGTATCCTTTACGCCGGGATATAGCTCGAGGTTTTGTAGTTTTTCTCTATCATAGATTTCACAGCAATCTCTGTATCCCTTTGCCGTGAAGAGTTTTCTTCCCTGCATGTAGTCCTTTATGTTCTCGTAATCCTCAAACCCGTAAGTTCCTCTGAGGAAATAGCTAAAAAGCTCTGCAGGGTCTCGTTCAAGTTTCCTATCCCCTCCTTCGAGGTAGGAAAGAATCTCCCTGCATGCAATTAGTTTTACTGCTATGAAATCAAAAAGAGTATTATCCATATCAAAAAGAATAGCTTTCAGGAATTTCTGATGGTTTTGCGGCATGTTTTCCCGGGCAATTTCTTGAGTATCGTGAGGCGGTTTCATTTTTCTAAATCATTCTCGCTTCTTTCTATTTTCTTTTCCTTTTTCTGGACATCTCAGACTATTTTTTAGGGAGAGGCTATAAAAGCCATTAAGTACAGATTTATAGATCATAAAGAACAATAGACTTAAGTAGATAACGAACGCGTATAGGCAAAAAATAGTGGGACTTAATTTAAAGGATATTAGAGGAAATTTTGACATGAATTCTGGAGAACCAAAGGACAAAACCGTCACAGAAGAAAAAGGAGAGAAAACTGAGACCGGAAAGGGATCGGTTTCTTTGGATATGTACGTTCTGGACGACTCGGGGAGTGTATCAAAGGAAGAAGTCAGCAACGAAATTCTTGCAGCTGAACTTAATGAATGCGGGCTTGATCTTCTCAGGCTTGGAAAGTACAACGAGGCCGTAATTGCGTTTGGGAAGGCAATAGACAAAGATCCGCAAAATATCTACCTGTTAAATAATAAGGCAGCAGCTCTTGAAAGCCTGGGAAGGTTTGAAGAAGCCCTTAAACTCTATCAGGAAGCTGTTAAGATCAATTCCGAAGACGCAGATCTCTGGAATAATATGGCTTTTTCTTACTCCCAGGTGGGAGAGTACGAAAAAGCAGTCGAGGCATATGGAAAGGCGCTTGAGCTGAAGCCTGACTATCCCAATGCCTGGTATGGAAAGGCCCTGAACCTCAGCCAGGCAGGAAGATATGAAGAAGCTGTTAATGCGTACAATAGGGTCCTGAGGGAAGACCAGAATTACAAAGAAGCCTGGGCGGGAATGGGTATAGCTCTCGGACAGATGGGGAACTACGACGAGGCTATAGTTGCATACGATAAAGCCCTTGAGATTGATCCGGAGTTTCTTGAAGCATGGTATTACAAAGGAGTAGACCTTGATAGCCTTGGCAGTTTCAAGCAGGCTATGAAAGCCTATGAAAAGGTCGTGGAAATAGACCCTGAAAACGATGACGCCTGGAACAATATGGGCATTGACATGGAAAACCTCGAAAGATATGATGAAGCAATTAATGCTTTTGATAAAGCAATCAAAATTAACTCCGAAAATTCCGATGTCTGGTACAACAAAGGCTTTACTCTCAGCCAGATGCAGAGATTTGATGAGGCTGTAGAAGCCTACAGAAAAGCCGTACAGCTTGACCCTGAATATCTGGAAGCTTATTCAAGCCTGGGATTTGTGCTGGCTCAGCTGAAGCGCTTTGAAGAAGCCCTTGATGTATATGAAAGAGCTCTTAAGCTTGACCCGAACGCTGCGGATTCCTGGTTTGGAAAAGCTGTCTGCCTGAGTTTCCTTGGACGTGAAGATGAGGCTGAAGATGCGTACAGGAAAGCCATAGAGATTGATCCCAGATATGCAGAAATCGGGGGAGGCGTCGAGTAATCCGGAGAAATTCCTCTTTCCGGACTTTATTTTGCGGCTCTTAATAATTTTCTTTTATATTTCTGTCTTATTACACTCTGGCCTTTCTTGTCTATTTTTCTCTATTTTTCATTCTCTCTTTTGTCTATTTTTCTCTATTATTACCCTCTCTTACTCCTGCAATAAAATTCAAGCAAATAACCGGAAAGAACAGTCTTTCCCTGTTAAACGAAGGGGATGCTATGTTTTATAAGCCCGCTTTGAGAAGATAAAGCTTATAAAGCACCAGCTTGGTGAGCTTATGAGCCTGAGAGAATAAAAGATCAGAAAATGCAGAAAAGATTCCAGCAAAAGGTACGAGAGAGGAAAAGGATAGCTCTATATATTGGAAAAGCTTTTCCAATAGCTATATATCTTTCTCTAAATTTAAAAACACTTCTCACGGGACAGAGCGGATAAAAGGATGAAAGGATGGATTCTTTATAAGAGTACGGCTGCCGAACTGAAGCCTGACGCGTATGAAATTCACCGTTTTATTGAGGTTGCGGCTGAGAAAGGAATAGAGCTCAGGGTTGTAAAACCTGACCAGTTCGACATCATAGTAACAGGGGATGACAGAAAAAGCATACTCCTCGATGGCGAAGTTGTTTCTCTCCCTGATTTCCTTCTGCCAAGAATGGGAGCAGGCACAACCTATTTCGCACTTGCAGTCATCCGCCACCTTGAGCGCCTGGGTGTATGTGTAATTAATTCCTCCCAAAGTGTTGACACGGTAAAGGACAAGCTCTATTCCCAGCAAATCCTGGCTGAAAGAGGGATCCCCTCTCCCAGAACAATGTTTGCTAAAAATCCTGTCAACATAAACCTCGTTGAAATATACCTGGGCTTCCCCCTGATAGTAAAAGCCCTTTCCGGCTCAATGGGCAAAGGCATCTTCCTTTCCGAAAACCATGACAATTTCCGTGATCTCATGGAACTGATCCACATAACTAATCCCAGCGCGAATATTATTCTTCAGGAATTCATTAGATCCAGCATAGGAAGAGATCTCCGCGTTCTTGTAATAGGGGGCAGGGCAGTTGCCTGTATGGAACGCATAGCTCTGGCTGGCAGCTTCAAGTCCAATTACTCCAGGGGTGGTGCAGTCCGTAAATTCAAAATGACGCCAGAAATAGAAAAGCTAGCTGCAGAAACTGCCCGCACCTTCGGACTTGATATAGCTGGCATCGACCTTCTCTTTGACGGCGACCATTTTAAAGTCTGTGAAGCTAATTCTTCCCCTGGTTTTGAAGGGCTTGAGGAGTGCTGCGGGATTAACGTTGCAGAAATGATCTATGACTTTGTAAGAAAAAAAGTAGACGAAAAATAAGCAGAAAAAAATGAAGGTTTTATTTTAAAAAATATTGTTTTTAACCGACTATTTTTTGAAGGAAATTCAGAAAAACAGGGCCCGGATCTAACCCTTTGTCAGCTCAAAAGCCCTTACTCTTCCTCCACTATTACAGTTCCCCGCATTTCTGGATGAATTGAGCAATAGTATTCATAGGTGCCCTGATCCGTAAACAGGAACTCATATGAAGCTCCCGGACCAAGATTCTCAATCCCAAAAGTGGGCCCTCTTACGGCATGAGGAGTTGAATCAAGGTTAGTCCATCTTACGGTATCACCTGCGGATATATTCACTGTAGCCGGGTTAAATGCGTTATCCTCTATCATAACTTCAACAGTCTCACCATTGATTGGGAGTCCAGGTGTTTCTTCCGTTGCTGCCTCTTCATCTACCGGCGTCACAGTTGGCCCCGGAGTTACAGCTTCAACCGGAGTTGCTTCTTCAGCTGGTTCTTCTCCAGCAGGTCCTTCTTCAGCACCCTGCTCTGCGCATCCTATTGCCATAAACACGCTACACAAGACTAGCAAAATAACCAGTTCTCTTCTCATATTTACCCCCATGAAAAATCAGTATTTTATAATTAACAGTTCTGATTTTATATTTTCCTACTAGATTCTGAACATATTTCTTCTTATTATTTCATGCATTGAGTAAAATTGAAAGGCAGGCATGGCTATTCAAAGAATTCTTTTTCTCGAGGGGCCTGCAATTATTAGAATAAGGAAACTATTAAAAATAAGGCTATTTTAATAAATTAAGTAACCCGAGAAATATGAAAGAATAATAACCCGGGAGACATGAAAGAATAAATCTGACCTCAATAAGAGGATAGTACAGAGAATAGCATATTTAAAGCTATATATTCCAGCACGAAAAATAATAGCTGTTTTTTAAAGGCTCCGGGATCAAAATGATAAGATTTTCGAACTGGCCACGTTCGAATAATGTCTTAATACAGGGGATTCAACCCATTTTTTAGACGATTTCATCATCTTTACAGGCCTGTAATCCTGCAATCTGTTGATCCTTCCTGACCAAACTACTGAGTCTTTGCAACCTTTCCAAATATTTGATACCTGATAGCAGAATAAGATGTATATAGATGCTTTTCCGAGAAGTAAATCATAGAAGTATCTTATTCTGCCTATCAGACTTAAATACTATATTTAATACACCTCCATTTGCTTTTGATAACCCTTATCCACCCATATTAAGATACTACCTGATTTCATACTGCGACTTGCCAGAATTAAAAAGCAAAATTTTGACAATTATTTCCGTCATTTAGTTGGTAGGAGTTACACGGATTACTCCGGTTTCATTATTCTCTTCCTCTGCGGCTGTCATTTCCTCTTCAGCTATAATTTCTTCTTGAGTAGCGCCTCCTACTCCGGTTTCATTTTCTGTTTCATTCATTTCTTCAGCCGGAGTTACGGCTACAACTGGAGTTTCCTCCACGACTTCGGTCACTTCCACTACTTCCTGGACTGGAGTTACAGCTACTTCTTCGGTTACAACTTCAACCTCAGTTACAGCTTCAACTGGTGTTCCTTCTTCAGCTGGCTCTTCTCCAGCAGTTCCTTCTTCAGCACCCTGTTCTGCGCATCCTATTGCCAGGAATACACCTAACAGAACTATCAAAATAAGCAATGCTTTTCTCATATTTTCCCCCATGTAAATTTGAGTGTTTTATAATTAATAGTTTCTATTTTATAATATCTCCTACTAATTTCTGAACATACTTTCTCTTACGGTCCAGAGTTTGACCAGCAATTTAAACTTAAAATAATATATACCAGCTTAAAAGCCTACTTAAGAATTATATTTACTCAGATATTATTTTAAAAATTACAAATATATTTTAAGTAAAAATGTTGAGAAAACCGCAGAATAGAATAATAGGGTTTAATCAAAAAAAACAAAAACGTTTTTTAAATTAACATTTTTAAGTATATCTACACCCTTATTACCACTGCATCGGTCAGATGAGCTTCTTATGGATAATAGAGTTCTTTTTCCGAGGAATCCAAACTCATATTTTCCTATTCTGGCTGTTAAGTCAAGATAATGTAGCTGTCGCTATGTGTTAAAGAGCTCATGTATTAATACCGAAGTACAGAGTAGAGAACGATGGATTAGATAGATTTCCAGAATTATTATTTAAACAATTCATTACTGGCTGGGAGTTACTCTAATTACTCCTGGAGTTTCTCCCGGGGTCTGGTTTGTCTCGCCTCCTGCTGGAGTTTCGTCTTCCATCGGAGTTTCATTTTCCATCGGAGTTACATCTTCCATTGGAGTCTCATCTTCGGCCGGAGTTGTGGCTTCAGCCGGAGTTACGGCTACAACTGGAGTTTCCTCCACGACTTCGGTTACTTCGACTACTTCCTGAACCGGAGTTACAGCTACTCCTTCGGTTACAACTTCAACTTCAGTTACGGCTTCTACTGGAGTTCCTTCTTCAGCTGGGGTTCCCACCTCAGCTGGTTCTTCTTCAGCACCCTGCTCTGCACATCCTATAGCCAGGAATACGCCAAGCAGAACTATTAAAATAAGCAATGCTTTTCTCATATTTTCCCCCCATGTAAAATTGAGTGCTTTATAATTAATATTACGGTTTTATAATTATTACTGCCAGTTTCTAAACACAGTTTCGTTATTTAGTTTACTTTTTTGCCTGCCAGAGGAAATCTGAATTTAAAACCTGAATTTATTTCGAGAATAAAGTTCTGGAGGCAATTTAGAGATTTTGTTCCTTTTTAAGAATCGACCTGTCCTTAAATTATAATATCTGAAATTCCAATATTACTAAAGGATTCTTTTTTGGGGGAAGGTTATGAAAATTAAATCCGTTAATCCTTATACTGAAGAAGTAAACTGGATCTATGACGCATTATCTTTCAGGAACTGCGAGGATCATATTGAAAAAGCCAGGATTGCTTTTTTAGAATGGAGTTCTCTTTCGGTTGAGAAGAGAACGGCATATATTTCACGGGTATCCGGGGTGCTAAGGCAGAACAGGAGAGCTTATGCCGAGATAATTACAAAGGAAACGGGAAAGCCTATCAGGCTATCGCTTGAAGAAATAGAACAATGCGCATGGATCTGCGATTACTATGCAGAAAATGCAGCAGGCTTTCTCAAAGATGAATCTGCGGAAACAGAAACCGAAAAAATCTATATCACCTTTGAGCCTCTTGGAATTATTCTTGGGATCATGTCCTGGAATTCCCCATTCTTGCAAGTCTTTAGATTTGCAGTGCCCACAATGCTCGCAGGAAACGTATGCCTGATCAAGCATGCCTCCAATGTTCCAGGATCCGCACTTGAGGTTGAAAAAGTCTTTAATGAAGCAGGGCTACCCCAAAACGTATTCAAGACGCTGCTCATAGGCGCTGAAACTGCAATGGAAATCATTGATGAGGATATTGTAGACGGAGTTTCAGTTACCGGAAGCGTGAGATTGGGGGCTGAAATAGGAGAGATCGCCGGAAGGATGATAAAACCCTTAGTGCTCGAACTCAGAGGGTCTGACCCTTTTATAGTCCTTGAAGATGCGGACCTGGACAGGGCTGCTGAGGTTGCGGTAAGATCCTGTTTCCTCAGCACCGGT